>JBBSIS010000045.1:0-18262 GCA_038231955.1 Acidimicrobiales bacterium
GAGGTCGAGGGCGGCGATGCGCATCTGTCACAAGGCTACGCGGCTGGGGCGAGGCGGATCAGGAGGAGGCCATCACCCGGCTACAGCCACGGCGACGACCAGCGCGGCGACTCTCCTCCTCCACCTCCCGTAACGCTCCTTTCTCGTGGCTCTCCGAGGACTCGAGCTTGCCCTTCGGCAGCGTCCAATCGTCGTAGTGTGGACGGTGAACGAGCAGGATCTCCACGACGCCCTCCGCCGTTCGTCGCCAGAGCGCGCCGCCGGCGGCTTGGACCACGTTGGCATCCTGCTTCACCGACGGGACCGCGTCACAGCCACGACCGCAGCTTCTTGTCCGACGCCTTCTTCCACACTGGCTTCCATCGCGCCCTGCAGGCGGTGGCGTCGGCGCGCTCCAAGGCGATCAGCTCGGCCCCGGCCCGGGCGGCGGCAGGATCGGCGTCGGCGAGGGCGGTACGCAGCCAGGCCTCGGCCACCATCGCGTCCTGGTGCTGGCCCAGGACCCCCTGCAGGTCGGCCAGGGCGGCGGCGAAGGACCGGGCCCGCTTGCCGCCGACAGGCGTCGCCGCGTCCGCCGCGTACCGGGCCCGCTTGGCCAGGATCCGGATGCGGTGGAGGTCCTCGGGCGGGGGATCGCTGGGCAGGGCATGGACGGACGTGCGAAGCCGCTTCCACGGCCGTCGCACCAGGCGGGGGACGACCTTGACCGCGGATCGGTCGGCCTTGGCCCGGTACCGCGGCGATTGGGCTGCGTCGACCAGGGCGTCGAGTAACTCGACGTAGCGACGACCGCTCATGGCCTCGAGCAATGCAGCTCGAGCCTCCTCCCGCTGCTTGGCCAACCGCCGCAGGAGGGGGGCGAGGCCGGCGGTGTCGGGCCCCGGGAGGTCGGCGGTCTGGGTCCGGAGCCGATCGAGCAGGACGTCGGCGTCGCGCACCGCGCCGAGGAGCGCCGCGAGCCATTTCAGCTCCTCGCGCAGAGGCGTCAGCCACGCCTCGTCGAGCATGGGGGCGAAAGTCCGGAGGTCGGACCGCAGCCGGCGGGTGCCGACCCGGGCCTGGTGAACGTCCTCGGGGTCGTCGCCGATGCGGATGCCGGCGTCGTGACGCAGGATGCGCACGACCGACGCAGCTACCGCCTCCCGCACCAGGGCGGCGGCCGTCGGCTTGTCGCCCAGCTCGGCGAGGACGATCTCCGGCGGGGCCAGCGCTCGCGGGCCCAACGCCCGCACCACTTTGGTCGTCCGATCGGGCTCGCCGGCGCCGGCCTGGCGTACCGTGGCGACGACGCGCTCGAGTAGGTCGTCCGGCGCCCGGTCGCCGATCTCCACCTCCAGCTCCCGGAAGCGGGCCGCGACCCGTCCGCCGTGGAGCACCGACACCTCGTCGTCGACCACTTCGGCGACCCGCGTCCCCTCGGTGTCGAGGAGGTCGACACCGGTCCGTACCGTGCGCATACGGGCCACTGGGCCCATGTTCGCCCCCCGGGCGTACGCCACCACCAGGGCGGCAGCCGCGTCGGGGATGATGCCGCTCGGGCCCTCGAACGTGAGCTCCCGGCGGACGAGGGCGGGCCCGTCGTCACCGTCGGGCAGCTTGACCGTCCAGCCGGTCCCGTCGCCGGCCCGGTGGCGCAGGCTCACGCCCCAGCGGGCCAAGCGCAGGTCGGGCGTGTCGTAGTAGACCGCCATGAGCGTTCGCGGCGCCCGGGTCTCGGCCCGGACGCCCGCAACGATGCCGTCCAAGCCCGGGAGGGCGAAGCCGGCCCATGCGCCCATCTTGACCTCTCGCTCGATCATGTCCGGCTCTCACCCGCCATCGGTCGGGCCCGTCTCCTCGGGCGGCCGGCGGCGGCGGGCCCGCTCGAAGGCCAGCTCCTGCAGCCGGGCATGGGTGTTCACGTCCGCCTTGGTGTCCACCTTCGTCCACGCTCCTTCACCGTCGAGCGTCCAGCTCAGGGTGTCGTCGGCCAGGTTCACGTCGAGGATGTCCTGTAGGCGCCCCTGCAGATCGGGATCGTCGACCGGCACCATGGCCTCTACCCGACGGTCGAGGTTGCGGGGCATCATGTCGGCCGAACCGATGAAGTAACGGCGACGGTCGCGCGTGCCGAAGGCGAAGATCCGGGAATGCTCCAGGAACCGCCCGACGATTGAGCGGGCCCGGATGTTGTCCGAGAGGCCGGGCACGCCCGGGCGCAGGCAGCAGATGCCCCGCACGATCAGGTCGATGTCGACCCCGGCCTGCGAGGCTTCGTACAGACCGTCGATCACCGCAGTGTCGACCAGGCTGTTCATCTTGAGCACGATCCGCCCGGAGCCGCCGGGAGCATCCCGCTCGGCGGCGATGAGGTCGAGCACGTCCTGGCGCAGCCCGGTGGGGGCCACGAGCAGGCGCCGATAGCGGGTCTGGCGGCTGTAACCGGTGAGGTAGTTGAACAGCTCGGCCAGATCGGCGCCCAGCTCCGGGTCGGCGGAGAGCAGCCCGACGTCCTCGTAGAGCCGGGCCGTTTTCGGGTTGTAGTTGCCCGTGCCGACGTGGCAGTAGTGGCGGATGCGCTCGTCTTCTTCACGCACCACCAAGGCGGTCTTGCAGTGGGTCTTGAGCCCGACGAGCCCATAGACGACATGAACGCCCGCCTCCTCGAGCTGGCGCGCCCAGGCGATGTTGGCCCGCTCGTCGAAGCGGGCCTTCAGCTCGACGAGCGCCGCCACCTGCTTGCCGGCCTCGGCCGCACGGATGAGCGCCTTGACGATGGGGCTGTCGCCCGAGGTTCGGTAGAGAGTCTGCTTGATGGCCAGCACCGCGGGGTCGGCAGCCGCCTGCTCGATGAAGGCCACCACCGATGTGGAGAACGAGTCGTAGGGGTGCTGGACGAGGATCTGGCGCTCACGCAGCACGGCGAAGAGGTCGATCGGGTCGCCGTCGGCATCGACCAGGCGGGGCTGGGTGACCCCCACCCAGGCGGTGTCCTTGAGGTCGGAACGGTCCAGCTCGTAGACGGCCCACAGCCCACCCAGATCCAGCGGGCCGTCGATGACGTAGACGTCGTCTGCTCCGAGCTCGAGCTCCCGGCACAACAGATCGAGGGCCTCTTGCGACATGGTGGCGTCGACTTCGAGGCGCACGGCCCGGCCGAAACGACGCCGGCGCAGCTCGAGCTCCATGGCCGCCAGCAGGTCGTCGGCGTCCTCTTCTTCGAGGGCGACATCGGCATTGCGGGTGACCCGGAAGGCGTGATGGCTCTCGATCTCCATGCCCGGGAACAGCGAGCCCAGATGGGCGGCGATGACCTGCTCCAGGGCGACGAAGCGCTCGCCGTCGGGCATGACCACGAACCGGGGGAGCAGGGGCGGAACCTTGAGGCGGGCGAAGCGCCGGGCGCCGGTGCCGGGGTCGCGCACGCTCACGGCCAGGTTCAGCGACATGTTCGAGATGTAGGGGAAGGGGTGCCCGGGGTCGACGGCGAGGGGGGTCAGGACGGGAAAGATGCGATGCTCGAACACTTCGACGAGGTAGGTGCGATCGTCATCGTCGAGGGAGTCCCAGTCGGACAGCACGACGCCGGCGTCGCTCAGCGCGGGCACGATGTCGCGCAGGAAGGCGGCGGCCTGGCGGCCGACGAGCTCCTCGACGCGGGGCCGGATCAGCCGCAGTTGCTCGATCGGGGTGAGCCCGTCGGCCGACGTGGTGCCGAGGCCGGCCGCCTGCTTGTCCCGCAGGGCCGCCACCCTGACCTGGAAGAACTCGTCGAGGTTGCCGCTGAAGATGGCCAGGAACTTGGCTCGCTCCAGCAGCGGCTGATCGGCGTCCTCGGCCAGGGCCAGTACCCGGGCGTTGAAGTCGAGCCAGGCCAGCTCCCGGTTGAGGTAGCGGGGCGGGTCCGGGGTGTCGGGACCGGGCCGGACGGCGGTCTGGTCGGGCCCCGTCATGACGGGCCCATGGTACCGGGGTGCCGGAATGCGCCGGGACGCGAAGCGGCCCCGAGCAGCCCCGCGACCGAAGTCACCGAACTTCTCGGGACCAGCCTCACCAGTCCCGCCCATCCGCTGGCGCCGCCCGAAGGCAGGCACCGTCGGCCCGGTGCTCCCGGAGGATCACCGGCTTGTGTGCGGGACCGTTTTCCGTTCCCTCCCGGCGCACGCTTACGCGCTCACCGGTCGGTTGCGGACAAGTCGAGTATGAACCATTGGGGTGTGCATGGGAAGGGGCGCAACCTGTGGATTTGAGAAATTCTTGGGCCCGGCCCGCCGCAGTCGTGGGGCGGCGAGGCCGGGGGAAGGCCTTCGCCCCCGGTTCTACGCCGCCAACGTGACGTCAAGATGAACGTCGGCCGTCCGGCAGCCGGCGCGCCGCGGAACTCTGGGGCACAGTCGAACCGGGCAGACTACGGGTAGGAGCGGCGCACTGCAGGGTACTGCTTCGCATTCTGCAGTGGCATAAAGCGCAAACTGCAGACGGACGGTACCCTGGACGTATGTTCCGCCCTCGCCTGTTGGCTGGGCCGCTCGATGAGGCTCTTGCCGATACACCGGTGGTCGTGGTCGCTGGTCCTCGCCAGGCCGGCAAGAGCACCTTGGCCGCTCACGTGGTGACCGCCCGCCACGGCACGTGGCTCAGTCTCGACGATGCCGCCACTCTTGATGCCGCCCGGACCGACCCAGTCGGGTTCGTGAGCGGCCGGAGCGGGCTGGTTGGCATCGACGAGGCCCAGCGCGCTCCGGAGTTGCTCCTCGCCATCAAGTCGGAGATCGACCGTGGTCGGCGTCCGGGCCGATTCCTGCTCACCGGTTCGACTCGGCTCCTCGGCGGTCCGCGTCTGTCCGACTCCCTGGCCGGACGGATGCAGGCGCTCACCCTCTGGCCGTTCACCCAGGCTGAGCTCGGCACGGATCCGAAAGCAGGAGGTCTCATCGACCGAGCCTTCGGCGGCAATCTCAGTGGGCTTCAGCCCCAGGTCACCAGGGCGGAGGTGGTCGAGCGGGCCGCTCGAGGTGGCTATCTTCCCGCTCTGGAGCGGACCGGGGGCCGACGGACCGCCTGGTACGACAGCTACGTCGAGGGCGTCATCGACCGAGAGGTGCGGGCCGTCTCCGACGCGACATACCTACGCGAATTGCCTCGGCTGCTCCGGCTGACGGCATCACGGACGTCTGGCGAGCTGAACGTCAGCGACCTGGCCCGGGATCTCGGTCTTTCTCGACCCACGACCGACAGCTACCTTGCCCACCTCGAGGCGGTCTTCCTGGTACAGACGATTCCCGCGTGGTCCACGAACCTGACGGCGCGCGTCGTCCGGCGGCCCAAGCTGGTCCTCACTGACACGGGCCTTGCCGCCCGCCTGCTCGGGGGACGGGCTCGAGCCGACGATCAGATTGCGGGGCGCCTTGTCGAGACGTTCGTGACGAACGAGCTCCGGGCCCAAGCCGAATGGTCGGTCGCCCGTCCGGGCCTGTTCCACTACCGGGATCGGGACGGCGCCGAGGTCGACCTGGTCCTCGAGACCGGCGATGGCCGGGTCGTCGGCATCGAGGTGAAGGCCGGGGGCACCGTGCGTAGCGAGGATCTCCGGGGCCTGCGACTTCTCCAACACCGACTGGGTGATGAATTCGCCGCCGGGATCGTGCTCTGCACCGCCCCGTCATCGGTGCACCTGGGGGAGCGGCTCTGGACTGTTCCCGTCTCGGCGCTGTGGTCCGCCGGCCCTAAGTCGCCACCAGTCGGGGACGAGTTGACGGGCTAGTTGTATCCCGCGTGCCGTCGTTCAGGCCCGTGTCGGCGTCTCGAACTTGTAGCCGAGCCCGCGTATGGTCACGATGCTGCGGGGGCGGCCCGGGTCGACCTCGATCTTGGCCCGTAGGCGCTTGATGTGGACGTCGAGGGTCTTGGTGTCGCCCACGTAGTCGACGCCCCAAACGCCGGCGATCAGGGTGTCGCGCGTGAGGGCGCGCCCGGCATTGTCGAGGAGAATCTCGAGCAGTTCGAACTCCTTGAGGGGCAGGCCCACCGGCGAGTCGCGGACGAACACTTCGTGGCGCTCCGGGTCGAGGCGTACGTCGCCCACCTCGAGCACATCGTGACCGGCGGATGTCTCCGGCGAACGAGGTACCCGGCGTAGCGCGGCGCGCATCCGGGCCACCAACTCCCGCATTCGGTACGGCTTGGACACGTAGTCGTCGGCGCCCACCTCGAGGCCGACGACGGTGTCGATCTCCGACGTCTTGGCCGTGACCATGATGATCGGGACCGCGGAGCGCGACCGCAGCTCCCGGCACACGTCGATGCCGGAGATGCGGGGCAGCATGACGTCGAGCAGGACGAGGTCGGGGCGGACCAAGTCGAACAGCTCCAGGGCCTCGACGCCGTCCCGGGCGACACGGACTCGGAAGCCCTCGCGCTTGAGCCCCACGGTCAGGGCCTCGACGAACGACTCCTCGTCCTCGACCACAAGGATCGTGGTCGCCGGCTGGTGATCGGCCATCAGGCGGCGCGGGAGATGGCCCGCTCGATGTCGCCGGCGACGTCGGCGGGGTCGTCCGCCCGCACGCCGAGGAGGGCGGTGACCGTCACCCATCCGGCTCGGAGCAGGGCGCTGTCGGTGCCCGCTTCGGGTTCGACGTCGCGTCCGCCGAGCTGAATGGTGAAGGGCTCGGATCCTCGCGACCGGGCCACGGCCTCCACCGTCCCGAAGCGGGCCAGCGGGGCCGCGGAGATCCCGCTCAGGCGGTCGAGGGGAAGATCGGGGACGTTAACGTTGAGCACGGTGCCCGCAGGTGACGCCGCCACCCAGTTGAGGGCGGCTGCGGCCACGACGGTGGCCGTCTCGAAGTGCGCCGGCCGCATTGACGCACTGCTGACGGCCAAGCCCGAGATACCGAGGTTGGCGGCAGCCAGGGCGGCGCCCACGGTGCCCGAGTGCAGAACGGCGGCGCCCGTGTTCGGCCCGAGGTTGATGCCCGATGCCACCACAGTGGCGGCATAGGCGGTGGGGCCGAGCTCACCGATCCGTGCCGCCAGCACGGCCAGAGCCGGCGGCCCGTCGACCGCGAAGGCGGTGAGGTCGTCGAAGCCGGGCTCGTCGAGGCCGGCGATGGTGACCCGTTCCACTCCGGCGCCCTCTGCGGGGCGGGGAGCGACGGCGGCCGACGTCCCGCTCTGGTCGCGGGACGGAGCGGCGACGACGACCCGCCGGCCCGGCCCGACCGCGGCCCGGACCAGTGCGACCAGTCCGGGCGACGCCACGCCGTCGTCGTTGGTGATCAGAACGGTGAGGGGATCCATCACATCCACCCTGGCACGCGCCGGCGCCCTCCCACCCCGGACCGGCGGGCTCAACCGAAGCGGCCGGTGATGTAGGCCTCGGTCCGGTCGTCGTCGGGTTTGGTGAAGATGGTCGACGTCGGGCCCACTTCCACCAGACGGCCCGGCTCGCCGGCGGCGTCGAGGTTGAAGAAGGCGGTGGAGTCGCTGACCCGGGCCGCCTGCTGCATGTTGTGGGTCACGATCACGATCGTGTACTGGTCCTTCAGCTCGGCGATGAGATCCTCGATGCGCAGGGTGGAGACAGGGTCGAGCGCCGAGCACGGTTCGTCCATGAGCAGCACCTGGGGCTCCACCGCGATGGCCCGGGCGATGCACAGCCGCTGCTGCTGGCCCCCTGAGAGGCTGGCCCCGGGTCGGTCCAGGCGGTCGCGGACCTCCTTCCACAGCCCCGCCCCCAGCAGCGCCCGCTCCACCACGCCGTCGAGCTCGGAGCGCTTACGGACCCCGTTGAGTCGCAGCCCGGCGGCCACGTTGTCCCGGATCGACATGGTGGGGAACGGGTTCGGGCGTTGGAAGACCATGCCGATGGTCCGCCGGACCGACACGGGGTCGATCCCGGAGGCGTAGATGTCCTCGCCGTCGAGGAGCACCTCGCCGTCGATGCGGGCCCCGACGACGACCTCGTGCATGCGGTTGAGGGTCCGGATGAAGGTCGACTTCCCGCACCCCGACGGCCCGATGAGGGCGGTCACCTGCTTGGGCTCGATGGCGAGCGTCACGTCGTCGACCGCCTTGAAGCCGCCGTACCAGGCGCTCACGTGGTTGGCCTCGATGCGCTTCACGGGCTGGCCGCGCCGGTCATGTCAGCCGGTTCCGAAGGGTGACCAGCCGGGCCGCCACGGTGAGGAGAACGACCACGCCGATGAGCGTAAGCGCGCCGGCCCACGCCCGGTCGACAGCGGTGTCGAAGGCCGACGAGGCCTGGCTGAAGACGAACAACGGAAGGGACGACTGGGGCCCGTGGAAGGGGTCGTTGTGGATGGCGTCGAAGCCGAAGGCGGTCAGCAGGAGGGGGGCGGTCTCGCCGGTGACCCGGGCCACGGCCAGCATGACGCCGGTGGTGATGCCCGCCGAGGCGGTGGGGAGCACGACCCGCAGCGTCGTCCGCCACCGGGCGATGCCGAGGGCGTACGACGCCTCCCGCAGTCCGTCGGGGACGAGCCTGATCGTCTCCTCGGCCGAGCGGACCACGATGGGCAGCATCAGGATGGACAGGGCCATGGCGGCGGCGAAACCGGAGAACCCACGTCGCAGGCCCAAGACCCAAAAGGCGTAGACGAACAGCCCGGCCACGATGGACGGGATGCCGACCATCATGTCGACCATGGTGCGCACCACACCGGCCAGGCGGCCCCGGCCGTACTCGGTGAGATAGACGGCCACCACCAGTCCGGCCGGTACGGCGATGACCGCGGCGAGCAGGACCTGCTCCAGAGTGCCGACGATGGCGTGGTAGGCACCCCCGGTGCTGTCGCGCGGCCCGACGCCGTTCATCGAGTGGGTGAAGAAGTTGATCGACATCACCTTCACACCTCGGACCGCGGTGTAGACGAGCACCGACCCGAGCGCCAACAGGACGACCGCCACGGTGGTCGCTATCAACACGCCGGCCAGGCGGTCGACCACGGAGCGCCGGCCCTCCTCCCGGGCCGCAGCGCCGAGATAGCCGACGGTGCCGAGGACATAGGCGACGACCACGAAGTCAGCCCGACCCTGGAACGGTGTGAGCCAGAACAGGACGGCGGTGAGGGCGACGCCAGCGAGGGTGGCGGCGACGCCTTGCGCCCGCCCGAGGCGCCCGGTACGCAGCATGGTCAGACCGGTCATGCCATCTTCGACGCCTGACCGCTGCTGCGAACGACCCGGCGGGCGACGACGGTCACGGCCAGGGTGATCACGAAGAGGACCAACCCGCTGGCGATGAGCGCCGAGCGGCCGACGCTGCCGGACTCGCCGAACTTGGTGGCGATGTTGGCGGCGATGGTGTTCCCGCCGGGACGGAGGATGGCCACGTTCACGTCGAAGGTGGCCGCCAGGACGAGGGCGACGGCGATCGTCTCGCCCAACGCCCGGCCCAGTCCGAGGATCACCGCACCCATGACGCCGCTGCGGCTGGAGGGCAGGACGGCGGTGCGGATGACCTCCCACCGGGTCGCGCCCAGCGCCAGCGCCGCCTCGCGCAGCTGGCGCGGAACCTGGCGGAACACCTCCCGTGAAAGGGCGGCGACGATGGGCAGGACCATCAGGGCCAGGATCACCGACGCCGCGAAGATCGACTTGCCGTAGGTCCCCTCCGGGTTCGAGAAGAAGGGAACGAAGCCCATGTGCTCGGCCAGCCACCGCTGGGCCGGGACCATGCGGGGGACCAGGAACAGCAGGCCCCAGAGCCCGTAGACCACGCTGGGCACTGCCGCCAGCACGTCGACCAGGTATCCGATCCACCGCCCGACGGCCGGGCGGGCGTACTCGGTGACGTACAGCGCCGAGCCCACCGCCACCGGCACGGCCATGGCCAGGGCCACGACGCTGGAGACCAGAGTGCCCCAGACTAGGGCGGCGATCCCGAAGCGGGCAGGCGAGGCGTCGGGGAACCACTGGCGCTCGGTGAGGAACGACGTCCCCGCGCTGCGCAGCGCCGGCCAGGCCCGGGTCACCAGGAAGATCGTCATCACACCGAGGACGACGAGCACGGTGATGGCGATGATGGTGGTAAGGCGACGGAAGAGCCGGTCGCCGACATTGCCGCCGGGCGGCGCGAGAGGGCCCACCTCCGCGGGCCGGGCGTCGAGCTGGACCGTCACGGCGTCACCGCGGCCAACGCCGGGCCGGCGATCGACTGGGGGAGAGGGGCGTAGTCGAGCGCCTCGGCCAGCCGCTGGCCCTCCGTGAGGGCCCAGGCCGCAAAGTGCTCGAGGGCGGCCGTCTTGGTGTCGTCGGCGCCCGATGCGTAGAACATCAGGTAGCTGGTAGTGCTGATCGGGTAGGCGCTGGCGCCTTCGGGCGTGTAGTCGGGGACGAGCGTCCCGTCCGGCTTACGGATGGCTGAGCCCAGCGCCGCGCTCATCCCCGGGGCCGTCGGAGCCACGTACTGCCCGGCCTTGTTGCGCACGGTGGCCACGCCAAGGCCGGCTTGGCGGGGGAAGCTCACCTCGGCGTAGCCGATGGCGCCGGTCGACTGCTTCACCGCCGCGGTCACGCCGTCGGACCCCTTGGCGCCGGTGCCGGCGGTGCCGGCGGGCCAGTCCTTGCCGATGGGGAAGCCCCAGATCCCCGGGGACGCGGCCTTCAGGTACTCGGTGAACACCTGGGTGGTGCCCGAGCCGTCGGAGCGGTGGACGACCTGGATGCCCTTGGCCGGGAGCCGGGCCCCCGGGTTGTCGGCGCGTACCGCCGGATCGTCCCATCGGCTGATCCGACCGGCGAAGATGCCAGCCAGGGCGTTGGGCGACAGGCGCAGGGCCTTCACCTCGGGCAGGTTGTACTCGACGGCCAAGCCGCCCGCCGTCCACGGGATCTGCACGACGTTGCCGGCCCCGCCGGTGGCCGCCTGCTCGCTCGGCTTGAGGGCGACGTCGGAGCCGGCGAAGTCGACCGTCCTGGACGTGAGCTGTTGGATACCGGCGCCCGATCCCACCGGCTGGTAGTTCAGCGTGACGCCAGGTGCCACGGCCTTGTACTGCTTGATCCACTCCTGGACGATCGTGGCCGGGAAGGTGGCGCCCGCCCCGGACAGCGTGGCCTGGTCACCGGCGCCGGCGAAGTTGCCGGACGAGGGCCGCCCCCCGGAGGTGCGCGGGGTGTTGTCGTCGGTGCCGCAGGCCACCGTTGCCATCGACAGGGCCAGGACGAGGGCCACGGCCGGTCGTCGACGCATCCCGGCCGAACCTATCGACCGCCCCCAGCCGGACCATGGACGTCAGGTGAACACGAGATGAACGACAGACGAACGTCACGGCTCGGAGTTGAACGCTCCGGTGACCATGTAGGTGACCCGCTCGCCAATGTTGACGGCATGGTCGGCGATGCGTTCGAAGTAGCGGCCCAGCAGGGCGACCTGCACCGCTCGCTGGACCTTGGCCTCGTCGTCGGCGGTGGAGCTGAAGATGGTCCGGTACAGCTCCTTCTGGAGGTCGTCCATGACGTCGTCCATGTCCTCGAGCGCGGCGGCCCGGGCCGGGTCGCGTTCGGCGAAAGTGTCGGTGGCCAGCTGCAGCTGAGCCGTGGCCTGGACACGCATCCGGTCGATGATGCCGCGCAGCTTGGGATCGAGAGGCCCGGGGTACAGCCGGCGGGCGCCCTTGGCCACGTTCACCATGAGGTCGCCGATCCGCTCCAGCTCGTGGATGATCCGCAGGGTGGTGACCAGCATGCGCAGATCGACGGCCATGGGCTGCTGGCGGGCGAGGAGCAGGTAGGTCCGCTCCTCGATCGAGTGGGTGAGGTCGTCGAGCACCTTGTCGCCCTCGATCACCTGGCGAGCCGCAGCCAGGTCGAAGTCGAGCAGCGCGCTGGTACCGGCCTGGATGGCCTCGGACGCCAGTGCGGCGAGGCGGACGGCGTCGGCGTGCAGCTGGTCGAGCTCTTCGTGGAAGACCTTGCGGGTGGCGGCCATGTGCTCCTCGTCGGCGGAGAGCCGCCATGAGTGTCGTCGGCGGAGAGCCGCCATGAGTGTCGTCGGCGGAGAGCCGCCATGGGTCATCGGTCTAGTCGACCGGCAGACGGAGGACGAACGTCGACCCCATGCCCTCCTGCGACTCCACCAGCACCTCGCCGCCATGGTTGCCGGCGACGTGGCGGACGATCGACAGGCCCAGACCGGTGCCGCCGGTCTCCCGGCTGCGGGCCCGGTCCACCCGGTAGAACCGCTCGAAGATGCGCTCCAGATCCTTGGCCGGGATGCCGATCCCGTGGTCGCGCACGACGACCTCGGCCCAGCCCTCCGCCGCCCGGACCTCGACTTCGACCGCCGAGCCGCTGTCGGAGTACTTCACCCCGTTGCCCAGGAGATTGGCGATGGCCGAGGTGAGCTGGCCCTCCTCACCGACGATGGCGAGGTCGACGGGCGAGGGGGCCAGGAGGATCTGCACGCCGCGCCGACCGGCGAGAGGCCCGACCCGGTCGGCGGCGGCGGCGACGAGGGCGGCGACGTCGAGACGGCGCCGGTCGTGGACACCCTCGGCCTCGATGCGGGACAGGTCGAGCAGGCCGTCGATGAGGCGCCCGGCCCTGTCCGCCTCGCCGGTGATGCGCCCGGCCAGGCGCTGCATCACCGCCGGGTCGGTCTCGTCGACCAGCGTCTCGGCCAGCACACCCATGGCGCCGACGGGCGTGCGCAGCTCATGGCTGACGTTGGCGACGAAGTCCCGTCGCACCGCCTCCAGGCGTCGCAGCTCCGACACGTCGTCGACCAGCACGACGGTGCCGAGCGGCCCGTCGGCGCCGGCGTCACCCAGCGGGGTGGCCGTCACCACCAGGGTGCGCACGGGAGGCCCGAGGAGGTCGAGGGTGCGCACCACCGGCCGCCGGCCTCCGGCGTCCACGACGACCTCCCGGACGATCGCTTCGACGAGAGCGGCGGCGTGGCGGCCGCCCTCGAGGTTCAGGCTCTGGCGGTTGCGCAGGACGACCTCGCCGGTCGGGCCGCAGACCACGACGCCGCGAGGCATGGCGTTGATGGCCTCCCGGAGCCGGTTCGCCTCGCCGGCGACCTCCTCGACCCGGGCCTGGCACCTCGCCGTCTCGCGTTCGGCCTCGGCGAGGCGCTCGGTGAGCTGTCGCTTGTTCATCCCCGCCCGAGCGTAGGCACCCGGTTCAGCTCCGTCTCGGCCACTCCACGGGGGTCGCCCTCGAAGGCCCGCCACATCGAGGTGTATCGGCCGTGCCGGGCGAGCAGGTCGGCATGAGAGCCCTGCTCAGACACCTGGCCGTCGTCGATGACCACGATGCGGTCGGCCGCCATGGCCGTCTGCAGCCGATGGGCGATGATCAGCGTGGTGCGGCCCTCGGACAGCCGGCCCATGGCCCGGACCACGCGGGCTTCGGTGGCCAGATCAAGCGTCGACGTGGCCTCGTCGAGCAGCAGGATGGCGGGGTCGACGAGGCGGGCGCGAGCCAGGGCGATGAGCTGGCGCTGGCCCGCCGACAAGGACCGGCCCCGTTCGGTCACCGGATGGTGGTAGCCGCCCGGGAGCCCGACGACGAACGGATGGGCGCCCACGGAGCGCGCCGCCGCTTCCACCTCGGCGTCCGAGGCGTCGGGCCGGCCGTAGGCGATGTTGTCCCGGACGGTGCCGGAGAAGAGAAACGCCTCCTGAGGCACATAGCCGAGCTGGCGGCGGAAGGCGCCCAGGTCGAGCGCGGCCAACGGGTGCCCGTCGATCGAGATCGTGCCGCCGGTCGGGTCGTAGAAACGGGCCACCAGCTTCAGGACGGTCGACTTCCCGGCCCCCGTCTCGCCCACCAGGGCCACTGTCTCGCCGGGAGCGATGTCGAGGTCGACACCGCTGAGCGCCTCGGTCCCGGCGCCCGGGTATCCGAACCGGACGCCGTCGAAGTGCACGTGGCCCCGGAGGCGCCCCGGCGAGAGTGGCGCGTCTGCGTCGGCGACCGAGGGGCCCACGGCCAGCAGCTCGGCGATCTTGGCCACCGACGCCCGGGCCGACTGGTAGGTGTCGAACACCTGCGACAGCGACTGAATGGGGGAGAAGAGCTGGTTGAGGTAGAGGAGGAAGGCGATGAGCTCGCCGGGGGTGAGCCCGCCACCCACGACGAGGTGGGCGCCCACGCCGAGCACGACGGCCGCCGCCACCTCCGACAGCATCTCCACGAACGGGAAGTACGTCGCCACCAGCCGCTGGGCCCGCATCCGGGCGTCGAAGTGGCCCTGGGAGACCTGGCGGAAGTCGTCGATGTTGCGGTCCTGGCGGCCGTAGGCCTGGGCCACCCGTACTCCGGACACGCTTTCCTGCAGGTTGGCGTTGACCGTGGCGATGCGCTCCCGGGCCGCGCCGTAGGCCTGGTTCGAGCGGCGCCGGAACCAGATCGTCGCCAATACCAGAGGGACCAGGCCGGTGCAGGTGGCCAGCCACAGCTCGACGTTCATGGTGACGAGGACGACCGCGATGCCCACGAGGCTCAACATGGCGACCACCGCGTTGATGAGTCCGTTCTGGAGCAGGGTCGAGAGCGACTCCACGTCGGTGGTCATGCGGGTCATGATCCGGCCCGCCGCCTCCCGCTCGTAGAAATCGATACCAAGCCGCTGCAGGTGGGCGAAGACACGGATCCGCAGCGCGAAGAGCAGCCGTTCGGCGGTTCGCCCGGTGTAGCGCTGCTGGGCCCAGACGACGGCCCAGTCGGCCAGGACGACGGACAGGAACAACGCGGTTGTCGACCACAGCGCGGAAGACGAGCCCGCCACCACGCCCTTGTCGATGCCGGAGCGCACCAGGGCCGGTCCGGCCAGGGTGGCCAGTGCGTCGAGCACCACCAGGCCGAGGCCGACGGCCAGTGGCAGGCGGTAGGGGCGGAGGAAACGGCCGAGGCCGAAGTCGGGATCCGGTCGGGCCTCGGCGCCGACGTCGACCCCGGGCCGGTCCTCGGCGGCCGGCAGGGTGGCCAGGGCGGCGAGCAGCTCGGGCGTCTCGGCCACCATGGCCATGCGGTCACCCCCACCCCCACCCCCACCGCCCATGCCTCCACCTGCGCCGCCGCCCGGGGCGGCCACCGCCACCCGCCCCGGCGACCCCGGGCCCGACCGATCGGTGAGCTTCCAGGCCGCGGCGGTGACGCCGCCCGGCCCGGGGCCATCCTCGTGCTCCTCGGTGGCCACCTCCTCGATGCCCGAACCAGGGCCGGCCAGGAGGAGGCGGTAGAGGCGGCACCGGCCGAGCAGCTCCTCGTGGGAGCCGGTGTCGACCACCTTGCCCTTGTCGATCACCGCGATGCGATCGGCCAGGCGCAGCGTGGAGCGGCGGTGGGCGACGAGCAGGGTGGTCCGGCCCTTCGTCAACCGGCGGAGGGTGGCGTGGATCTCCTCCTCGACCCGGGCGTCGACCGCCGAGGTGGCGTCGTCGAGGATGAGGATGAGGGGGTCGGTGACCAGGGCCCGGGCCAAGGCCAGGCGCTGGCGCTGGCCCCCGGACAGCGTCAGGCCGCCCTCGCCCAGCCGGGCGTCGTAGCCGCCGGGCAGGGCGGTGATGAAGCCGTGGGCCTCGGCGGCTTGCGCGGCGGCCACCACCTCGTCGTCGGTGGCTTCGGGCCGGCCGTAGGCGATGTTGGCCCGCACGGTGTCGGAGAACAGGAACGACTCCTCGAAGACCACGCCGATCTGGCGGCGGAGGGAGTCGAGGGTCACGTCGCGCACGTCGATGCCGTCGACCCGGACGCAACCGGCCTGGGCCTCGTAGAAGCGGGGGAGGAGAAGCGAGACGGTGGACTTTCCCGAACCCGAGGGCCCGACCAGGGCCAGCGTTTCGCCCGGGGCCACCGTCAGCCGCAGACCGTCGAGCACGGGCTCGGAGCGCAGGTAGCCGAAGGTGACGTCGTCGAAGGTGACCTCACCGGTGAGGCGGGGCAGGTCCCGGGCGTCGGGCCGCTCCACCACCACCGGCGTGGAGTCGAGCAGCTCGAAGATGCGCTCGGTGCCGGCCCGGGCCTGCTGGGCCACGACGGTGATGACCGACAGCATCCGCACCGGCCCGACCATCTGGAAGAGGTAGGTCGAGAAGGCCAGGAACGTGCCCAAGCTGATGCGTCCCCGCAGCGCCAGCCAGCCACCGAAGGCCAGCACCGCCACCTGTCCGAGGGCGGGCACGGCTTGGAGGGCGGCGCCGTAGCGCGACTGGATGCGCAAGGCCCGCAGCCGGGAGGCGAAGAGGTCTTCCGACGCCTCGGCCAGGCGGCCCAGCTCCCGCTGTTCCTGGCCGAAACCCTTGACCACCCGCACGCCGGCGACGGCCTCGTCGACCATCCCTGCCACCTCGGCCGCCCGCTGCTGGGCGTCCCACGCCGCCGGGAACACCGTGGTGCGCAGGCGCAGCGCCACCACCAGGATCACCGGGACGACGAACAGGGTGACGAGGGTCAGCAGCGGCGACAGCACGACCATGATCCCGAGCGACAGCACGACCATGACGAGGGCGCCGCTGGCCAGGGGAAGGAAGGAGAAGAGGCCCTGGACCAGGGCGACGTCGGAGCCGGCGCGGGAGACGAGCTGGCCGGTGTTGAAGTCATCGTGGCGGGCGAAGTCGAGCCGCTGCAGACGCTCGTAGATGGCGTTTCGGAGATCGAACTGCAGCGCGAAGGCCACCCGGCCGCCGACGAAGCGCCGGACGTGGGCCACGCCGAAGCGGAAGATCCCGGCCGCCACCAGCAGGGCCAACCACGGGGCCAGCGGGCGGCGCCGGGCCAGGATGACGTCGTCGATGATGACCTTTTGCACGACCGGCGTGAAGGCGGAGACGGCCAGGCCGACCACCGACGCACCGAAGGCGGTGACCACGTCACGGCGATGGCCGGTTGGGCCAGGCCGTCCTCCGGTGCCGCCCATCAGGTAGGGCCACAGCCGTCGGATCCAGCCGGGGGACATGGCCCGAGCGTAGAGGCGGCCCTGCTCCTACCTGGATGGCCCGATATGGCCGGAACCGGCAATTACAGTCGTACCCATGTCCGAGGCGCCCGCCGACCCGATGGCGGCCTGGGCCGCGGCCGACGGTGGGTTCCCGGCGGTGGTCGAGGACGGGGCCGTCACCACCCGGGCTGAGCTCAACGCCGAGATCAACCGGGTGGCCGCTGGCCTGGCCGCCCTGGGCGTGGGGGCGGGGGAGCGCGGCGTGTGGTGCGGGCCCAACAGCACCCAGGTCGTGATCTTCATGCACGCCTGCCGGAAGCTGGGCCTGGTGGCGGTGCCCCTCCCGTACCGGTTCACGGCCGAGGAGTGCCTCCATGTGCTGGCCGACAGCGGGGCCGCCGTTGTCATGGTGGACGCCGCCTTCGCTCCGGTGATCGCCGGGATCCTGCCCCGCCTGACCAAGCTCCGCCACGCCATCACCTTTCGGGGCGACCATGCCGGCCTATTGTCCTGGGACGACGTCACCGTCCTGGGCTCAGCCGAGGAGCCGCCGCCTCCAGCCGATTACGGCACGGCCATGATGTACACCTCGGGCACCACCGGCCGTCCCAAGGGGGCCATCCGCAGCCGATCGGACCGGGCCCTGCTGGGGGCCATGATGGCCGAGCTGGCCTTCGGCGAGCGCGAAGTCCATCTGGTCACCGGTCCGCTGTACCACGCCGGCCCCAACGCGTTCGCCCTCCTGACCCACATCACGGGCGGCACGCTGGTCGTCGTGCGCGCCTTCGACCCGGCCGAGTGGCTGCGGCTGGTGGCCGAACGCCGGGTCACGTCGGCCTTCGTGGCCCCGACCCACCTCAAGCGGATCGTCGCCCTCCCCGACGAGGTTCTGGCCGCCGCCGACGTGTCGTCGCTGCGGACCGTGATCGCCAACGCCGCACCGGTGCCCTACTCCCTGAAACAGGAGGTGGTGGCCAAGCTCGGGGAGGGGTTCCTGTACGAGGTCTACGGCTCGACCGAGCTGGGCATCGCCACCGTGCTGCGCCCCGAGGACCAGCTCCGCAAGCCGGGCTCGTGCGGGCGGCCGTACGGCGGGATCGAGCTCCGGGTGGTCGGCGACGACGGGGCCGACGTGCCGGCGGGGGAGCCGGGCGAGCTGTTCGTGCGCACGGCCCTGGCCATCGACGGCTATCACCATTTGCGCGAGCAGATGGCCGAGCTTCCCGGCGACGGCGGCTGGAAGTCGGTCGGCGACATCGCCCGCCTCGACGACGAGGGCTACCTCCACATCTGCGACCGCAAGACCGACATGGTGATCACGGGCGGGATGAACGTGTACCCCGCCGAGGTCGAAGGCGTCCTCCACGC
>JBBSIS010000046.1:0-17961 GCA_038231955.1 Acidimicrobiales bacterium
CAGCACCTCGAAGGCTGCCGTGTCAATTTTCATTCCGTCTTCGATCCTCACCCGATCGGCTCTCCTTCTCGTGGGTAACGCGATGCACCCACTTGTCGTGGTCATTCTTCCAACTGTCTTCAATGTCTATTCGACGCTAGCCGCTCACCTGGATGAACGCATGGTTCATGTAGGGGTGCACGGTGCACTCAAACTCGAAGCGCCCCGCCTTGCTCACCACGAAGGTCTTGGTGCCGGAGGCGAAGCGACCGGTGTCGAAGGCCTTGTCCACCGCGGTGACGGTGTGCTCGGCGGAATCCTTGTTCTGCACCGTGATGGTGTCGCCCACCTTGGCCTGGAGGGTGTTCGGGGAGAACTCGAAGTTGTTGATGGTGACAACGGTGCCGGCACCGCCGGCCTCCTTGGCGACCTTGGCGTCGCTCGACCCGCCGCTGGAGCCGCCGCAGGCGGTGGTGACCATGGCCAGGCCGGTAAGGGCCAGTAGAACCGGACGTCGGACGAGGGGCATGAGACCTCCAGGGGAATTTTCGGACAGAGCCGATCCTGTGGGGGGATCGTCCTCGGTGGCGATTCGTCGCCGCGAACGCGCCCGGATGGCGCATCCGGGCCACGGCGTCGCTACGAAGAGGGATGATATGGCCATGGAGGATCTTCACGACACCAGCGATGCCGCCCTCGTGGTGGCCATAGGTCGCTGGCGGGAAGACGCCCTGGCCGAGGTGTACCGGCGCCACGCCGGTGCGGCCTACGCGTTGGCCCGGCGCCTGCTCAACGGCAAAGAACTGGCCGAGGAGATCCTGCAGGAGGTGTTCCTCCGCCTCTGGAACAACCCCGAGCGCTTCGACCCGGAGCGGGGGAGCCTTCGCTCCTACATGCTGGCTCAGACCCATGGACGGTCCGTCGACCTGCTGCGCTCGGAGACGTCTCGTCGTCGGCGGGAGGAGCGTGACGCCCGGGAGTCTCCGGTCTTCGGCGACGACATCGAGCGCGAGGTCATCGACCTCACCGTCTCCGAGAAGGTGAAGGAGGTGGTCGCCGGCCTTCCCCCCGACGAGCGCCAGGCCATCGAGCTGGCCTATTTCGGCGGTCATACCTACCGCCAGGTCGCCGTGATGCTGAAAGCGCCTGAGGGAACGGTCAAGAGCCGGATTCGGTCGGGGCTGCGACGCCTCCGGACCGACCTCGCCGAAGCCGGAGTCGGAGTGTCATGGGCGGAGAATTGAGCCACTCCGAGGTTGTCGACCTTCTGGGCGCCTACGCGCTCGACGCCCTGGAGGGCGACGAGCGGGCCGCCGTCGAGCGTCATGCCGGGCACTGCCGGTCGTGCATGGACGAGATCGTCGACCACCGCGAGGTCGCCGGCCTGCTGACACCCGGGTGGGCCAAGCCGCCGGTCGGGCTGTGGGAGAAGATCTCCGCCGCGCTCGAGGAGGTGCCTCCTCCGCTCAACCTCGCTCCCGCCATGGCCATGAAGCCGGGGGCGGCCTCGATGACCACGTCGGCGTCGCCGCCCCGCCGTCGCAACATCGCCACTGGTGTGGCGGCCATGATCGCCATTGCCGCCGTCACCGTGGTCGGCTTCCTGGGCTTTCGGGTGGCCGACGACAACCGCCTCCTGGGCCAGTTGGCCACCGGCCAGCACGGCGAGGAGTTGCAGCGGTCGGTGAACGCCGCCCTCGCCGAGCCCCAGGCCCGGAAGGTGGCATTGCGGTCCGAGGACGGGACCAGTACCGCCGAGGCCGTCGTTCTCACCGACGGCGCCGGCTACCTGGTGCGGAGCAACCTGCCCACCCTCCCTGCCGACCGGACCTACCAGCTGTGGGCCCTGGTGGGGACCTCCCGCATCTCCGTCGGCGTACTCGGCTCGGAGCTCCGGATCTCATCGTTCAAGATGGACGGCGACGTCTGGGCCCTGGCCATCACCGATGAGGCCGCCGGCGGGGTGGAGAGCTCCAAGAGGAACCCGATCGTCCTCGGCCGCACCGACCGCGTCTAGACCACCGGGGGGCGGCGCTCAGCCGGCGCGCTGGAGGTCCCTGAGCTCCCGGTAGGTGACGAAGGTGGCGCCGGCGCGCTGCGCCAAGGCTCGTAGCGACGAGTGCCCGGTGACCAGGTCGTGGTCGTCGACCCGGCTGGCCCAGTCAGGGGCCAAGGCCCGCAGCTCGGCGGCGTCGACGGCCGGGTGGATGGGCATCTCGGTCACTCCGGCCGGTAGCTCCAGGAGGGCCCGCTCGATGGCCCGGCGGCTGCCGGTGCCGCGCACGGCCAGGAGGTGGTCGGGGAAGACCACTCCCTCCTCCTCGGCCAGGCGGCGGAACGGGAAGCCGACGGAACGCTCGGTCGAGGCTGCGCCCAGGCGCATGGGGAGCTGGAACTCGACGGCCAGCTCGAGATAGATGTCGAAGAACTCTGGCCGCAGTTCCATGACCGCCATGTGGGAGTCGAGATGGCTGACGTCGAACCCGCGATAGATGGCCCGCTCGATCTGGGCTCTGCACTCCCGGCGTACCTCATCGAGGTCGGCGTGTTCCCACAGATCCTGGGTGGTCCGGGGGAACCCACCGTCGCCGTCGAGCAGGGAGGGGGACTGGGTGATCGGGCCCCACCGGTACAGGTCGTGCTCGGCGTTGAGCGTGAGGTGGACGCCGACATCCTCGCCCCGGTAGCGGGCCGCCGCGTCGCGCGACCACGGGCAGGGCACCATCAGACTGGCCGAGGTGGCGGCTCCGTCACGCAGGGCCTCGTAGACACCGACGTTGGCGGCATGGCACGAACCCAGGTCGTCGGCGTTGACGATGATCAGACGGGCGTCGGGCCGATGGCCGAGCCGTTGGGCGATCGTCGTCACGACCGAGACGGTACCGGGCGACGAGGACGCGAGAAGCCGGGACGTGCGCAACCACATCCGCACGTCCCGGCCTTTCCTCGGACTCAGCCCTGTCGGACCTTGCCCTTTACGTAGGCGGCGATGGTGCCCGTCGTGACTTGCACGTTGTGCTTCTTCTTCACGTGCTCGGCCACCTTGGCCATCAGTTCGTCCTCAGTCCCTCCGGATCCCTGCCAACGGCAGGCGTGGTTCTCATCCCTTCAAGCGAAGCGGTATGCCACGTCTCCTCCTTGGTCATGGGCGCCGGCGGCGCTCGTTCGTGTGTCCATTTTATCCGGTGCCCGACCCTTTGGGGGATGAAACCGGGGCGGGACGACCATTGGGCAGGAGGGTGCAGGCAGCCCAGAGGCCTTGGTTGCTCTCCCGGGCCTGGCGGGCGATGGCGACGAACTCGTCGGTGTGGGCCACGTTGGGCGGAATGGTCAGGACCTGGCCGAAGCCCCGGCGCAGCAGTTCGGCGTTGACGAACAGGGCGTCGGCCCGGCGGTAGACATAGGCCAGAAGGCGCCCGTAGCGGTCGCGCTGCTCCACGTCGCCCACCAGACGGACCGGCGTGCCGGGCGGCAGGATTGAGGCGGTGAACCGGCTGGCCTCCTGGCCGAAGCAGCCGACGGGTTGGTTGGGCGCCTTCGTCTCCGGCGTGTCCAGGCCGATGAGGCGGACACGCTCGCCGCCGGCCAGCTCGATCGTGTCGCCGTCGACCACCCGTTGCACGGTGAGGTCGGCGCCGGCCGGCAGGTTGCCCGAGGCAGGAGCCACCGTGGCGGCCGACGGCGCCGCCCGTCGCCCGCAGCCGGCCGGAGCCAGCAGCAGGAGGACGCCTGCGATGGTGACGACCACGTTCCGCCGGAGCATCGGGCGCTCACGCGGCCAGACGGGTGGCGCCGTGGGCCAGGGCCCGACGGGCCGCGGCCAGGCCTCTGCGGCCCAGTTCCCGGGTGTGGTCGTCGAGGTCCCACGACGCGTCGAGCCGCACGCTGCCCTGGGTCGGCGTGGAGGCATCGGTGTTGACGGGGGTGGTGGGCAGGAGGGCCATCTGATCGCTCATGGCCCAAAGTATGGCGAGGGGGTGAGACAGTCGACCCGGGCCACGGGCACCGGGCGGCACCACCGATGGAAACATCTTCTTCACGGTCCCGCCGTCGCTTCGGCACCCGCTTTGGGTAGGGTGGTGCTGGGTAGACGCTCAAGGAGCAGCCCCAAGAAGTCGATGGAACGGGAACACGCCAGGCTGCCCAGTGTTGGGAGTAGAGATGAGCGACATACTAGAGATCGACGCAATCAACCAGGCTCTGGAAATGATCGACAAGAGCCTCGGTGTCATGCATACCCGTGCGCTGGTCTCCACCAATGAGGTGTCCGACCTGCTGCTCGATATGCGTTCGGTGCTGGCCTCTGCCGGGATCGACCTCAAGGAGCTCGAAGAGGTCGTACCCAGGGCCAACTAGGGTCGCCTCCTAGCGGGATGCCGCCAGCCGGCGTCCCACGAACCCGAGGCCGACGCCGAAGGCCAGACCGGCGACGACGTCGGAGGCGTGGTGGATCCGCACATAGATCCGGCTGGTAGCAACGATGGCGGCGATGGCCACGTAGAGCGGCCACAGGTCGTCGTCCTCGGACAGGATCATCACCGCGCTCACGGCCGCGGTGGCGTGGCCGCTGGGGAAGCTGCTGGTAAGGGGTCGGCGCAGGCGCAGCGGCCGCTCGACCTCCCACGGCGGGCGTGTCCGCCGGAAGCACGATTTCACCAGCCCGTTGACCAGGAGCGATTCCGCCCCCATGGTGGCCGCCATGCGGGCGGCGGCGATGATGTCGTCGTTGCGGCGAAGGCCTTTGATCACGCCCAGGATGACCCATACCAGGCCGAAGTCACCCAGCTCGGAGGCGGCGTAGAACATCCGGTCGGCGACGACCTTGCCCCGGAGCCGGTCGAAGGCCCGGTCGACCGCAAGATCGAAGGTCGTGACCCCTCGGCCGGCGGTCGTGAGGCAGTCCGTCATCAGGGTGACGGTAGTGCGCCTACGGCGTGGTCACGAGATGGCGGGTGGGCTCGGGGCTCCCACCGAAGGCGGGGCAGCGATCCTGGAACGAGCACCACTCGCACAGCTTGGACGGTCGAGGCCGAAAATCGTCGGTGGCGCACGCCCGCTCCACTGCCTTCCATATGGCGCTGGTGCGCTGCTCCAGGCCCCGGACGGACTGCGCCGAGGGTTCGGCCACGATGGCGACCGGCTCGGACAGGTAGAGCAGTTGGATGCGTGATGGGCGCCGGCCGAGGACACGCTCGCAGAGGAACGCGTAGAAGTGGACGCCGCCCAGGCGGCTCTGCTCGTACGGAACCCCGGGAACCTTGCCGGTCTTGTAGTCGGTGACCACCAGCCCACCGTCGTCGTCGAGCTCGAGGCGGTCGATGATGCCCCGCAACGTCAGGGAGCCCACCCTGACCTCGAGGCGAAGCTCCAGACCGATGGGGTGGACCGAGGTGGGATCCTCGAGCTCGAAGTAGCGCCGGAGGAGAACTTCGGCGTCGGCGGCGAACTGAGCGGCGGCCTCGGCACCGAGCCCCAGTCCCACGTACTCCGGGTCGGTGGCCATCTCGGCCCGGGCCCGGTCGAGACAGGCCAGAGCGACGGGCACGGTGCGCGCCGGCGCCGGTTCACACAACAACAGCTCCAGGGCCCGGTGGACGAGCGTGCCCTTGGTGGCGGGCGGCGAGGGCGGCTCCGGGATCCGGTCGATCGTCGAAAAGCGGAAGGCCAGGGCACAGTCCTTGAACGACGCCACCTTGGACGGCGACAGCGAAGTGGGCAGCGGGAGGACCATCGGCAACCAAGGTACCGAGGGGCTACGACAACCAGGGGGATGCTCGTCGGCGGCGACCGAGCGGCTGGACTCAGTCGCCGGCCAGGATGTGCGCGGCAACGGGCGCAGGGCCCTCCATGGGGCCGAAGTGGCCCAGGCCGGGGAACGTCGCCGCTCGTCCCTTCGGGAGCGCGGCCACCTGGGCTTCGATCACTGCGGCCTCGACGGCGGTGCTGCGACCTCCTCGGGCCACCGTCACCGGGCACGCCACCATGGGCAGGCGGGTGAAGCCGTCGTGGAGCAGGCCTTGGCGGTAGATGGCCGACTCCACCTCCGGCGGGCATCTCAGCCGAATGCCGTCGTCCTCGGCGGTATCGGCGAAACCGCAGTCCACGTAGGCCCGTAGGACGTCGGGATGGAGCGACGCCAGTGGCGGCTTCGCCGCGAAGTTCTCGTACGCCTCGTGGCGTGACGCGAACGTGGCCCGGCGCCGGAGCGTCCCCTCTACCAGGGAACGACGTGACTCGACCAGCTCGTCGGTGACCGCCGGCCAGAGGATCGGCTCGAAGCACCACAGAGCCCGGAACGTGCCGGGGTGGCGGGCCTCGGCGTCGAGCACGGCCGCACCCCCGCCCGAATGCCCGAAGGCGGTGGCATCGACGAGCCCGAGGCCTTCGAGCACCGCGAGCACGTCGTCGGCGAAGGTCGACCACGCCCAGTCCTGGCCGGGGGGCGTCACCGTGGCACCGTGGCCCCGGGCGTCGTAGGCCCAGCAGTGGAAGCGATCGCCCAGCGATGCGGCCAGTGGGCCCAGTACCCCGGCGCAGAAGCCGGTGGCGTGGGCCATCAGCAGGGGCGGTCCGTGGCCCCCCATGTCGTAGGTCGCGAGCTGGGCGCCGTCGGTCGATGGGAGCCGGCGCACGGCAGCACGGTACTTTGACCGGAATGCCCAGCGACCTGGCGGCCGTACAGGCCGCCAATGCGGCCTTCTACGCCGCTTTCGAGTCCCGCGACCTCGACGCCATGTCGAGGGCCTGGGAGCACTCCGACCGCATCGTCTGTACCCATCCAGGGTGGGCCAGCCTCCGGGGCTGGGGCCAGGTGGCGGCGTCGTTCTTCGCCCTGTTCCAGAACTCCCAGCACCTGCAGTTCATCCTGACCAAGGAATCGGCCGAGGTGGCCGGCGGGGTGGCCTGGGTTTCCGTCGACGAGAACATCCTGGAAGGGCCCAATGCCACGACAGTGGCCGCCCTCAACGTTTTCGCCCTCGACAGCGCCGGCGACTGGCTGATGGTGGCGCATCACGCCTCGCCGGTCAGCGACCAGAGCGACGGGTAGCGGCGGCCCGGCATCCGCCGACTGGGCCAGCCAGTTCGAGAGGGTGGTCGTCGCTACGACAGGAGGCGGGCCACCTCGGCGGAGTCGGCGGGGCCGTCGTAGATCAGGCGACCGTCGTCGATGGCCAGGCAGCCGTCGGCCTGCTCCACCACCTCGACGCGATGGGTGGCCAGCACCACTGCGGCCCCGTTGGCGGCGGCCTCGGCCACCAGAGCGTCGAGGGTCTCCCGGCTGGGCGGGTCGAGGCCGTCGAACGGCTCGTCGGCCAGCAGCACGCCGAAGGGACGGACGAAGGCCAGGGCGATGGACGTCTTCTGGCGCATGCCCCGGCTGAAGCCGCCGGGCGGGTCATCGCCGCGTGCGGTCAGCCCGAGACGGTCGAGCAGCTCGGCGGCCCGGTCGGCCCAGTCGTCGACGCCGTGGAGGCGGGCGACGTACTCGAGGTGCTCGTTGACGCTCAGGTCGTCGTAAAGGGCGGGGGTGTCGGGGAGGTAGGACATGAGGGCGCGCGCTTCCAGCGAGCCGGCGGGGTGCCCGCCGACGCTCACCCCGCCGTCGGACGGCTCGAGCAGGCCGGCGCACAACCGCAGGAACGTGCTCTTGCCGGCGCCGTTGGGCCCCACGAGGGCGACGGTGCGGCCCGCCTCGACCAGGCAGGTGACGCCCTGGAGGGCGGTGTAGTCGTCGTAAGCGGCGGTGAGGTCGGTGGCTTCGAGCACGGGCTCAGCGCTCCCGCCGCAGCCAGGCGCCGACGGCGGCCACGACCAGCAGCACGGCGAAGGCGCCCGAGGCGGCGCTGGCGGCCGGGGCGCGGCCGGCATTGGCCGCGGCCCGGGCGTCGAGCAGCGGCAGGACGCCGACCACGGCCAGGACCAGCGGCCCGACGGAGCGGATGGCCAGCCTGGCCCCGGCGAAGAGCTCCACCCGGTAGGGATCGACGGGCCCTGTCTCGATGCTGAGAGCCGCGCCGCAGACGGCGGCCAGGACGGCGGGGACGGCCACCAGGGCGCCGACCGACAGCGCCGTCGTCGCCCCGCCCAGCGCCGAGGCGCCACCGATGGCCACGGCGGCCACCCCGAGCATGACCACCGACGGGGCGGCCAGATGCAGGGAGACCAGCCGGCCGGGCCCGACCGGCAGCGTGTCGCGCCGGATGGCATGGTCGGCGTCCTGGGCCATCCCTTCCACGGAGTCCAGGGCGGCGAGGAGCAGGGCGGCGGCCGCAGCCACGATCAGTGCCGGGGTGTCCCGCCAGGCGCCGGCGGCGGCCAGGCCAGCCCCGGCGCCGAGGAGCACGACGCGCAGGATGCGTGCTGCGGGCCAGCGCAGGATGCCCTGCCAGTCGCGCCGCCACACCGGCCAGGACCGTCGCCCGGCCGGGAGCCGCACCCAGGGCCGGCGGCGGGGACCCTCGGCGGCCAGCTGCCGACGCAGCAGGATCACGGTGCGCACGTCCTGCATGGTCACCGCGAACCGTAGTTCGGTGACCAGCCCGGCCTGGCGCCGGGCCGCCTCCAGCGAAGTGCCGCCCACGCTCACCAGCCCGGCAACGGGCAGGAGCAACAGCACCAGGCCGACCGGTGCGCGGGGGACGACGTCGACGGCCGACATGGACAGGCGGCCGAGCAGGGTGGCCGGCGACGTGGCCGTGCTGCGGGCCAGGTCGGCCATCGACCACCCGACGGCGACTGCGGCCAGAGCGCCGGCCCACCGCCGGCCGAGGCGGAAGCCGGACGCGGCCAGGGCCGAGCCGGTCCACGCCAGGCCGGTGACCAGACCGGCCAGACCGCCCCAGGCGACCCACGCCGCGTAGGGGCCGGGCAGGCGTTGAGCGGCCAGGTTGCCGGCCGTCATGCCGGACACGGCCCCGACGAAGGCGCCGAAGCGGAGCTGGCGCGCCGCCGGCAGCCGCAGGGCCGCGCCCCGGGGCACCGGCGCCAGCAGCACGAGCTGCACGTCGGCCGCCTCCAGGGCCAGCGGGCCGCCCCGGCCGCCCGATCGCAGGCCGGCGGCGATGGCCACGGCCACCACCAGGCCGACCAGGGCCGGCCCCCGTTGGACTGCGGTCGCCAGCTCGCCCGGCGTCACCGCTCGGCCGCCCAACCAGCCGGAGATCAGGCTGACGCCCAAGGCCGAGAGGATGGCGGTGACGTAGACCTTGTAGAGGGCGTCCGACCAGTCCATCTCCCCGTAGGCCCGCCGGCGACGGGCCCGGCGCAGGTCGCCCAGGGCGCGGGAGCCGTCGCCGGAAGTAGGCCGAAGTCGCACGGGTCATCCTGGCACGGCCCCACCGAACCGGGATCACTGAAGGTCGTAGAGCGACGCTGAGCGACCCCGGTTCGTCTCGGGTGTCGACCTAGCTGGCGGCGCACTCCCCGGCGCCCACCTCGGCGATGTAGGGGCCGGTCTCGTCGTAGTCGACGTAGAAGTCGGGGCGCGCCTCGGGCGTGGGGAACTCGTCGAGGTCGGCCAGGCCGCTGGCCACGGCGCGTGGCCCGCCCACCCGTTCGAGCCAGGCGGTGAAGCTCTCGCCCGCCGAGCGCTCCTCGGCGAAGCGGCTGACCACCCGCACGGTGGCCACCCCGGCCGCCTTGGCCGGCAGCCGCAGGGCCTTGTGGCCGAACTCGATCTGGGTGTGGCCGACATAGCCCCCCAGCAGCATCTGGTAGCCCGGCGCGGCCTGGCCGTGGGCCCGGCGCTCGACGCCCATGAAGCCGATGTCGGAGATGTGGTGCTGGCCGCAGGAGTTGGTGCAGCCCGAGATGTTGATGCGGACGCCGCCGACGTCGCCCAGGCCGGCTTCTTCCAGGGCGCTGCCGATGGCGTCGGCGAGCCCGCGGGACTGGGTGACGGCCAGGTTGCACGTGTCCGCGCCCGGGCAGGCGACCACGTCGCGAGCCAGCTCGGCGCCGGGCTCGGCCATGCCCGCCGCCTCCAGACCGCGGTACAGCTCGGGCAGCTGCTCCTCGGTCAGGCCCCGGAACACGAAGTTCTGGCGGTTCGTCACCCGCACCTCGAGCCCGAGGTCGCGCTGGATGGCGGCCACGGCCCGGAACTGCTCGGCGGTGACGTCGCCCAGGCGGGCGTAGGCGATGGCCGAGACGGTGCCCTTGGCGTTGCCCCGGACCACGTTGGCGTCGTCCCAGCGCCCGTAGAGGTCGGATCGCGTGAAGACCACGTTGGTGCCCCAGCCCATCGGGGTGGGACTGACGGTGGACGACACGCCCGCGGGGCCGTCGCCCGCAGCCTGGACGACGGCGGGGATGCCCCCCGGCCAGGTGGCCGAGGCAGGGAGCAGCTTGCGCTCCTTGAGGATGCGCTCCCGGACCTGGTCGACGCCCATGGTGTCGACCAGCCACTTCATGCGGGCCCGCAGCTTGTTGTCGCGGTGGCCGTAGTGGTCGAAGGTGCGCAGGATGGACTCGATCGTGGGGAGGAGATCCTCGCGGGAGGTGAAATCCTCCAGGGCCTGGGCCGGGTGGGGGTTGGCGCCCAGGCCGCCGGCGAAGAAGATCCGGAAGCCGGGCTCCACCGTGCCGTCGTCCTTGGCCCGGTTGACGGCGACCACGCCCACGTCGTTGAACATGGCCTGACCGCAGTCGGTGACGCAGCCCGAGAAGTTGATCTTGAACTTGCGGGGCAGGCGCTGGGCGTAGGGGTTGCGCAGCAGGTGCTCGAAGGTGGCCTGGGCCCAGGGGCTGATGTCGAGCACCTCGAACGGGCAGGCCCCGGCCAGGTGGCAGCCCATGACGTTGCGGACGGTATCGCCGCACGCCTCACGGGTGGTGAGGCCCACGCCGGCCAGCTCCCGCATTACGGCAGGGATCTGCTCCAGCTGGACGAAGTGCATTTGGATGTTCTGCCGGGTGGTGATGTGGCCCCAACCTCGGGAGTACGTCTCCACCAGGTGGGCCAGGGTCTCCAGCTGCTCGGGCTGCAGCGACCCGTAGGGCACCTTCACCCGCACCATCTGGTTGGTGCCGCCCTGGCGCTGGCCGTAGATGCCGTTGTTGAGGCGGAACACTCGGAAGGCGTCCTCGTCCATGTCACCGGCCAGGTGCTTGGCCAGCAGGCGCTCGAACTTCTCGATGTCGGCGAGTGCGTCGGGGGCGATGGCGCCCGGCCCGACCTCGACGTCGATTGATGTGCTCATGACGGGGTCTTGCTCATGTAGCGGCCCTCCTTCGGGACCAGGCTACCAATACCTGACCGTTTCCATCACATTTCGGGACCGCGCCCCTCCGGCCCAGTATCGAGCCTGGTCATGAGCTGCTTGACCATGGCCGCCAGCCGGGGCGGGTCGGGCCACAGCGGGTCGTTGACGCCCTCCTCCCGAGCCGCAGCCGCGCACACGGCGCCGACGCACGAGGCCACCACCGGCCCCTTGAACGCGGCCCGCAGGGCGTCGGCCCGGCCCGTCGTGGCCGCGATGGCGAAGAGGTGGTGGACGGCGGGCTGGGCGGTGAACGTGACGGCGTCGAGCCGGCCGTCGAGCGCGGCGTCCACCAGCGCTTCGGCCGGGCCGGTGTCGTGGGGGAGGGCCCAGTGGTACACGGGCAGCTCGACCAGGTCGCCGGTCAGCGCCTGCAGGGCCTGGGTCGAGGGATGGCCGTCGGGGTCGAAGACCTGCAGTGCCACCCGGGCCCCCTCGACGCCCGCGGCGGCCAGGTGGTCGACGATCTCCTGCATGGTCTCCTCCGGCGCCCGCCACCAGACTTCGAGGCCGGCGCCCCGGGCCGCCGAGGTGGCCTTGGCCCCCCGGGCCACGATGCGAGCGGTTGACAGCGCACGCAGCAGCAGGCCGTCGAGCCCCCATCCTGCCGCGGCCTCGAGCCACTTGCGCATGCCCATGCCGGTGGTGACGACCAGGTAGTCGGGCGGGCGGCGGGCCAGATCCTCGGTTGTGGCCCGTAGCGACTCGTCAGCCGACAGGTCGATGGTCCGCAGGGTCGGTCCGTGCAGGGTTCCGGCACCCCGTGAGCGGAACATCCGGGCCTGTTCTTCCCATCGTCGGTCGGCGGTGATGCCGATTCGAGGGGCGGTGCGACCGGAGCGGGTTCCCACCCCACCAGCTTGCCCTGATTCGATCAGGGCCGCCGACGGGGCCGAAAGCCGCAAATGTGGATCAAGTTTGTCGGGTATTGGTACGCTGAGCCCATGTCGACCGGGTCTTCGCCCTCCATCGTGCCCGGCGAGGGGCTCACCGTGTGGCTCACCGGGTTGCCCTCGGCCGGCAAGACCACGCTGGCCGCCGCGCTGGAGAAGCGGCTCTTGGCCGAGGGCCATCGGGTAGAGGTGCTCGACGGCGACGTCATGCGCACCCGCCTCACCAAGGGCCTGGGCTTCAGCCCCGAGGACCGCGACGAGAACATCCGCCGGATCGGCTTCGTCGCCCACCTGCTGTCCCGCAACGGTGTGATCGCCTTGGTCCCGGTGATCTCGCCCTACCGGTCGGTGAGGGAGGAGATCCGCGAGCTGCACGACGGCCGGTTCTTCGAGGTCCACGTGGCCACGCCGGTGGAGGTTTGCTCCGAGCGTGACGTCAAGGGTCTTTACGCCCGTCAACGGGCGGGAGAGCTGTCGGGGCTCACAGGAGTCGACGACCCCTACGAGCCCCCGGTCAGCCCCGAAATGGTCCTGCACACCGAGACTTCGACTCTCGACGAGTCGGTGGAGGCACTGTGGCAAGCCCTACACTCCTAGCCCTCGACCCTGTCGAAGTGGCCGAACTGGCCGAGGTGAGCCGGTCCTTCGAGGGACGCCCCGCCTCCTCCGTCATCCGGTGGGCGGTGGAGCGGTTCCACCCCAACCTTTGTCTCACCGCCTCGATGAACGACGCCGTGCTCATCGACCTGGCCGTGAAGGTGGAGCCCTCGATCGAGGTCGTCTTCATCGATACCGGGCACCATTTCCCGGAGACGCTCGACACCCTCGAGCTGGTCCGCAGCCGCTACGGGCTGAACCTCACCGTCGTCGGAGCCGATGGGGGCGCCGCGCCCTTGGGCCCCGACGGGTGTTGCTCGGTCTCCAAGGTCACCCTGCTCGAGGAGGGCCTCGCTGGTCACCAGGCCTGGATGAGCGGGCTCCGCCGGGCCGAGGCCCCCACCCGGGCCCAGGCGCCGATCGTGGGTGTCGACCTCCGGGGCCTGGTCAAGATCAACCCCATCGCCACCTGGACCGACGACGACGTGGCCGGCTACATCGCCGACAACGACATTCCCGTCAACCCGCTGCTGTCCCGGGGCTACCCCTCGGTCGGCTGCCAGCCGTGCACCTTTCCCGTGGCCGAGGGCGCCGACCCCCGGTCGGGGCGCTGGGCCGGCTCCGAGCGCACGGAGTGCGGCCTGCACGTCTGAGCCATCGTGGGACCAGGCGCAGCGTCGCGTAGCCTCCGGCGATGAGCATTTCCGAAGCTGACCTGGCGTTCCTGGCGGACAACCATTCGGCCGCCATGATCACGGTCGGGGCAGACGGGTCTGCCAAGGTCGTCCGCGTGGGCGTGGCCCTGGTCGACGGCCGGTTGTGGAGCAGTGGGACGCAGGACCGGATCCGTACGCCGCGGTTGCGGACCGACCCCCGTTGCACGCTCTACGTGCACGCCGAGGGGTTTTCCTGGCTCGCCCTCGAGACCACAGTCACCATCCTGGACGGGCCCGATGTGGTCGACCTGAGCGTCCGGATGTTCCGCGACATGCAGGGCCGGCCCGACGGCCCGCTGAGCTGGTTCGGCGGGGAGCTGAGCGAGGAGGACTTCCGGACCACCATGGTGACGGAGGGCCGCCTGCTCTACGAGTTCGACGTCCACCATTCCTACGGCATGCGATGAGTCACGTGGCGCCGGTCACAGAACCCGCACCGACAACTGCACTTCGTCACCCCCACGGGACGGCGAAGGGGGCGGGATCCGGCCGATCCGGCCCCGAGCCGCCTGGACGAGATCGTCGTACCCCTCCACGGGCGCTGATGCTAGCAACCGGCGGCGTTTGCTAGATTGGGGGAGACAGCGGCCGGCCCAGGGTGGCGGTGGCCTCGGCGGCTGCGGCCAGGGCCCGTTCGATGGCATGGCGCAGCTGGCGTCGCACGCCCGGGGGGTTCGACCGCTCAGATGCCGGTCAGCAGCCCGGCCAGCTCGGCGGCGTTGACGGTGGCGTCGTCGCGCCAGCAGTTGTTCATCAGGACGTGGACCTCCCGGGCCGACGCCGCCATCTCCTGGATCCTCGGAACCCATTCCTCGAGCTCGCGCTTGGTGTAGCGGTACCGGAAGCGTTCGGCGGCGGTGGTGATCTCGGGATCCTCCCATGTGGCGGTGTTGCGACCGTGGAAGCGGACGACGGCCAGGTCGGAGGTGACAGCCACCACCGGTGGCATCGACGACGGGAACCCGGCGGGCTCGTCGACGCACACGAAGCTCACCCCCAGCTCCTCCAGCAGCTCCAACGTGGGCTCGCAGTCGCCGCCTTCCAGCCACCGGGCGTGGCGGAACTCGACACACAGGCGCAGGCCGGGCAGGCGGCGGACGGTGTCGCGTATGACCTGGCGGTTCTCGGCCTTGGGCCCGAACCACCGGGGGTACTGCAGGAGGACGGCGCCCAGCTTGCCGGCCCGCTGCAAGGGCATGATCGAGTGCCGGAAGCGGTCGAAGGCCTCATCGATGGCGTCGGCGGGCAGGTGGTGGGCGTAGAGCCGGCGCTTGTCCCGGTGCTCGGGCGGGACGGCGGTCTGCATGTCGGGCCACAGCGAGTGCGGAAAGGTCGGGTGACCGGTGAGCAGCGACCATGCCTTGATGTTCATGGTGAAGCCGGGCGGGGTCCGCTGCACCCAGGTGGCGGACAGCTCGGGCGTGGGCGGGAAGTAGTAGGTGCTGTCGACCTCGACGATCGGGAACCGGCCGGCATAGTAGGCGAGCCGCTCGGCCGCGGTCATGGTCCGCTTCGGGTACCAGTCGGTCTCCTTGACCAGGGTGGCGTCGGTCCACGAGCACGTCCCGACCAGGACGCGGCTGCCGTCGAGCTCGATCAGCGACACGTCACGCTCAGCCCGGGGGCGGAAGCGGACCGGAGCTGCGGAGCACGTCGGCGAAGGCGGCCGCCACCGCCGCGTGCCCGGCCGTACTGGGGTGGAACCCGTCGGCGCTGACCAGGCCGGCCTCCGTGCCCGCCGCCCGGGCGGCGAGGCCGGCGGCGTGCAGGTCGACCAGGAAGGCGCCCTGGCGGTCCACGACCCGGGTCACGGCGGCGTTGTAGGCGTCGGTCAGTTGGGCGACGGCCTCGGGCGACGGCACGTTGCCGGTGCTGCGGCCGTTGACGACGGCCGGCAGTCGGTCGAGCGGCGGGGCGTTGGCCACCAGCACGCGGGTGGCCCCACCGCGACGGAGGCCTTTGACCAGGGTGTCGAGCTGGCGCTCGTAGTCGGCCGCGCTCACGCCGCGGCCCATGTCGTTGACGTTGAGCCACACGGTGACCAGGTTGGGCCGCACGGCCAGGGCCTGGTTCAGCTCCTCGGCCAGGGCCTGGGCCACGGTCGCTCCCGGGATGCCCATGTTCACGAAGACCGACCCCGCAGGCAGGGCGGTGCGGTGCAGGATCCGGGGAAACGCGTCGCGAAGGGGTTGGTCGCTGCCTTGGCCGGTGGTCTCGCTGGCCCCCACGGCGACGTAGACGGGCTGTGGGCCGGTGTCGGCCGGGGGTGGCAGGACGACGGGCCGTTTGACCGAGCACGCCCCCAGGGACACCAGGGCCACGACGATTCCCACGGTGACCGCCAGCCGCGGCCTCATGCCGACTCCATGGCCTCACGGGCCGGCAACCGGGCGGCCCGGCGGGCGGGCAGGGCGCCGGCCAGCAGGGCCAGCACAGTGGAGCCGACCACCGCGCCGGCCAGCACCCCGAGGGGCACACCGAGGTGGACGCCGGCCAGGCCCTGGGCGGCCAGGTACTGGTTCACGAGCGCGCTCACGCCCAAGGCGGTGGCGAAGCCCCCGGCGGTGCCCACGGTCCCGCCCACCAGCCCCAACGCCCCGGCTTCGAACAGGAACACCCGCTGGACGTCGCGGTCGCGGGCGCCGATGGCCTTGAGCACCCCGATCTCGCGCCGTCGCTCCCGGATGGCGGCCAGCAGGGCATTGGCGATCCCGAGAGAGGCGATGACCAGGGCGATGGCCCCGATGGCGCCCAGGACGATCTCCACCACCCGCAGGTACCGCTGGACGGAGGCGACGAGGTTCTCCGGGGCGCTGGTGGAGTAGCCGAGGTCGGTGATGTCGGCCCGGACCCTGTTGACCCGGTCCAGGCCGTTGGCGATCACGAACAGCCCGCTGTAGGGCGATGTCGGGATCTCCAGCCGGCCACCGCCATCGCCTCCGGCCGCCGTCCACGCCCGCGCCGCCTGGGTCTGTTCGAGGGAGACGATGAACTGGCCGGGCGCTGTCTCCTGGGCGACGACGCCGACGATGGTCAGGCGCAGCCAGCGGCTGCGGAACCGTTGGGGCAGGCCGGAGTCGGCGAAAATCCGGGGGGCGCCGAGTTGCACCTCGGTGCCGACGACGGCGCCGGCCTGCTTCTTCGTCAGGCCGATGCGGGTCAGGAAACCCTGGGTGACGGCCACCTCGGTCAGGGAATGAGCCACGGGTAGGCGGCCGGACAGGACGGTGATGGGCAGCTGCAGGGCCCGGTCGAGGTCGACGCCGATCATGGTCTCCGGGAACGGGTCCGGCGACCGGAGCCCGGGCACCGTGGGCCGTGGCCCAGTGACCCGAGGGGTGTCCCTCGGCGCCTCGGTGGTGGGCGCCAGTGTGGGGGGAAGCGGAGGCAGGCGGGAAAGGATGGCGGCGTCGGCCGGTGGCTCGGCGACGACCACGTTGACCGGGCTGGCCACGATGGGCAGCACCTCCTTGACGTCGGGCAGGCGCCTGATGCGGTTGCGGATGTCGTCGCCCAGGTCCTTCGGAGGCCCGGGCTTGGGGGTGTCTGTGTCGACCTGGGAGGGGTCGACAGCGGCCGCGGCCACGTTGATCCCCGACAAGGGGCCGCCCTTGGACAGCTCGGAGAGCACCTTGGTTCGGGCGGTGCCGGCGATGGTGACCAGGGCGGTCAGCAACGTGGCGGCCAGGGCGACGGCCAGCACGGTCAGCACCGACCGGCCGAACCGCCGCCGGATGCTGGTGGCCGCCAGCCCGGCGGCGTCGCGCCATCTCATCGCTGGCTCATGCTGTTGGCGCGGCGCTTCTCCGCTGCGCTCCGATGGTCGCTCATGCCGGCGTGGCCACGGGGAGGCCCCGGTCGAGGGTGACGCGCTGGTGGGCCCGGGCCGCCAGGTCGCGGTTGTGGGTGACCATCACCAGGGTGCAGCCGAACTCCTGGCGGACGTTCTCCAGCAGGCCGATGACCATGGCGGCGGCATCGTCGTCGAGGTTGCCGGTGGGCTCGTCGGCCAGCAGGAGCTGGGGGCGGTTCACCAAAGCCCGGGCGATGGCCACCCGCTGACGCTCGCCACCCGAGAGCCGCGACGGCCGGTGCCCGGCCCGGTCGGCCAGGCCGACGGCGTCGAGCAGTTCGGTGGCCCGGGCCCGGCGTTCGGCCGGGGAGGCGCCGGAGAGGGTGCCGGCCAGCTCGACGTTCTGGGCCGCGGTGAGCGTCTCCAGGAGCCCGAAGTGCTGGAAGACGAAGCCCACCGTGGCCCGCCGGTAGGCGGCCAGCGCGTCGCCCCCCAGGCCGGTGAGATCGGCGCCCCCGACCTCCACCCGGCCGTGCTGCGGCTTCTCCAGGCCCCCGAGCAGGGCCAGGAGGGTGGTCTTGCCCGCGCCGGACGGCCCGGTGATGGCCGCGTAGCCGCCGTCGGGCACGTCGAGGTCGAGGCCGCCCAGCACGGTGAGGGGCCCATCGGACGTGCGGTAGGTGTGACGAAGGCCCCGCAGGGTGATGACGACGCCCATCCGC
>JBBSIS010000047.1:0-17744 GCA_038231955.1 Acidimicrobiales bacterium
GCTAGAGGTGAGCTGCTACCCGCTTCAACGGCCGCGACCTTCTTTAGGATCGACAATCCCTGGTTGAACCGAATGAACACGTCGGCGCCCTGCTCGAGCAGTGGACGAGTGACAGTCGAGGTGGGCCAGTCCTTGAAGTGTGTCGTCACTCGACACGGGCCGGGGTTGTCACGATCCCACAGGAAGTAGCACACGCCACCCTTGAGTCCCACGCCCGGAAAGACGTCCGATGCAGTGAGATAGTCGTCGATCGATCGAGTGCGATCGTCCGTGAGCATCGACTCTCGGAACTCGTCGAGGCCCATGCCGCCGGAGAACCAACGTGCCGGGATGATCATGCAAAGGAGGCGCGGGTCCAGCGCCTTCGCCTGCTGGACGAACTGCTGGTAGATCGGCCGTGCCTGCGTGCCGAATCCGTCCGTATCGAGTTGGTACGGCGGATTCCCGATGATGACGTCGAATTGCATGTCGTCTCCGAACAGCTCGGCGATGCGAGCCTTGATGTCGTCGGTGTGGATGAAGACGTAGGCGTGGGTCTCGAGCCCTTCGCCTCGATCCAGCGTCTTCTGGCTGGCTCCGCAGTACCGGCACTTGCCGTTGGTCCCACGCTTGACGGTCTTCCCGTCCGGACCAGTCGTCTTGACGAACTCCGTGGCACCGACCCAGGTGTGCTCGATGCGCTCGAACACGATGTTGCCGGCATCACTCGGGAACGACTTCGCGATGGAGTACACGCCATCGGCGATCTTGGAGCAGTAGACGCTCCTGCGAGCGAGGAGGCTCGTGAGGTGGGTGATCCCGATCCCGTACACCTGCTCCGTGACGATGTGGTCCACGCGATCTCGGAGGTCCGGGATCGCGTTCTCGAGGCCGCGTACAAGGCGGTCGGTGATCTCGCGAAGGAACACGCCGGACTTGGTGAACGGGTCGAGGAACCTCACCGTGGGGTCTGCCCAGATGTCTGCGCCGCCGTTGTTCGCAGCCCACGCGGCGGCGATGGCGTCGAGCATTGTCTTCGCGAGCTCTGGCGGAGTGAAGACCTCGTCGTTCGAGAGGTTGGCGATACACGTCAAAACGTCAGGATTCCGGCCCCCCAGGGCGAGCCCCACCTTCAAATCGGTCACGCCGCGAGCGCCTTCACCGTCAGAGGCGGGTAGGTCCGCGTCGGCGTGAAGATCTCGTGCTTGCCGAGCTCGGCGAAGAGCGTGCCCTCTTGGCTGAACGCCGAGGACTGGGTGAGCACGTCGAGCCGGAAATCGCGACGTTGGTACCGGCCCTTGCCGAGGTAACCCCACTCGGCGAACACGATCGCCTCACCGCCGATGGTCCGCATGGTGACTGCGTCACCGTGGATCAGGTTCTGCGACAAGACGTTTGCCGCCGCGGTATGGAGGTCGTCGCCGGCATCGAGATCGAGGTACCCGGCGAAGATTTCCAACAGGTTGACGCGGGACTCTGCGATGTTGTCCTCCAGCAGCTCGATGCCATAGATGCACATCAGCGCGAGTAAGGCGAAGTGGCGCTTGTCGAACTCGGACTTACCGAACTTCAGCTCCACGGCGGCCAGTTTGCGCCGCAGCACCCCTACCAGGAAGTTCCCGCTCCCGCATGCCGGCTCGAGGAAGCGTGAGTCGATCCGGTCTGCCTCATTCTTGACGAGATTGAGCATCGCCTCAACCACCCAGTCCGGCGTGAATACCTCCCCGTGGTCAGCGACGCGCTGCTTCGACCTCACAAAGGTGAGGATACGCCGCGCTGACGCCGCGCCCGGTAGCCCCTGCCTCGGCGATCGAGACACAGACGGCGAAGGTCCAGCTACCGGATGCCAAGGGAGCGCCCGAGGTCGCCCTCGGGCGCGTGCACCTCGCGCACGGCTCTGGCGAAGTCGTCGTACTGGTACCGGTCGATGGCTCGCTCGGGTCGTCGGCCGATGACGTTCCGGACTGATGCCGCTCTCGCTGGCCACGGTTGACCACGCTCGTCGAGGTACACCGCCAGTCGCTCGACGGCTGGTCCCAACAGAGCCGTTCGCGTTGTGTGTCCGGACGGGTCCAAGCAGGTCGAGCGCTGCTTGCGGCGGGTCGGCGACGGCGGCTATTCGAACGGTGAGCCGTCGCGCCAAGGTAGCGAGCCCAAGGACGCGTGACCGCTCGAACTCAGCCGCGTGTTCAGCAGCGAACGCATCGCGGGCGTCTTGCCGGGCGCAGAGTTTGTCGAGGCGGTCCTCATGTCGTGCGACGGCGCGCTCGATCGAGGCGACCTTCTCCGTCAACTGCCGGTGCGCGCCCGGCTTCCAACCCGGCTTGGCATGTTGCATTCCTTCGAGCCGCGTGCGCGCTGTCGCGCATGCATGTGGCGCACTGGCACAGCTACCAGGGCATCGCCGCCGTGCGCGCCCTCGTCGATGCCGACTGGCATGCCGCTCGTGTCGACCTCAACGCCGGCATGGTGTCGCTCGTGCCTGGGCCTGCATCTCGTCAATCGTGGCGCCTCGCAAGCGGTTTCATGCCTTCGGATACAGGGCCGAAATATTGCTAACCCGGCGGACGCAGCGCCACCTGGCTCGCTGGTCGGGCGACAAGTTCGTCGACGGACCACTTCGGGACCACGATGCGCCGCACGTGCAGGCGCAGCGCGTAGAGCTGGCCTTGGTCGATCATGTTGCGCACCGTCCCGGGCGAGACCCTGAGGCGCTCAGCGACCTCGGCGACCGTGTAGACGAGCGCCGCGTCAGATCGGGTCGGGCGGCGGGCGTTGGCCTCCGGAACGGATCTCAGGCACTCGCAGCGGCGATGGGCCATCACGGCGCTCCACGATGCGTAGAACTGGGCTGCTTGAGCGACGGAGCCGAAGCCAAGAAGATGATGGCGCAGTCGGGGCGCCGGAGCCCGCGGAGCAGACCGTGGAACAGGATCGGCACCTTTCACTACTGGTGTTCCATCGGGTCGTCGGTGACACTCCGCTGGTCGGGACTATCTGGCACCTCTCGTGCCCGTCCAGAGTTCCCTCCTCTGATACAGTGAAATACTATGAAAGTGGCTAGGACCGACGGAGGCCAGGACAGGGACTGGCTCACCAGCCGGGAGGCCGCCCGCCAACTCGGCATCGCAGCGCGCGACCTCTACGACCTCATCGACCGCGGCGCGCTCGCCGCCTACCACGTCGAAGGCGATCTCCTGCTCCGCCCCGACGACGTCGTCGCCTACCGACGCCGCCCACCCGCCTGAGCCCCGCTCAACCTTCGCGGTTTGGCCCAGCAGGCGGCCCAGCACCAGGCGACGCATCCCCTCGACGGTGAACGCCACCTCGACGTGGCCTCCCGCCTCGGCGAAGTCCAACAGCTCGCAGGCCGCCACCAGATCCAGGGCCTCGTGTTTGGTCAAGGTGATCTCCGAGGGAAACTCCAAGGGCTCGACCATCAGATCCTCCTTGCAGGATCGGATGCCGGGCCCCAACGGGGCCGCACCTCGGCATCCGGTTCCTGCCCAGACCCCGGCCGTCGCCCCGGGATGGGTCAAGGGAGGGGCGAAGCCCCAGCGAGAAGCGGAGCGCCAGCGGAGCCTCGCAGCGACCCTTGACGCACCGGAAAGGGGCGATGGCAGGCCACCTGGTGTCGACGGTCCTCGTCGTCAGTTACCACGCTGGCGAGCCATGGGAGGCCCTACAGCCCCAGATCCAGCCCCGGCGGTTGCAGCTCAACGGCAAGCTCGGGGGTCGCCACCTTGGCCACGTGGTCCCAACCCACGGCGTCGAGGTAATCCTCGGGTCGCGGCCCGATGGCGCCAACCAGGCCGGGCTCGTCGATGACCGGGCCCGCAGCGGGGTCCTGTCCCAGCTCGGCGTGGCGGTAGGTCTCGATCCGCACCGCAGCCTGCCGCCAGGAGCTGGGCGTGGTCAGGTCCTCAGGTGCCTCTCCCAGCACGGCGGTGAGATACGGCGCCGGGGCGGCCACCGCCGCCTCCACCTGGGTGTCCAGCGCCGCCTCCACCGCCTCCAGGCGCTGGCGAAGCACCTCCTGGGACGGGGCCTGCTCCTGCAGCGCTGCTACTCGGACCTCGGCCCGCTCCAGCTCGACGGTGGCTCTGGCGCAGCGCTGGTCGGCGACGTGCAGCGACCGGCGGGCCAACTCGATGCCCTGGCGGTCACGACGCCACAGCCGGGCGGCGCTCAGGCCTTCCAGGCGCTGGGCGGCCCGGGCGTGGTCAGCCTCGGCGACGACCAACTGGCGCCGGGCGAGTGCCACCGCGGCGGCCGCCTCGTCGACCCGGTCGGGTGACGGGGCCAGGGCCAGGCTGCGGCGCAGGCTGCGGCGTTCCTCGGCCAGCTCGGGGGTGGGCCGGGCCGCCAGGACTGACCGCTCGGCCGCCTCGAGCGCTTCGGCGGCGGCTTGGTGGTAGGCCAGCGCCGGTCCCTCCCCCGGCGCCGGTCCCAGGGCCCAGCTGGCACCGGATTCACCGGGAACCGCCGCGCTGTCCCACCGAGCCCAGTAGACGGCGACGGCGCCCACGGCTTGGTCCCAGGTCGGGCGTTGCGGTCCAGCCTCGGGCCGGGGCCCGAGCCGGGCCACCAGGGCAGGGTCAGGCTCCAGGCACGCCGCCGAGGCCAGGGCGTCGGCGGCTTGGCGGTAGGCCCGCCCGGCCGGGCTGGCACTGGCGTCCTCGGTAGCCAGAGCCAGGCGGGCGAGGCCGGCCAGGTCGTGGTCCCGCCGCAGGCGGGCCACATCGGCGGCTTCCGGGTCGACCTCGACGGCCAAGCGCTCGGCCTGCTGTGCCTCCAGGCGGCGGGTCACGGCTTGCAGCGTGGTGGCCTCGTCGTCCAGGCGGGGCAGGCCGGCGTGGGCGTCCAGCGACAGGGCTAGCTCCCGGCGCCGGACCACGTACAGCCGGGCGTCACCGCGTCCCCGGGTCAGGCCCACGTAGACGCCTTCCCGGCTGGAGGCGTCGGTGCTCAGGTGGCGCCCGGCCTGATAGGTCTCGCCCTGGGCCATGTGGCTGGTCACGGCGTAGGCATGGGCAATGGTGCCCACCACCCCTGGGCGGACTGGCCGGGTGAGGTCATCCTCGCCCAGGGCCACCCGCCCCCGGCGCTGGAAGTCGACCACCACTTCCGGGTGCTGGCCGGGGCGGACCTCGACCACCTGGCCCCGCTCACCGTTGCGCACGAACTCACCCGGCCCGGCGCCCTCCGGGCGCAGCCGGCGGTTCTGCTCCATGGCCACCACCTCGTCGCCGGCCTGGAAGCTCTGGCCCGCCACCTCGACGACGGGACCGTGCAAGGTGCCGTCGCCGGCGAGGAGGGCCCGAGCCCGGGCGTTGAGCTCCCGGCGCTCCACGTGGTGGTCGGCCATCATCGACGACGCCGGCACCTCGGGGTCGGCCCGGCGGTGGATGCGGTCCACGTACCAGTCGGCCACCAGGGCGTCCAGCAGCTCCTCGGGGGAGTCCGCCTCCACGATGCGCCGGTCCCGGCGCAGGCGTTCCACCGCCTCGGAGATGCGCCCGGCGGCGTAGTCCACCGAGGCCAGGCGGACCGCCTCCATCTCCGGGGCGCCCTGGCGCCGGCGCACCACCAGCTCGGCTCGGTCCTCGGGGTAGTGCTCCAAGAGCGCCCGCCAGGCGCCGCCGGCAGCCACCGCCGAGTGCTGGGCCGGGTCTCCCACCAGGCGCAGCGTCGCTCCGGAGCGCTCCGCATAGGTGGCGAGGCGGGCCAGGTCCCGGTTGCCGAGCGTGGAGGACTCGTCCACCACCACCACGGTGTGGTCATCGAGGGACAGGAGCTCGTGGTCCAGGCGGTAGAGCAGGCTTGCCACGGTGGAGCAGTCCATTCCGGTGGCGTCGCGCAGCACCTCGGTGGCCGTGCCCTGGACCACGGCGCCGAGGGTCCGGTAGCCGGCATCCTCCCAGGCCCGCGCGGCGGCGGCCAGGGCGAAGGTCTTACCCGAGCCCGCCGGACCCAGCACGCATTGGATGCGATGCCCGCTGGTGCACACCGAGGCCACCATGGCCACCTGGTCCTGGCCCAGCTCGGGGCGCCGTGCCAGGGCGTCCTCCAGAGTGGCGGCGCTCACCACGCCGGCGCCGGCGTAGCGACCGGCCTCGTAGGTGGCGAACAGCCGCTCCTCGACCCCGAGCATGGCTCGGGTGCTGTAGCGGAGCTCGAGACCCATGGCGGTGATCACCCGCCCGTCGGCCCGGCGCACCACGGCAGGTCGTTCCTGAGCCCGATCGGGATCCAGGCGCACCACCACCTCGCTGGCCAACCAGGCGTCGGCCAGATCGCAGATCTCGCCAGCCCCCAGGCGGTCCCCGGCCCAGTCGGCCACCTGTTGGATGACCTCCCGGCGCCCGAAGGTGGCGGCGGTCTCGGTGACCCCGGTGTCCGAGCCCAGCTCCGCGAACAGCGCCTGGCGCTCTTGCTCGGTGACCAGCGCCGGCGCCGCCTGGCGGTCGTAGCAGCGCGCCACCGCCTCGAGGCCAAATCGCACGGCGTCGAGCTGGGACGCCCACCACGGCCGCAGTGTCTCGGGGTCCACCCCATGGTCGTCCTTGGCCGCCCGGGTGGCATAGGCGGCCACCTGGCGTCCCTTGGCCCCCAGGGCCTGGCCGCCGGTGTAGAAAGACGACCCGGGCCACCGCCGAGGCGGCGTCGCCGTCTCGGGAACCGAGGGCGGTGACGCTGACGATCACCTCCCACTACTGGTGTCCGGCCAGCGGCGTCAGTGACGCGCAGGTGCCGCAAAGCGGCACCTGCAAGGGTGTCTCTTATGCGGGATCCCGGATAAGAGACATCATCTGGGACGCGGGATTATCCGGGAGACCGATCCTGGAGCGTTGCCACCGTGGTCGAAGCTGGCGCAGTCTCCCGGATAATCACAACCCTTCAAGAAGGCCATCAGTGGGTCGGGAGCGCGGTAGCGGCCGGTCGGTGTGTTGGGTGGCGCGGTGCGATCGAGTGCATTCTGCTTCATGGACAGGTCGCCGTGGAGGTAGATCTGGGTGGTCTGGACGTGCTCGTGACCGAGCCACAGGGCGATGACCGACGTGTCCACTCCGGCGGCCAGGAGCCGCATGGCCGTGGTGTGGCGCAAGGTGTGCGGCGTGACGCGATCAGCCGTCCAGTCGGGGAGACTTCGTCGGGCGACGGCGACGTGGCGGTCGACGAGATCGCCGACGGAGTCGGAGTTGATGGCGCCGCCCCGGCCGGTCGGGAACATCGCGTCGTCCTCGCCACCACCACGCTCGGCCATCCACGACCGCAACACGGCGACGGTGTGGCGGGTGAGCGGCACGCAGCGGTCCTTGCGGCCCTTGCCGTGACAGCGCAGGTGCGCCCCCACCCCCACCACGACTTCGCGGCGGCGTAGGCCCGTCAGCTCCGACACCCGCAGCCCCGTCTGCAGCGCGGTGGCCAACAGGGCGTGGTCGCGTCGGCCGATCCAGCTGCGGCGGTCCGGAGCGGCCAGCAGGGCGTCGACCTCGGCGTCGGACAGGTAGGACACCACGCTGCGCCGGTTGCGCTTGTCGGGCATGGCCAGCACACGCTGGATCTGCGCGGCGTGGGCCGGCTCACGGTAAGAGGCGAAGCGGAACAGCGAGCGGATGGCGGTCATGCGGGCGTTGCGGGTGCGCACGGTGTTGTGGCGTTCCTGCTCCAGATGGTCCAGGAAGTCGCCGATCAGCCCGGCGTCGAGGGCGGCGAACTCCAGCTCACAGGGCGCCAGGCCGGTCCGGCGGTGGGCGAAGTCCAGCAGCAGTCGGAACGTGTCGCGATAGGCGCGCACCGTGTGGGGGCTGGCCTGGCGTTGGCGAACGAGGCGCTCGGTGAAGAACGCCTCCATGATGGGAGCGAGCGTGCTCATGGACGGCCACCTCCGCCTCGTTCGACCCGCTGGGCGGCCAGGGCCAGCAGCTCGGGGCTGAGTTTCAAGTACCAGTAGGTGGCGGCCGGGTCGACGTGGCCCAGATAGGTCGAGAGCCGAGGCAGGAGGGCGTGGACGTCGGCGCCGCTTCGATACCAGTCCTCCAAGGTCCGCACGGCGAAGCTGTGGCGGAAGTGATGGATGCGGGGACGCCGGCCGCCTGCCGACACACCGCTGGCCTCGAGCACGCGGCCGAAGGCGGTGGAGAAGGCGGCGTAGCTCAACCGGCGGCCGTGGCCCCCGACGAACAGTGCAAGGGTGCTGGGGGCGGGCGCCAGTCGTCGCCGGAGCCGTCGGTAATCGGCCAGGGCGGCCAGTGTGCTCGGCGAGACCGGGACGTGGCGGGTCTTGTCGAACTTGGCAACCCGCACGACGAGCATTCCTTGGTCCCAGTCGACGTCGCCCATCTCGAGGCCCAGCACCTCGCCGATGCGCATGCCGGTCACGGCCAGCACGCCGATGACGGTCTCGGTGGTGGCGGCCCGCAGCGGCGGCTCCAGGCCGCGGGCGGCACTCATCAAAGCGGCGACCTCCTCGTCGGAGTAGAGGTGGGCCAGGGCCCGGCGCGTTGTCGCTGGCACCAGCCTCGTGGGCGGCACCTCGTGAGCGGGATCGAGTGCTTGGAGGTAACGGGCGAACCCTCGGATGGCCTGAAGGCGCCGATCCCCGCCCGGTGTTGCGGTCGACCAGGCGAGCGCCGCCGCCACGGTCACGGTCTCAGCGCCAACGGCATCGAGGTGGGCGACGAAGCGGCCAAGGATGGCCTCGGCGCCTTCGAGCTTGTAGCCCAACGACCGCCGCAGCTCGAGGTAGTCGGCCAGGGCCGAGCCCAAGGCGCTCACCGCTGGCTCCCAGGCCAACGCCGGGCCAAGGTGGCCAGCGCCGCGTAGTCCACCTTGGCGTAGAGCGCCGTCGTCTTTAGATGGCGGTGGCGGAGCACCTGGCCGATCTCGTGCAGCGGGGCGCCGTTGGCCAGCATCCCCACGGCCATGCCGTGGCGCAGCTGGTGGGCGCCGATCGCAGGTAGCCCCGCCCGCAGGCAGGCCCCCCGCACGATCATCCCCACGTTGGTCGTCGTCAGTGGCCGAAGCGGAGGCCGCACGGTCAACAACACGTGACGCAGACCAGGCTCGGCGCCGCGCCCGACCAGGTAGGCGGCCAAGGCCTCGCCGACGTCGACGGGCAACGGCAGCGGGTCAAGCCACTGCCCCTTGCCCCGCACGGTGAGCTCCCCCCGCCGCCAGTCGATGTCTCCGAGCTCCATGGCCGCGGCTTCGCCGGCCCGCAGGCCCAAGCGGACCAAGACGCTGAGCACGGCGAAGTCGCGAAGGCCAGTGAGGGTGTGGCGGTCGCAGCTGGCGAGCAGGGCCCGGGCCTCGTTGAGGCCGACGCCCTGCGGTGGGCTGATCCGCCGCCGCCGAGCCAACCACGGCACCGCCTGGGCCAGGGGGGTGTCGATCTTGCCGCTGAAGTGGAGCCAGCGCAGCAGCGACCGGGACCCGACCACGGCGGCGCTGACCGACGTCGGGCTGAGGGTGCGGGCGGCGCCGAGCACGAACGACGCCACGTCGCTGGCCGTGAGGTGGCGCACGCGCTCGGGGTCGCCGCCGCAGGTCACGTCCAGAAACCACCTCGCCGTTCGCATGTAGCCAGGCACGGTTGAGGGCGACAGGGTGCGCTCCAGCTGCAGGTAGTGGCGGTAGTTCCCGAGCAGCTCGTCGAGTGGCGTCGGTGCCTCAGGCGGCGACGGGGGAACGATGCCGCGGCTTCGGAGGAACCGCACGACCACCCGGAACGACCAATGCGTGAGCTTGCGACCCTTTCCCCGCCCATGAAGCGCCTCGACCATCTGCCTGATCAGCCGTTCGTCGATGGCCGACGGGTCGAGCCCTTCTTGCTTCAGCCACCTGCTCAGGTGTCGCAGACAGCGCACATGGTCGGTCACCGAGCGATCCGAGTAGCCGAGGTCGGCCAGGTACTCGATCAGCTCCGGCACGTAGGAAGCCAACGGCTCCCCGACGCGCACCCTCAGCGCTTGTTCCATTGCTGCCTCCTCCTTAGGGTACCGTCCCCTTGGAAGCAGCTTCGCCGTGGATTATCCGGGGTCGTCAGTGACCGTCAGAGTCGCCACCAGCCAGAACCACGCCCGTCCCGGATAATCCCGCGTCCCAGATGATGTCTCGCTGCTTCAGCTCGTGGGAGGAGCGTGAAGAGTCGTACGCGTGAGGGCGTCGAGGATGTGGTCCTGGGGTCAGATCATCGCGTGGGTGGGCTCGTCGATGTGGTGCTGGAGTGGAGGAGGTAGGTGGTGGTCGTGGCCGTCGCTGGTCGCTGGAGCGGTGGTCAACTGGTCGTCGTTCTCGTCAGCCTTACGGTGCTCGTCCACCTTCTCCGGACACGGTTATGGGCGACGCCAGCTGCGAGCTGCGACTTGTGGCATGGGGCGTCGCCACGACGACCCCAGACGACGTCCACGACTGAGCGGTGCCAGATTGCAGCCGGTGCTCTGAGCTGGGTGCCTGCCGCCCGGCGAGCCAACGCATGAAGGCCACGCCCACGGTCGGACTGCTCGCTAAGCGCCAGAAAAACCTTGAGGGGTCTCCCTTGGGATCGCGGAGTCGCCCGCCGGCGTCGTTGGCCACGGGCTCACCGAGCCGTCTTCGCCGCCATGAACTGCTCGTGGAGCTGGCGCACCCGGCGACCGCCTAGAGCGGTGGTCGGGGATCGCCGTGTCTGGATGGGAGCCGGCATACGCGGCGCCGTGGCAGGGTGGCGGAGTGGTGAAGCTGACCAAGAAGGCCGCAGCGCAGCTGCGTGAGCACCTGTCCGCGCAGCCTCACGAGCGGTTGGTCGAGCTTGTGATGGCCGAGGTCGAGCGGAACGCAGCGCTGAAGGACCAGCTCCTCCTGGAGATCGCCCCGGCCGGCGAGCCGCTGGATCTTGCCTCCTACAGGCGGTCGTTCTCGGACGCGCTGCGGTCGAAGGCTCCCGGAGCTACCAGCGCACCTCAGGTGCCTGGGCCCGGGCGGTCCACGAGTCGATCGCCCGCATCGGTGCTCTCCTGCCGGCCGGACATCCAGAGGCGGTGGTCGAGCTGACTGACCTTCGACGTCGCCACAAGCAGAGGACAAAGTTCCTGGCCATGCTCGCCGCCGCACTTCCGTAGCTGGCTGCCGGACCGGCCGATCTATGCGCGCTCGATCCGCTGGATGAGCCGGGCAACGGCGGCGCCCGCCTCGTGAACGTCCACGACAGCGAATCCGATCTCCTCCGCGAGCGCCCGGTAACCCGTGATCCACGAGTCGTAGACGGTGACGTAAGGGGGCCACGCGTGCTTCCCACGGCCACCGAACACCTCCAGGCAAGCCTCCTTCACGTCTGGCCACTCGTCATCGCCGACGAGCTCCTCGAGCAGCTGCAGGTCGATCAGGTCGCGGAAGCGATCGTTCTCGCCGTCGCCGAACACCTCCGTGCACGCGTGGAGCTTCTGGGCGATCTGCCAACGGACGGCGATGCATGGCACGGTTTCGGGTCCAGTGAGGCCGACATGGTCGAGGGTCTTCGCCGGTACGTGGTCAATCTCGTCCCCCATGCCGCCTTCGACGGCGGCGACCTCCATCTTCACCGTGATGATCGACTTGCCGCGATAGGCGAGTTTGATGTCACAGCGGACCGAACCGGTGTCCTTCACCGGCTCGAGCTGGGTCCTCGTCGCCGTGAAGTCGCCGTGCCCGGCGCGCAGGGCCGGGTCGAGGTGGTCGGCGACGGCCTCCATGCTCGCCCTGAACGCGGTGTCGAGATCCTTGGTGGCTCGGGCCCCGGTGTCGACGCGCAGCTCCATGGCGACGCCGCCTTTGATGAGGAACAGCGGCTCGCCGTCGTCGGCATGCCTGGCCTCGTCGAGCATCGCTGCCACTACCATGAATCCCAGCCAGCGTCGAAGCCGACCGGCCGCGACGCCGGTCTGCTTCGACGCCTCCGTGAGCCACCGCTCGAGGACGCTGACGTTGTGCGGCGGCTTTCCCTTCACCGGGAAGTCGGGCATCAGCCGACCGCCTCGAGCATGGCGAGTTCGTCGCGCGTGACGAGCCCACGGCGACGAGCGGCTTCGACCGCCTGATCGATCAGCCGCCGGTCGAGGTGACGTTCGATCCCGTCGAGGATCGCGCGGGCAGGGACCACGACCCGGATGCCCTCGAAGCGCGTGATGTCAGACGGGTGGAGGTCACGCACGTCCACCTCGTACAGGGGCGGAGTCGCCCGTCGGACGCGCGCTGCCTTGGGAACCGTCACGTGGATCTTGGCCGGGTTGACGTCGCAAAGGTCCCAGAGGTCGAGCGCGGTGTCGTGAGAAATGACCCCTTGTCGACGCGGCCACAGTGTCGCCTGCATCAGCTCGTCGAGCGGGCCCGCCGGGAAGGCCCGGAAGCGGTACAGGCCGTGGCCAACGCGGTCGACGTGGCCGTGACGGTGCATGTCGATGAGCACCTGAGGGGTTCCGCCCAGGTCGCGGACGTCCTCGGTGGTGATGAAGCCGTTCTGGTCAGAGGCGATCTCGAACAGCTCGGCGTACCAGCGGCCAGGCATGCCAAAAGTATGGAAGAAGTCCATGGTTTTGGCAACCGCTCGGACCTGCCGGGCACCACGGGCCGCCCTGCGCGTGGCGGGTACGCTCGGTCGGGCCCCTGCACCCGATCGCCGCTCGCGGCGACGACGCCGAGCGTACCCGCCGTGTCAATGACGGTCGTGGACCTCGCGAGCGACCAGAGGGGCTGGCCGAAGGGCACAACACTGGTGATGAGTGTCCCACCCCCGGCGTACAGTCAAACCGAGACCCGAGCCGGTCCCGCCGGCTCCCGATTTTAGGATCCCGGATGGCAGAGCATGACCTGAACGACGAGTTCCTCACCACCCAGCAGCGCATCTCGCTCGGCGACCGGGCGCTGATCGCCATCGCCGCCCACGTGGAGGTCCGCTCCGTCCTGCGAGCCGACCCCCAGCTCCGTGGCCATGGACTCTACGACATCCTGATCGGCAGCTACGCCCGCCGGGTATCCATCTGGCCCGGCAAGGACGTCGACGTGTTCGGCCGCCTGAACCATGACGACGTCGGCACGATCACGCCCGACGACGCCTACGGGATGTTCGACACTGCCCTACAGCCGTTCGCCGACCAGCGTCGCCTCACGCCCCAGCCCCGCTCGTACAAGGTCGACTACCGCCCCGGCCGCCTGCCCGGCGAGCAGTTCCTCCGCACCGCGGCGGCCGAGTACGGCTGGGCCCGGCAGCGGGTCGATCGAGTCGTGCGCGAACTCGACCAGCTGGCGTTCGAGTTCTCCGTCGACGTCGTCCCGGCCGTCGGCTGGGGCGACCACTACGGCATCCCCGAGGTGGGCCGCAACGTGTCCACCGGCGAGCGCTACCGAACCGGCCACTGGCGGCTCACCGATCCTGTCGAACTGAACCGGCTGACCCAGGTCCGCAACCGTGCCCCGCGCATCGGCGGTGCCGGCGCGTACGTGCGCACCGTCAAGGCGATCAAGCAGGTGAAGGCCCACCATCTGCCCGACACGAAGCCGTCAGCGCTGTTCTACGAGTTCCTCCTCCACGACGGGTTCACCGAGGGCACCATCACCGGTGCGTCGTGGGCCGACATCACGGCGTCGGCGCTGGCCTACGTCTCAGCGCGGCTGCACACCATCGCCGAGCGCCCGGTCTGCGACCCCGTGCTCCACGAGGAGTACCAGCCCGCACCCCCGGCGGGGGACTTGGCTGCCTCCGCCACCGCGCTCGACGACGTTGCCCGGGCGGCCCAGCGCGCCGTGCGAGCCAGCACCCGCTGCCAGGCGGCGATCGAGTGGCGCCAGGTGTTCGGCGGCAACGAGCGGCGAGACCAGGTCTTCCCGCTGCCCCCCGGCTGCCGGGGCACTGGTGCCACCATGGGCGCCACCGCAGCGAACATCGCCGCCGGCGGCACCGCCGAGAGGTCCTTCGGTGAACGATGAGCCTCCTTTCGACGAGACGGCGGACCCCGAGCTGCTGCAACGTTTCATCGACGAGATCGAGGCTGCCGGGTTCGAGCGCGTCGAGCCCTCGGCCTGGGAAGGACCCACACCCCGTTCGCTGATCGACGCGGGCCACACCGACAGCGAGCGGATGGCAATCATCATCCAGCCCGCGTGGCCGTACTTCCCGCCGCTCCTCCGAGTTCCCGGCATCGCCGCCTGGCACGCGGACCAAGAACGGCTGTGCATCTGGCACGGCGAGGACTTCAGCCAACGGTGGAAGACGCTGGAGGGCATCTACCACCGCATCGACGAGTGGATCGAGGAGGCGAAGGATGGCTTCGCGGCCGTGGAGAACGCCCGCAACCCCGAGATCTACTGGCAGGAGGACATCGAGCGCGTCGCGGGACTGGTGGACATCGACGCTGTCATCGGCGGCAGCCCCAGCGACGGTGACCACGACGAGTTCCAGTTCGGCGACGCCCGGTCGGCCGACGGGCGGCCGAGCCCGATCAACGTCTTCGACATCGAACGCGGCGCGTTCCGGATCACCTCGCCGCTGCCGATCGGCCTGCAGAACCACCGGCAGGCGCGTGGCCGGTGGTTCTACCGCACGTCGGTGCCGCACCCGCCGCGCTCGATCGAGGAGTTCCGGTCGTTCCTCACCGACAAGCAGCGCGAGCGCCTCGACCGCGACCTCCGTTCACGACCGGTCGTCATGTATGGCCTCGTCTGGCCGAACAACGCCGGCCTCGTCGCCACGATGATCCTGTCCATCGCCGACCAGACCGGTACGCGCACCGACCGCCTCGTCGTGCTTCGACCGACGGGCCGCAACGCCCTCCTGCTGCGCGCCGGGCCCGACGCCGCAGGGCTGCAGCAGCGATCGGTCGCCATCCTCGGCGCCGGTGCCATCGGATCCCACGCCGCCGAGCTCCTTACCCGGGCAGGCATCGGACGGCTCCGCCTCGTTGACTTCGACCGGCTTTGGCCGGTCAACCTCGTCCGCCATGCGGCCCCGCCGGGGACGCCGGCGGGCACGAACAAAACCGACGTGCTGCGCGACCACCTCAGCCAGTACCCGTGGGCCCAGATCGACGTTGTCGAGGGCGCGCTCGGAACGCCGAGCGGGTTGCACCAGCTGCTCGCGTCAGCCGACATCACCATCGACGGCACCGGCCACGCAGGCCTCGCGGAACTCATCGGTCGCGTTGCACAGGGCAACGGTCAGCCGGTGGTCTCCGCCGCCCTCTTCCGTGGCGGGGCAGTCGCCCGCGTGCGCCGCCAGGCACTCGAGGGCGACACACCATTCGTGCAACGGCCGCACCTCGACCGCTACCCCGAGATCCCACCCCTCGACGACGAGCTCGAGTACGTCGGCACCGAGACTGGCTGCCTCGCGCTTGTGCACAACGCCCCGCCGACCGCCGTGACACTCGCCGCCACGCTGGCCGCCGAGGTGGCCATCGACCACCTCACCGGCCGCCACGACCACCCGGACGAGATCATCGAGGTCATACGCGCCGGTGAGCCCCCCTTCGACCAGCTCGGACGACTCCGCCCGGACGACCTCCCGGTTACGATCGACCTCACCGAACGCGCCCAAGACCAGCTCCGGGAGCTCGGGCGCGCCGCGCTGCCCGTCGAGACCGGAGGGATCCTCCTGGGCTGCCACGTCGACGGGCGGCCAGTCGTCGCCGAGGTCGTCGAACTCCCGGACGCCGACGCCACCGAGAACCACTACCGCATCCCCGAGGGCGCCGCGCAAGCAGCCGTCGTGGCGGCACGTGAGCGCGACGGCAGGGTCGGCTACCTCGGCGAGTGGCACAGCCACCCCTCCGGCGAGGGGCCGAGCCCCCTCGACGTCGCCGCGATGCTGGTCCTCGACGCCGACGAGGATACGACCGACCCGATTCTCGTGCTCGTCGAGCCGGCCACCGACGGTCAAGGCGGGCTCGATGCCTTCGTCACCAGGAACGGACGCGTCATGCCGGCATCGATCTGCTCCACCGGCGACCTGCCCAGCGCCGACAAGGACGAGGACGCATGACAACGTTCATCAGCTACTCCGGCGATCGAGCGCTCCGCGCCGAGCTGGTCTACGCCCTCCGCGATCACGGCGTGACACCCTGGCGCGACGTCGAGAACCTCGACGCCGGCGATCGAACGACTGAAACCATCGAAGCGGAGCTTGCGGACTGTTCCGCCGTCATCCTGTGGTTGAACGAGACGGTGCTCGCTTCCCTCTACGTGGCCGACGTCGAGCTGCCGGCCATCGCCCGGGCCGCCCGCGACCGCGCCGTTCGGGTCACCCCGGTCTTCGACGGGCTCACGCCCTCCGAGGCGGCCGAGCGCATCAGTCGCTTCGGAATCGAGATCGGTGACAACAACGGACACGTCGTCGACCCCTCCCTGGCCAACGCCGATACCGCCGCCGCCATCGCGCTCGCCCACGCCACAGGCGAGGTCCGAGCTGCGCGCCACTCCGGACGATCGCCCACCGTGCGGCTCGTCACCTACGACGACACCGCTGCGCACAGCGACGACGCGGTCCTCAACTTCGACTGGCGACACCGATTCGCCGGCCCGGCCCTCGACAGCGGCTGGGAGCATCGACTTCGCGACGCGCTGGCGCGCACGACTGCGGCGACGAAGGCGACCTACGGGGCGACCGAGATCACCCTCGCCGTCAAGGCGCACCTGCCCATCGCCGCTGCGCTTGGCCACGCCTTCGCCGAACCCACCGGCTGCACCATCCGAATGGCACGCGACGACCTCACCTACACCGTCGGCCGATCCCGCACTGACGCCACGCCGCTGCCGGAAGCCCCGTACAGCAAGGGCCCCATCGAAGCTCGAGCCGCTGCCGTGGAGGTGGCGGTCACCCGCGATACCGAGGCCGGCGTCAACGCCTACATCGGCGCCGGCAACCGCTACCGCGAGCGGATCCTGCTCGTCCCACCAGGCGGTCCCGGACGGTTCTCGCTCGACGGCTCCGACACCTGCAACGCCTGGGCCCGACAGACCAGCGAGGTCGTTGCCCGCCTCGCCGCTCGCCCCGACCTCCACCGGGTCGACCTGTTTCTCGCCTGCCCCGTCGAGCTCGCCGTCGCCATCGGCTGGTGGGCCAACGCCACCGGGCCGGTGCAGTTCCTGAACTGGACCGGCAAGACCGGCCCTTACGCGCCGATGTGGCGCCTCCCCTGACATCCGGAGCTCTCCCACCAAGCACTCCGCGCGGTATCGCTCATGAATGGAACAGTTGCCTCATCCATGAGCGGTGCGGTGACGATGTGTTGGACGCCATCGTCATCACGACGGCCGCCGACGCGTATCGCCGACCGGCCGGCATCGGCGTCGTGCCCGCAGCGCTGCACGGACCGTGACCCGCCGCCCCGCAGAAGCTGGAGGGTCATCGCCTTGCGATGCACTACTTGCCCATCCGAAGATGGGCAAGTGTCGGCTCCCACCGAAGAAGCACGGTTTCGGGACCGACGCTCTCGGCCGGGACCACTGCTGGTACCCTAGGTGCGAGCCGCTGACCTGCCCGTCTGCGCTCGAGTCTCGGACGTCGAGCCGGCCTTCGAGCCGCATGTTGCCGGGCTCGAAGTTGCCCATCCAATTGCCCGTCTCGGCACCGAAATCGAGTGTGCAGGACGCGACTCCGTGCGCGAGCGCAAGGCTCTGACACGAAACTCCCCCAACCCAGCGGACGTGTGGGCGCGCAGGGGTCAGGGGGCGGCAGCCCCCGGTTCGGGGCGTAGCCCCGAAGGCAATCGGTGGTTCAGGCGACCGACTTCAGGGTGACGGTGTTGCCGAGC
>JBBSIS010000048.1:0-17717 GCA_038231955.1 Acidimicrobiales bacterium
ATGCCGGCGATGTCGGGCGGGTTCATCTCGACCTCGCTCGCCACCTGGGCGAAAAACCTGGAGGCGTTGCCCTTCGACACGATGGTGAGGAAGTGGGCCTCGGTGACGTTGCGGTAGGCGTGCGCCGTGCCCCCGGGGATGTGGGCCACGCCGCCCCTCTTCAACACGTGCGTCTCGCCGTCGACGGTGACTTCGAGCTCCCCATCGAGGACGACATAGATTTCCTCCCACGGGTGCTGGTGCGGGGGCGGACCGCCGCCGGCGGGGCCGCTGGTGTCGAAGATCTCGATCGACGACCCCATGTCGTGGGTGAGCAACGGTCGCAGTGACTCGCCGAGGACGTAGTGGTTGTCGCTCGCTTCGATGGTGGTGATGGTCCCGGCCAATGGAGGCTCCATTCGTGAGGTCGTTGGAATAGTTCGTTGCAGTGAAGTGCACCGAACTGCGACCACTATCTCATTGACCTCAGCCGAATGCAATCAAATTTCTTACGGGCAGGTCCCAGGCGACGGCGAGGAGACACCGCCCCTAGCCTTGGCCGTCGCTCACCCGTCACCAAGGTGCCGGACGTTGCGACGTGGCCGAGGTGCGCCCGCCTGTCCCCGAGGTGCCGGTAGGGGATGTTCGAGAAGAACCGCGAGACCGCCCGGGAACCGGCGCAGTCGTGCGGGCGGCGCGCACGATAACCCTCATGCCCGCAGCGAACGCCGCGTCCTCCACCCGTCCGGAAGGTGCCGATGTCGAATGGGTCCGTCGGGCCGAGATGCCGACGCATAACGACTCCGTGTCCTCCAACCCGGCCCCATGAGAGGGACCACGACTGCGACGGCGACCGACGGGACCTCGGCGCGAGCGTTATGCACGGAATGCTCAAGCCGGAGCGGTCGGCCGCTCTCCGGGCGGCGGCATGCAAGAGGGCAACCCGGTGCAGTGAATTCTCGGCAGGCCCACCGTGCGCCGCCCGGGGCACAACCGGCGTGGGGACGGACGAATCAGAAGTCGATTCCGAGCTCGGGCGGCTCGATGGCGAGGGCCAGTTTCGCTTCGAGGAGGTCCTCGACCCTCTGGACTCGGTTCGCCCAGCGACCGTGGTCTCCGAGGTCGGTAGCCTGGTCGTCCGCCGTCGTGCGCTCGGCGATGGCGATGATGTTGCGGCCGTCGACGACGCGCCCGGCGAGGTAGGTCCAGGCGTGGGTTTCGCTGTACCAGTCCGGGCACTTCCCGAGCGCAGCCTGCACACCGTGGTCCGATTCGTCGTGGGTGGCCGCGGGGTGGGCATCCCGGTAGGACTCGATCTCCCAGGCCAGCCCGCACCACGCCTGGCGACCGGCGACCGTCTCGGGCGCAACGCCGAGGACGTCGGTCAGGTAGGCCGGGGGCTGCTCGGCGTGCAGCATGGCCAGCACCCGACCGGGCCGGGTGTGGTCCAGGGCGCTTTCGATGTCGACGACGGCGCTCTCCATCTCGGTCATGGCGCCGCGGTTGTCCCGCAACGCCCGCTCCCGAGCACGCTGCGCCTCGGTTTCGGTCTTCACCAGCCGACGGGCCTGGCGTTCGCGTTCGACTGCCGCGGACACCGAGTGCTCGGCGTCCCACACTCGCCCCTCTGCTCGCTCGACCGCCGAGCGGTCGCGTCGTCCCCAGTGGCGCTGGCGGGCCTGCTCGGCGACAGCGGTGGCCGCGGCCAGCCCGACCCGGGACTTGGCCACCCCCGCCGACGCGGACACCGCCTCGCGCCGGGCCCGTTCGACCGCGTCGGTGCGGTCGGGCGGCAGGCTGCGCAGGAGACGGCCGAGGTCGGCGCCGTATTTGGCCCGGGCGGCCCGCAGGCGATCGATGCCGAAGGCCAGGGGATCGTCGGCCCGGACCGCGGCGAGGACCACCGGCGCCCAGTGCTGCGCCAGCTCGTTGTCGATGGCCTTGATGCGCTCGGACCGCCAACCCTCCCGGGCCAGGAACGCCTCCCGGTCGGCCTGGTGGGCAGCGTGGGCGGCGAGGCGCCCGTCGGCCTGGGCCAGCTCGCCGCGTCGGCGGTCAACCAGCTCGTTGGTGCTGGCCAGCCGGTCCTCGGCTCTGGCATGGGCCGCCCGACCGGAGGACCGAACTCGGCGCAGGGGCCCGAGGGCACGTAGCGTCTCCCGTGCGGTCTGGAGTTCGTGTTCGGCCTCGGCCAGCCGGTTCTTCTGGCGGTGCATGGCGTCGACGAGGCCCTGGCGCTGACGGCTGGCGTCGGCGGGACAGCGGGTCAGCACCGCCTCGTGCTCGGCCCGCTCGCCGACGAGCCGGTGGTGAACGGGCCAGGGGTCGTGGGTGGCGGCAAAGGTGACGTCGGGCTCCCGCCCCAGGGCGGCCAGCACCAGCTCGGCGCCGTCGCGGTCGTCGGCCAGCTCGCCCCCGTGGTCGAGGGCGGGGATCTCCCGGGTGTTCCAGGTGTGGGTCGGCTCGCGGCTGCGGCTCTGGCCCACGTAGCCACTCAGGGCGTCGAGGGAGCGGGTGCCCAGGAGGTGGACGACCTCCCACGTGCCGCCCTGGGCGCCCTCGATGGTCCGCGCCCAGGCGTGGGACAGGTTCGGTGTGCCGTCGTTCCGGTGGCCGGCGACGAACGACGCCGGGACCAGGACACCGCCCTGGCCGAAGCGCACTGAAAGGCCCTCGTCGCCGACAGCTTCCACCGTGCCCACCGAGCCGTTGTGCAGCCTCGTGCCAGACGCGTACAGCTGGGAGTGCAGCAGCACCCGGTCACCGGTGACGTAGGTGCGGTCCCCTACTCCCCAACCCGGACCACTGACGCCGGTCTCCGCGAGACGGCCGGCGGCGGTCAGGCGGGCGCGGACGCGGTCGGTCAGATCCTCGCAGTCGACGTGGGAGACGGCGAGGGCGACGACGGCCTCGGCTCCTTGCGCTTCGATGTCGGCGACCACGGCGCCGGCCATGGCGTCGCGGGTGGCGACCGGGTGGTCGCACTCGTGCTCCCAGCCGTGCTCGGCGCGGATGGCCTGGCTCTCGGGAGCGTTGCCGTCACGCAGGTTTACCAGCGCCGTGCGATCGGCCTCGTCCACCTGGCGGCGGTTCTCGGTCAGCTCGGGGGCGGGGACGAGGCCCTCGGCGCCCCTGCGGGCCAGCTCGGCGGCGATGCCCCGGCGGCGACCGGGCCGGTCTGGCGGGGGTCGCCCAGGAACCAGACGCCGGCACCGCTAGTCACGGCCACGGCGTCGAGGATCGCTGCTGCGTCGCGGGTCGACACCTGGGAGACCTCGTCGACGACGAGCACCACGCCGGGCTCCAGCCCGCCGTCCCGGAGCTGGCCCCGGAGGCGGGCGATGGTCATGGCCTCCAGCCCGACCTCCCGCAGGCCCTCGACGGCCTTGTTGGTGGTGGCCAGCCCGAGAACGTGCCGTCCCGCCGCGATCTGGGCGGCCGCGGCGGCGTGGACGGCGGTCGTCTTGCCGTGCCCGGCCGGGGCGATCAGCGCCCGCAGCGCCGGCCCCGGAGCGCACAGGGCCCGGACGGCCTCGGCCTGGTCGTCGCCGAGGAACGGCTCGCTGTCGAGGTGGAGCCTGACGACCTCGGGCGCCACGCCGGCGTCGGGGCGGCGGATGAGCTGGTCGAGGCGACCGAGCACGTGGTCCTCCAGTGCCCGGTGCTCAACGGTCGACCACTCCCGGCCGTGGCGCCACGGGCTCTGGCCGGGGGCGAGGCGCACGACGTGGGGCGAGTCGAGGAACGCCTCGGCCAGTCGGCGGATCTCGGCCACGTCCCACCGGCCCTGGGAAACGGCGCAGACGTGCTCGTAGACGTGGGCGTCGCCGAAGCGGGCGTCCTTGGCGCACAGGCCGGTGTCGGGGTCGACCAGGGCGGCGAAGACGTCCTCAGTGGACAGCACCGGGAGGACGGGGTGGCGTCCGACGACCAGGGCCTCGATCTGCGCCGGGCTCTCCAGGCCGACGGTGAGGGCTTCCTGGGTCCAGGCGTCATGGAGCAGCGCCGGGGTGAGGAGGCGATCCTTGGCCCGGCGGGTGTCCAGCGAGGCCCGGTCGTTGGCCTTCATGCGGGCCGCGGCCGACTCGTAGTGCTGGCCCCTTCGCTCCAGCGCGGACTCGATCTGCAGGGTGCGCTTGGAGAACGTCCGGAGCTGGTCGCGGCTGAAGCCGGCCATCTCCCGACAGCCATGGCGGTCCGGTCCCCACTCGACGCCGAGGTCACGGGTGAGCCGGCGCTGCAGCTCGGCCTGGAACACGCTGCCCGAGGCCTTGGCCCACTCGTGCAGGGGGTGGGCGTTGAAGGCGACGTGGGAGCCGTCCTCGCGCTGCACGACGTTGGGGATCAGGCAGTGGGTGTGGAGCTGGGGGTCGCCCTCGCGCGACGTGCGGTGCACGAACGTGGCCACCGCGAATCCATGGGTCTCCACCCGTCGACGGACTCCTCCCTCCTGGCGGCGGGTGTAGGCCGCCTTGTCCTCCAGGAACGCCAGCGCGGTGGCCACCGCCTCCACGTGGGCCTGAGACACGACGGCGGCGACCTCTGGCGTGGCGAAGGCCCACAGCAGCGACACGCTCTTGGGGCACGAGAAGGTGGCGTCGAAGGCGAAGACGCTTCGTTCGCGATTGCCCTCCAGCAGGTTGACGCCGGTCGTGGGGTCGACGCCGTTCACCAGCGAGCGCAACTCGTCGGCCTCGACCATGCCTTGCAGCCCGAGGGTGGCGGCCCAGCGCCCCTGCCACACGCCGGGCGCCTCGCCCACGCCGAGGTAGTACTCGTCGATGCCGAGGGCCACCGAGGAGATCAGGTACTCGGCGTCGCGCAACGGCGTAACGTTCAGCACGGGCGTACCGCCCGCAGACGCCACGCCACCCACGTGGCAAGTGTCTGTGAGCGTTGGGGGTCGTCGGCGGGATCGGTTGTGATCCGGGGGGTTGCGGGGGCTGGTTCCGCGTTCAGGGCGTTGATGTTGCGGGTCAGTTCTGGCATCGCGTTCCGGCGTGGGCATGTTGCCGACTGCGTTGCGGGTGTTGTTGCGATTGCGGTCATCGTCGGGATGGGCGTCCGGAGATTGGAGCCTCGGCGTTGAGGAGGTCGAGCTGGGTGAGTGCTGGTTTCGGGGTTCTGGGGGTTCGGGGAGTTCGGTCGGGTGTTGCCTGAGGGAGGCTCTTCGTTCGGGGCGCTTCTGTTCGGGGCGCTTCTGTTCGGGGCGCTTCTGTTCGGGGCGTTTCCCGTCGTGGTTCAGCCGTTCGTGGTTCAGCCGTTCGTGGTCCTGGCGCCGGCACGAGGTCGATGCCGGGCGTTGGGACGAGGACGTAGACGGAGAGGCCGAAGCGGCCAGCGGTGCCGTCGGCGCGGTCGTGTTCGACCAGGCCGAGGGACCTGAGCCGGCGCAGCGCGCTCGACGCGGTGCCGGGGTCGATGCCGAGGTTGTCAGCGATGCGCCGGGCGCTGGTGGCGGCCACCGCCTTGCCGTGGTCGAGCACGGCGTCGAGCGCTACGTCCTCCAGCACGACCCACTCCACTGCCCGCAGGCGCCGGCGCAGGTCCCGGGAATCGGGGCCGACCAGCACGCCCCAGCGGCCGGTCATGGCGTCGGGGCCTGGCCGCCTTCCAACCGGCGCACGAGCGGCCGCCGAAGGACCAGGACGCGCCCGCCGAGGCGGATCGATTCCAGCTCGCCCCTGGCCACGAGCTCATAGGCATGGGTCCGCGAGATGCCGAGCAGGCGGGCGGCCTCGCACACCGACAGGACCAGGCGTTCGTCGTCGGACATGAGCCCCTCCTCGGGAGGTTGGGTTGGCGACTGATGCGGTAGCGCCTGAGTGTACCTCTTAGCCGCTGACGGTGTACATGGCTAGGAGGACGGACCGTGCCCAAGAAGCCGCAGGCCCCGCCGCCCAAGGTCCTCGACGCCAACCAGGTGGTGGCCTACAACTTCCGGGCCGCCCGGGAGCTGCGGCACTGGACCCAGGAGGAGACGGCGCGGCGCCTCGCCCCCCACCTCGGCCAGGAGCTGCCCAAGGCGTCGATCTCGGGCATCGAGCGGTCCATCGACGGCGAGCGCAAGCGATTCTTCGACGCCCAGGAGCTGGTGGCGTTCTCGTTGACTTTCGACCTGCCCATCGTGTGGTTCCTGCTCCCGCCGCCCGGCGACGAGGACTACCAGCTGGCTCATGTCGGCGCCCCGCCCCGCCTGGTCAGCCTGCTGCTGGGCCGGGAGGACCAGCTCCCAGCCGTCCGGGCCCGGCTGGAGCAGCTCCGGCGCTCGGACCCCGAGTCAGCGGGCGAGGCAGTGGCCGAGGCCGGCTCCTTCCCGCCCGAGCTGAGCTGGGAGCACTTCCAGCGCAGCCGCGACGAGGCCATCTTCGCCCTGATGGAGGAGGAGACCTCGGAGATCGAGCGGATGCTCGGAGGCCTCCGGCAGGTGCTGGAGCGCTTCGACACCCTCTCCCAGAAGTCGCATTTCGCCGCCCACCCCCGCACCGTGTACCGGGCCATTTCCCACTCGCTGATCGGCGAGGCCGTGGTCGACAAGGTGCTGCAGTCCCGCGACCCGGCCGACGACGGGCGCTACACGCGCCTGCGCAGCCGCATCCCCTCGCCCGGGGCCATAGAGGAGGCCATGGACCTCGACGACCCCGAGATCGTGCGGCGCCTGGCGTCGGTCTATGACCGGGCCGAGGAGCTGCTGGCCGAGAAGTCGGCCCGCCCCCGGAAGCGTCGGGCGGCGCCGCCCAAGAACGAGCCGGGAACGTGACGGGCGAGGGGCATACTGGTTCCGTGCGTCAGGTCATCCGCCTGCCCGAGCCGCCGGGGCGCCCCGAGATCGAAGCGCGCCGCAAGGCCGGAGCCGACATCCTGCGTCCGTACCGGGCCGCTTCGTGGCGCGCAAGGACGACCGTGTCCTCTTCGACGCCGATACTCCGCAAGACGTCCTGGCCTGGCTTAGCGAGCAGGGGATCAAGGGCGCAGTCGTATTCCGGGTGCCAGTCGACCCGACGGTCGACATGGGATCCCACGGCATGTGAGGTTCGCGTTTGAGCGGCTGCCAGGCGGGGTTCCGATGAGAATCAGGCGGAGACGAGCACCACGGACTCGGGGCCAACATCGAGGCGAAGGTTGATGCGCAGTGCGCGCGACAGCCGGGCGAGTGTCGCTACGGTCGGCTCATGGTCGCCTGCTTCCAGCCGCGCGACCGCCGGTTGCTTCACGCCGAGGAGACGAGCCAGGGCGGTCTGGGTCAGACCATGGTCCACGCGGTACTGAATGACGAGGATGGCGAGCTGATTCGCCACCGCCGTCCGCGCCAGCTCGGCGGCCACAGCGGGGTCCTGTGCGTCAGCGGCGGCGAGCTCGTCTGTGGTCTTGAGTTCCGACAGCTTCGACATCACGCTTCCTCAAGCTGAGCCAGGCGGAGTTCGGCCCGCCGACAGGCGGAGGCGAAACCATGAGGGTCAACCTGGGCCTCCGGACCAACGGCAGCAACGACGAATTCCTCGCCGATTTGGCGGTACAGCGCTCGCCACGGGCTGCGGCCGCCCCGGGGACGAAGCTCGCGCAGCCGTTCGGCGCCCCTCACCGCACTGCTGTGGGGGTATGGCAGGCCTGGACCAAGAGCAGCAAGCTTGGCCTCGGCGTTGATAAGTGCGGCTCTTTCTCTTGGCACCAGTGCGTTCCGTTCTGCAGCGGCCTCGGCCAGATAGCGGCAGGTCCACATCCGAGGTCGACTATAACATCCGTGCTATGCCTGTCGCCGGCACTTCGACGACCTACAACCCGCGGCGTGCGATGTAGTCCGACAGTTGCTCACGGACTCGACCCGGATCCGTCCCTTCGATGACGGACCGCTCAAATCGCATCAGCCTGTCCAGGATCTCTCGATCGTCCGGGTTCCTGGGTTCCGCCACCGACGGGCCTGCCGTGCTCATATCCGCTCCCTCTTCGACCTCGTCGTCGGTCCCGCGGCCACGACGCAGGTAGGGACTCGTTTGGGGCTCGACCCGCCCGCCGAGTAACACCCCTGCTCCCGTTGAGCCACGCGTCCGCTCCCGCCACTCAGGCTACCGCCGCCCCGTCGACGGCTGCTCACAGCATTCTTCCCATAGGTCGTATGCCGCGCCAGGTCGAGCCGGGTGCTATGACCCGGCCTCGGGCGGGCCGGGTTCGTTCGGTGGTTCCGCGTCATCGTCCGACCGTTCGGCGGCGGCGCCGGCCACGGCGTCGTCGAAGATCTTGCCGAGGACGTTGGCGGCGTCCCGGTCGGCCTCGGCCAGGAAGTGGGAGTACACGTTGAGCGTCGTCGAGGCGTTGCGGTGGCCGAGCCGGCCGGCGACCGTACGGACGTCCACGCCGGAGGCGAGCAGGTGCGTAGCCACGTAATGGCGGAGGTCATGCAGACGGGCACCCTGCCGCAGTCCCGCCTTTCTGCACAGCCTTGCGAAGGTGCGGCTCACCGAGTCCGGGTACCACGACTTGGATCCGTCGACCTCGTAGCTGAACACGAAAGCCAGCGGCGACAGTTCGCATTCGGCCAGCCGGGCCCGCTCGACCGCTCGGTCACGGTGGGCTCGCATCGTCGCCGCGCAGGTCGGGTCGAGCGAGACCCGGCGGGCGGCGTGGGTCTTGGTGTCCTTCTCCACGAGGCCGTCGAGGCTGGCGACGATGCCGCGGCTGATGGCGACGCTGCCCCGGTCGAGGTCGACATCGGCCCAGCGGAGCGCTACCAGCTCGCTGCGCCGCGCGCCGGTGGCCGCGGCGAGGACGATGTAGTCGGCGAACTCGATGTCCCACTCGGTCGCCAACGCGAACACCTGGGCCAGCTCGTGCGGGTCGGGCGGACGGATGTCGGGAGCGGGCAAACGCGGGGCGGTGGCGGCCGATGCCGGGTTCACGGAGAGCCAGCCCCACTTCACGCCCTGGGCGAGTGCCCGATGCAGGATGCCGTGGGCCCGCTTGACCGAGCCCGGGGCCAGAGGCCGCCCCGCCCGGCCGCCCTTGTCGCGGAGCCGACGGTAGTGACGGTCGATGTCGGCGGCGCCGAGCTTCGACAAAGGGATGCTGCCGAGAAAGGGGAGGAGGTTGCGGTCGAGCACGCCGCGCGTCTCCATCACGCCCTTGGGCGAGAACCCCGGCGACGCGTGGGCGAACCACTCTTCGAGCAGCTCGCCGACCGTTGCCTTGGTGTGGGCGAGGGCACCCCGGTCGGCCTCGGCGACCAGGGCAGCGAGCGCTCGCTGGGCGTCCCGCTTGCCGCCCTTGAACGTCTTGGAGACCCACTGCTTGCGCCCCGTCAACACGTCGCGCCCGACGTAGACCCGCAGCTCCCACGAGTTGCCCCGCTGGCGCATGAAACCCTGCATCCGCCCACCTCCTGCCAATCCCTGCCAATCCGCCGGAGCGGGTTCTGGATTGGCAAGAGATTGGCAGATCGGGTCCTTCGTGTGCAACCACCGAGGCCGAAAACACTCTGACCTGCACTTTTGCGGCGCCCCCAACGGGATTCGAACCCGTGCTGCCGCCTTGAAAGAGCGGTGTCCTGGGCCGCTAGACGATGGGGGCCGACTGCCAGGGGCGCCTTATCGTAGCTGCCACTCGGTGCCCTCGGCGCTGTCGCGCACCTCGACGCCTGCAGCCAGGAGCCGGTCGCGGACGCTGTCGGCGTCGGCCCACCGTCCGTCGGCCCGGGCCTGGCGCCGGGCGTCGAGGAGGGCGTCGACGAACGGCGCCAGCACGGCGCGAGGATCCCGCAGGCCGTTCTCGGCCGCCTCTCCCAATCGGACGACCATGGCCCGCAGGCCGGACCGTCCCCGGTCGAGCTGGTCGGATTGCAGCGTGTCGCGGGACCACTCCTGCAGAGTGGCGTCGAGCTCCAGAACGGTCTTTACCGCCGCCGGCGCATCGCCGGCCCGCAGGGCGACGTCGAACCGCGACTCGTAGCCGGCCACGTCGACCCCGACGGATCCGGGGCTCTGCGGCATGGCCGCTGCGCCGGGGCCGGGGGGCGGGGCATCGACCACCACCGAGCCGGTGGCCAACCCGGCCAGGTCGGCGATGGGCAGGGTCGTGCCTGACGCCACCGCTGACATCTCGCCTTGGCGTCGTACCGTGACCGACCCGAGGCCGGCGACGGCGGCGGTACCGGCGTCGAGGTCGAGGATGCAGGCGGTGTGCTCGTCGATGCCGAGGATGAACACCTCCGGGGGCAGCATGGCCTCCAGCGCCGACAGCCGGCGCTCGCCCATGTAGCAGTACCGGGTGTCGTGATTGCCGCCCTCGGCATTGTTGAAGTGGGGGACGATGATCGCGGGTAGACCCACCTCGGCGGTGAGGTTGAGCCCTTCGAGCCAGCGGACCCGGTCGCCCACCTTGTAGATCTCGTAGACGGGCAGGGCGTAGGGGCCGAGCGTGCACGCCGCCGCGCTGGCGAAGGTGACGCAGCCGCCGGTGCGCAGCTTCTGGGCCAGCACGGCCGGCACCTGGCTGGCGGCCCATTGGGCCAGGGCGTAGGACGGGCTGCCGGGGCCGGCGAAGACGTAGGCCGCGTCCCGTAGCCGGGCCAGCATGGTTTCGTACGCCAGGGGGTCGGCCCCGTCGGCGGCCCGGAAGGAGGCGACGGTGATCTCCCGCTGCACGCTCTCCTTGAAATAGGCCAGCGCCTTGGCCGAGATGTCGTCGGCGTTCTCCTGGAACCCGAACGGGGTGTCGAGCATGACCGCCGGCACCGGCGGAGAGCCGACGCGTGACAGCAGGTCACGGTGGACCTTGCTCATGGTGGGGCTGGTCTCACCCGAGCCCATGATGACCAACAGGCGTGCCATGCTGCTCACCCTAGAAGCAGCCGACTAGAAGCAGCGGTGGAGGAGCTCGGCCAGCTCAACGGGGTGCTCGACGTGGAGATCGTGGTCGCCGGGGGAGAACCACTCGACCCGCACCTCGGGCGCAGCGGCGGTGATCTCGGCGGCCAGCGCCCGCTTCTGGGCCTCCCAGTCGTCGCCCGTGCCGGCCATGACGAGGAGCACGGGCATGGGCAACGTCGGGATGACAGCCGACGGGCGGTGCTCCCACAGCGACCGGAGGATGCGCAGGTGGCGTTCCCGCGTCAGCCACGGCCGGATGGTCCCGTCGGCCAGGCGCTCGAAGTTGGCCATCGACGCTTCCACCCCCCAATCCGACCAGGTGGGATGGCCCCGGCGGAGCATGGCCTCGAGGGCGTCGGCTCGGGTGCCGGCGATGGGCGGCGGAGTCAGCGCTCTCCTGCACGCGTTCCACTCCGGCCACTGCCGGGTCACCTCGATGGCACCGCCGTCGACCCCGCACACGCCGGCGACCCGCTCGGGAGCGCGGGCGGCCAGATCGACCACGATGTTCCCTCCGGTCGACTGGCCGGCCAGCACCGCGGTGGCGAAACCGGCGGCATCGAGGACCTGGACCAGATCGGCGCCCATGGTGGCGAAGTCGTAGCCCTCGTCGGGCTTGTCGCTGCCGCCGTGGCCACGCAGGTCGACGCTGACCACCGGGTGGCCCAGCTCGTGCAGGCGGGCTGCGGTCCTCTCCCACGTCCGGCGGTTCGAGGCCAGGCCGTGGGAGACCAGGAACGGAACCCGTGCACCGCCCGCCCAGGTATCGACGGTCAGGGCCACGCCGTTGCCGACCTCGACTCTCACGTCGCCACCTCCCGTAGCCGGTCGAGCAGGCCGAGCAGTTCCACGGAGGCCGACGGCGGCCGCCGAGGGGTGGCTCGGCCCCGAACCACTTCGACGAAGTGCTCGACCATCAGGCGGTAGGGGTCGTCGTCGGGACCGGCCAGATCCTCGACAACGCCGTTGCGGTCCAGCAGCCGGCCGTGCTGACCGGATGCGCCGGCGGCGAAGGCATCGTCGACCAGGACGGTGGCCATCGTGCCCGCCAGCTCGAGGTGCTGGCGTTCGGGCGCCTCGAACGACGCGAGGAAGGCGGCGGTGAAGCCCTGGCCGAAGTCCAGCCAGCCGCTGAAGGAGGCGTCGACGCCAGTCGGTGCGGCGACCGACCGGGCGGCCACGTCGACGGGCTGGCGCCCGGCTGCATCCACCAGCGGGGCCAGGCAGTAGATGCCCACGTCGAGCAGTGCCCCGCCGCCCATCTCCGGCCGCCACCGGTGGTCGGCGGGGTCGTCGTGGGGAAAGGTGAAGGTCGACCGGCCGAAGCGCAACTCGCCCAGCCCGCCGGCGGCCACCAGCGCGGAGAGCGACCGGGCCCGGGGGTGGAACGGGCTCATGTACGCCTCCATCAGCACCACGCCGGCGGCCTGGCAGGCGTCGGCCATCTCGGCCCCCTCAGCGGCCGAGGGGGCGAGAGGCTTCTCGCACAACACGTGCTTGCCGGCCTCGGCCGCCCTCAGCGCCCACTGGCGATGCAAGCTGTTGGGCAGCGGTAGGTAGACGGCCTCGACGGCGGGATCGACCAGCACCCGCCGGTACGGGCCGAACCCCGTCCCGATCGTGTCCCGGCTGGCGGTGGCCACCACCTCCGACGACGCGCTGGCCTGCAGCGCCGGCACCACCGCTTTGTGGGCGACCAACGACGTCGCTCCCAGCACGCCCCAACGCAGCGGGTCGGTCACGGGGCTGCCGCCCCGTACATGCTGGCGGACCGGCCGTCCGTTGCGTTCCGCATGCAGCTGGCCACGCCGGTCATGCGACGGGCGACGGGATGACCGTGACCGGGCCGCCACCCGCCGCCGCCGACTGCGTGGCCGCTTCCAGGACGGCGACGACATCGCGCGAGGAGCCCGGCTCCACCGCCAGCGGGTCACCGAGCAGTAGATGATCGGCCAGGTTGCGGTGGAAGGCGAAGGGCTGCAGGGGCGGTAGCGGCAGGCGGGTCTCGGAGATACCCGTCCCGCTCTGGTAGCGGGCCAGTACCAGGTCGACCGGCGCCTCGGCGTGATGGGTCGTCTCCCGCACGAAGCCCAGGGCCGGGTCGACCCGTTCGAACGACACCTGTCGGTAGTGCCCGGCGAGGGTGCCCTGCGTGCCCTGGACGTAGAACTTGGGCCGACGGACCGCAGCGACGTCGGAGGAGAGGAACTCAGCTTCCCGACCGTCGTCCCACCGCATACGCACCCGGAGCTGGTCGAGGTTGGTGATGTCGTGCCAGACCCGCTTGTGGCCGACGGCCGTCACCGAGGAAGGGGCGGTCCCGAGGAGCTGGACGATCCAGTCTATGTGATGGGAGCCCCAGTCGTAGACGGTCCCGCCCGACACGGTGTCCTCGGAGTGCCACGCCCGGCACGGGTGCTCGAAGCCGCCGACGAAGGTCTCGATGTTGAAGACCTCCCCCAGCAGGCCGCGGTCGACCGCCTGGCGGAGGGCCCGGAAGTCCTGGTCCCACCGGCGGCTCTGATGGACGGTGAGGACCTGCCCGCCGGTCCTGGCTTCGGCGATGAGGGCGTCGGCGTCGGTCACGGCCAGGCACAGGGGTTTCTCGAGCACGACATGCTTGCCGGCCCGGAGCAGCTCCATGGCCACCTGGGCATGGGAGACGGGCGGGAGGGCGACGATGGCCACGTCGACCGCGTCGTCGCCGGCCAGCTCGGCGACCGTGGCGTGGGCCCGCACGCCGGCGAAGTCGTGTTCGGCGGCCTTTCGACGGTCGCCGTCGCGATCGCAGGCGGCGACGAACTCGAGGCCGGCGGTGGCCGTCACCGCGGTGCCGTGGAGGTAGCCCATTCCGCCGTAGGGCCCGTAGCCGACCACGCCCACACCCAGGGGCGACTTCGTTGGCGGCCCGCCGGCCCGCAGGCCGCGACGGAGCACGACGGCGAGCCGGGGGTCGGCCAGGGCCCCGTCGGTGTTTCCCAGGCCGGAGACGACGGTCCGTCCGCGTGCCACCACCGCCGGACGATCGACATACCGGTAGTTGACGGTGAGGACCGGTCGAAAGGCGTTGTCCGTCACGGCCAGGGGCGTGAACGCGTCCATCAGGGCGAACTCGGGATCCAGCCGTTGGGTCAGGGGGTCCTCAGGCCTGGCGACCCGGGCGGCGATCTCCCCATGGGCTTCGCTCCCGGCGGGGCCGGCCCCGTCCACCGTGCACCCGATGGCCACGACGGCCACGCCGGGAGGGAGCGCGGTGACGTCGAGGACGGCGCCGGGGCCGTCGAAGAGCACGGCGGTAAGCCCGGTACCCGACAGGCTGGAGCCGGTCATGTCCCGGTCGACGAACTCCGGGCGGCCCTCGGGTGCGACGAGATTCGCCAACGCGTGACGACGAGCCGGGGTCAGTCTGGTGGAGACGACGAGGATCCTCGCCGGTGTCCCAGAGGCCGAGCGAGTCTCTTGCATCCCTGGCAGGCTACTGGCGCCAATTACGCTCAACCGGATGATCGGCCTCGTGATTGCTGCGGCTGCGGGGTATCTGGCCGGCACCGTGCCTTGCGCTGACGCCGCCGCCCGCCTGTCCACCGGCGGCCTCACCGACCTGCGCTCCGCCGGCACCGGCAACCCCGGCGCGGTCAACGCCATGGCCGTCCTGGGCCAGCGCTGGGGGTGGGCCATCCTGGCCGGCGACGTGGCCAAGGGGGCGCTGGCCTGCGCGGTGGGAAAGCGGGCAGCCGGGCCTACCGGCGCCCATGTGGCCGGAACCGCGGCGGTGATCGGCCACTGCTTCCCGGTGTGGAACGGCTTTCGGGGCGGGAAGGGCGTCGCCGTGAGCCTCGGCCAGTGCGCGGCGACGTTCCCTGCCTACCTGCCTGTCGACCTGGGCGTGGCCTGGGCCGTCGGGAAGTGGACGGGCGCCGCCCTTCCCGGCACCGCCGCCGGCTCGGCCACCTGGGTCGCCGCCGGCCTGCTGTGGTGGCGCCGGGGCTGGCCGAACGGATGGGGCCCTGCGCCCACGCTGGCGCTGCCCGTCTGCGCGGCGGTGAGTAGTGCCGTGATCCTTCAACGCTTCGTCGTCGCCGACGCCCGGGTCCGGAGCACCCTCGACCGCCGGCCGCTCTCCACGTGACCGTCCCGCCGTCGTGATCGGCCTCGTGACCGACTCCAACGCCCAGCTCCCCCCCGAGCTGGCCGAGCGGTACTCGGTGGAGGTCGTCCCGTTGACCGTCACCGTCGACGGCCAGGAGTACCTCGAAGGCGTGGACCTCGACGCCGATGCCTTCTACGCCCGGTTCCGGTCCGGGAGGCCGGCTGTGTCCACCGCCCAGCCCAGCCCCGGCCAGTTCGCCGCCGCCTTCGAGGCGGTCACCGACCGGGGGGCGACGGAGATCCTCTCCGTCCACATCGGCTCGTCGGTGTCTGGCACGGTGAACTCGGCCCGGTTGGCCGCCCGTGTGGCGTCGGTGCCGGTCCGCATCGTCGACACCGGCACCGCCTCCTTCGCCGTGTCGCTGTGCCTGTGGGAGGCCGCCGAGGCGATCGCCGAGGGAGCGACGATCGAGGAGGCGGCGGCGGCCGCCGAGCGGGTCAGCGCCACGGTGGGCAACGCCTTCGTGGTCGGCGCCCTCGACGTGGCCCGCGCCGGGGGCCGGCTGTCGGGCGACGTCGGCGTCGGCGAGGGCATCGGCGAAGGCGCCGGCATTCCCGTGCTGAGCCTGACGGGCGGGGTCATGCGGGAGCTCGATCGGGTGGCCCACGTCGAGCAGGCCGCCGGTGCCATGGCCGCCTTCGTGCTGGCCGCAGGACCGTCGTTGCGGGTCGGCGTGGGGTTGTCGGATGCGGGATCCTTGCCCCTGGTCCTCGCCGTGGAGGACCGGCTGCGAGGCGCTCCCCAGGTGCGGGAAGCGGTGCGGTACCGAATCGGCCCGAGCGTCGGCGCCCACACCGGGCCGGGAACCGTGGGCACCATGTTTGCTCCTGCGCCCTGAGGGCGCGTGTCCGCTCCTGCGCCCTGCGGAGTCAGGTGAAGTCCTCCGCCGCCGACAGGGCGTCGATGATCTCGCCCTGCAGGTAGGCCAGGTAGTCGTAGACGACGAAGGCGTCGTACCGGGGTTCGCGAGCGTCGACCGGCCGTTCGTCGCCGTCCTCGGTGACACCCAGGGTGGTCCCGAGGACCAGGCGGATCTCGTTGACCGCCCGCATCCACGAAGAGAGCTGGTCCTGGGTCAGGCGGCCGGCGTCGGCGGTCTCCTCCAGCACCGACAGGGCCCCCAGGTGAGACTCCAGCAGCTCGTCATGCACCAGGAGGCGGTACTCGGTCTGGCGGTCCTCGTCGGTGGGATAGGCCACCGGGAACAGCCGCTCGACGGCGCCGTCCGCTTCGCCGCGGTTGGTGAGCGCGGCCCGCACCTGAGGACCGAGGGATCGGAGCAGGTCGCGCTCCGGGGTCGGGATCCGCAGCTCGAAGCTACCGTTTCGGACCCGCTTCACCCGCCTACGAGTCATGTTCCATCGTGGCCCACAGGCCGTGCTCGTGGAGCCGGAACACGTCGAGCTCGGCCTTCTCCCGGGCCCCGGACGACACTACGGCGCGACCCTTCTCGTGGACGTCGAGCATGAGCTTGGTGGCCTTCTCCAGGCTGAACCCGAACAGCTTCTGGAGGACGAACGTCACGTACGACATGAGGTTGATCGGGTCGTTCCACACGATCACGATCCAGGGCCGGTCCGGGACGACGACCTCCTCGATCTCCGGCTCCTTGACCTCGACGGGGGCCGTCGTCGTCATCGCGTGCTGAGCGCCGCCGACGAGGGCTCGACACTGTCGCCATCCGGCTTGTGGCCTTCGGGACCGGTCGCCCGGGCCTGGTCGGGCACGGAGAAGGCCAGATGGAAGCGGAGCACCGCCACCCACACCGTTGTCGCCCCGAGGATGTGGAAGCCCACCAGGACGGCGGGGACGCCGGTGAAGTACTGCAGGTACCCGAGGGCGCCCTGGGCCACCAGTACCGCCAGCAGCACTTCGGCCCGGCGCATCAGCCCGGCCGGCGCCCCGTCCTTGCGGAGCCGCCACAGGGTGACGAGGACGATGGCCAGGAAGATCATGACCGCCACCCCGTGGAGCCGGGTGACGTCGCGGAGGAGGAACGGCAGCCGCTCGGCGTTCTCGTCGCCGCCGTGGGGGCCTGACGAGGTGACGACCGTGCCGAGGAAGACGACGAGGGCGGCGGCGGCGACACCCAGCCGACCGAGTGTCAGCAGGTCGTCGCCCACGGCCGGCCGGGTGGGGCCGGCCGGGCGCCCGGCCCGATGGTGCAGGACGACCGCGTTGGTGAGCAGGACCATCGATAGCAGGAAATGGGCCATGACGAAGCCAGGCCGGAGCTTGAAGAGCACAGTGAGGCCGCCCAGGACGATCTGGCCGACCACGCCGCCGACCAGGCCCAGGGACAGCCACACCAGGTCGCGGCGGCGGGGACGGCGCACGAGCGATCCCAGGACGGCCACGATCACCGCCACCGACACCAGCCCCGTCACCGTCCGGTTCACGAACTCGACCAGGGCGTGGAAGTCCAACGGGGCGACCAGGCGGCCCTCGTCGCAGTTGGGCCATTCGGGGCAGCCGAGTCCCGAGCCGGTGAGGCGGACGGCGCCGCCGGTCACGATGATGAACGCCAGGGACAGGAGCGCTACGAGGGTGATTCGCCGGTAGGCCTGGGGGGACAACACGGCCCCGCATCGTACCGGTCCGGGGCCGGCTGAACCCCTGGTTAGGGGCCCACATTGTCGTGACCCCGCAGCCAGCCGTAATGTGCGATCTCGATGGCCGCGTCTTCCCTGATCCTTACCCGTTCCCGGGTGTCGGCGTACGTGGCTCTG
>JBBSIS010000049.1:0-17398 GCA_038231955.1 Acidimicrobiales bacterium
CGACGGCGGCTGGAAGTCGGTCGGCGACATCGCCCGCCTCGACGACGAGGGCTACCTCCACATCTGCGACCGCAAGACCGACATGGTGATCACGGGCGGGATGAACGTGTACCCCGCCGAGGTCGAAGGCGTCCTCCACGCTCACCCCGACGTGGCCGACGTGGCCGTCATCGGCATCCCCGACGACGAGTGGGGCGACCGGGTCCACGCCGTCGTCCAGCCCAAGACCGGGCGCCTCCTCGACCCGGGCGAACTGGAAGCCTTCGTGGCCGAGCGGCTGGCCCGCTTCAAGCGACCCAGGTCGTGGGATGTCCGGGCCGAGCTGCCCCGCACCGAGAGCGGTAAGCTGCTCAAGCGGATGTTGCGGGCCGAGCACTGGGACGGCCGGCCGGCCCAGGTATGAGGCTCAGAGTCGTCACCCTGTCCGCCGCACTGGTCGCAACCGGTGCGGGCCCGGTGGCCGCATCGCAGCCGGCGACGGCCCCGGTCGTGGCGCCGGTGGCCCTCACCACGCCGGTGTTCAGCCTTCGCCGCCTGCCGGCGATGGTCGCCCGGACGGTTGCCGACGGCCACCTCTCCGTCGACCTCGACCGCGCCCTGTCCGACCCGGTGTTGGCCGGGGCGCGGGACCGGTCATGCCTCATCGTGGGGGAGGGGGGCTCCGGCGTCACCCACTACAGCCGCCGAGCCGGCCTCGGCCTCATCCCCGCGTCCACGCTGAAGCTGCTCACCACCGCAACAGCCCTGGCCCAGCTCGGCTCCGAAGCCACGCTCAAGACCGAGATCAGATCGGCCTCGCCGCCCGCCGACGGATCCGTGGGCGAGCTGTACATCGTCGGCGGTGGTGACCCGCTGCTGTCCACGGCCGAGTTTTCGGTGGATGCCGGCTATCTCGGCCAACCCCGCCGGTCGACGTCGATGGAGGCCCTGGCCGACAAGGTCGTCGCCACCGGTGTCCGCCGGGTCGGGCGCATCCTGGGTGACGAGACCCGCTACGACGCCCAACGCGGCGTCCCCAGCTGGAACCCCCGCTACATCGCCGACTTCGAGATCAGCCCCATCTCCGCCCTGGTGGTGAACAAGGCCTTCACCAGCGCGAACCCCGCCGCCGTCGCCGCCTCGCCGCCGTCCCACGCCGCCGGCGTGCTGGCCACGCTCCTGAAGGCCCGCGGCGTCACCGTGGGCGAGACGGGTGCGGGCAAGGCCCCCGCGGCCACCACGCTCCTGACGACGATCGAGTCTGCCCCGCTGCGCGACGTCGTGGCCGAGATCCTCCAGAACAGCGACAACCTGGGGGCGGAGATGCTGCTCAAGGAGCTCGGCGCCCGCCCCGGAACGCCAGGGACCACCGCGGCCGGGCTCGCCGCCGTCACCTCCTTCCTGGGGGTGACGGCCGGGCCGGGCGCAGAGGGCATGGCCACCGTCGACGGGTCCGGGCTCGACCGCAGCGACCGGGTCACCTGTGCGCTGCTCCAGGGCGTGCTCGGCCAGGCCGGCCCCGCCGGCCCCCTGACGACGGGGCTGGCCGTCGCCGGTCGCAACGGGACGCTTCTCCGCCGGTTCCTGGGGACGTCGGCGGCCGGCAAGGTGCGGGCCAAGACCGGCTCGCTGGAGGGCGTGTCGGCCCTGGCCGGCTTCGCCACGGCCAGGGACGGCCGCACGCTGACCTTCTCCCTGGTGGCCAATGACCTGCCCAATGCCTCGACGGGCTCGGCCCTGCAGGACAAGGTGGTCAACGTGCTCGCCGGCTACCCGCGGGCACCTGGTGTCGAGGAACTGGGGCCCCGCCCCCCCGCCCCGTGATCGGCCCGGAAGGCCGATCCCGCAAGCATTCACGGGGCGGAGCCCCGTGATCGGCCCGGAAGAGGGCCGGGTGCTGCCCATGTTCCCGCTGGGCAGCGTGCTGCTGCCCTCCACGGCGGTGTCGTTGCACGTCTTCGAGCCGCGGTACCGGGCCCTGGTCCGGCACTGTCTGGACGGCGACGGCGAGCTCGGCGTGGTGCTGATCGAGCGGGGGAGCGAGGTGGGTGGAGGCGACGTCCGCTTCGACGTCGCCACCCAGGCCCGGATCGCCGACGCTGCCGAGTTGCCCGACGGCCGGTGGGCGATGATCGTGATCGGCGAGCGTCGTATCCGCATCCGGCGGTGGCTCCCCGACGACCCCTACCCGCGTGCCGAGGTGGTCGTCTGTGACGACCGGCCGCCCGGCCCGGGTACGACGGCGCGCCGCCCCGAGCTCGACCGCGTGCTCCGCCGCACCCTGGCCATGTCCTCCGAGCTGGGCGAGCCGGTCCACGATGTGGCCGCCGAGCTGAGCTCACAGAGCGAGGTGGCGACGTGGCAGGCCGTGGCCCTGGGGCCCCTCGGCGCCATGGACGCCCAGCGGGTGCTGGCCACCGACGGCGCCGACGAGCGCCTCGATCTGGTGGTCGCCCTTTTGGAGGAGGAGGCCGCTGTGCTTGCGCACCGTTTGGCCGGGGGCTAGGAAACAGCATGGCCAACCCGGACGACAACCGCGAGAGCATCCCGGGCCAGGCCCAGGATTTGTTGCAGCTGGTCGTCGGCTATGCCAAGCAGGAGACGCTCGACCCGATCAAGGGCCTGGGCCGCTTCCTCGTCTGGGGCTTGGCCGGGGCCCTCGTCGGCAGCCTGGGCCTCGTACTCCTCCTTCTGGGTACCCTCCGTCTGCTCCAGACCGAGACAGGCGCCCTGTTCGAAGGCCGCCTGACCTGGATTCCTTATCTCCTGGTCGTGGTGATCGCCGCCGGCATCGCCGCCGGCGCGCTCAAGGGCCGCAGTCGCGGCCAGAGGAGGCCGCAATGACGGGCAAGGCCATGGGCGGTGGCCGGCGGATCACCCGGTCCGACATCGAGGCCAAGCTCCGCGACATGCGCGGCGAGGTCGACAAGACCACGGAGGCGGCCAAGGCGCCCCTCGCCGCCATCGCCGGCGCGGCGGCGGTGGCCGTGGTCCTGCTGTCGTTCTTCCTCGGCAAACGGCGGGGCCGCCGCAAGTCCACCGTGGTCGAGATCCGCCGCGTCTGATGCTCCGATCGCTGATCCGCATCGGCTTCACCCGGGGTCTGGGTGGTTCGCGGGGGTGGCTGGCCCTGGGTTTCACCGCCGGCGGCCTGCACCTGCTCAAGCGGGTGGTGAAGCGCGAGCCGGAGGTCGTCTACCTTGAGGAGCTCCGGCCCGGGCAGTCGCTGGTAATCCGTCATTTCCCCCGCGAATGAGCCATTCGGTCACCTGACGGCGATGATGGGCCAAGACGGCATGATGGGGGCGTGGACCCCTGTTTCGGTGCCGGCGAGAAGGCTCTCCTGATTGATGCCAAGGCCCGGCGCTACCTGGTGACCCTGCGTGAGGGCGGCCAGTTCCACACCCACGCCGGCATCACGCCGCACGACACGATCATCGGCCGGCCCGAGGGCTCGACCATCCGCTCCACGGGCGGCGCCCGCTACCTGGCCCTGCGCCCCACCCTGGCCGACTTCGTCCTGGCCATGCCGCGCGGAGCTCAGGTCATCTACCCCAAGGATCTCGGCCCCCTGCTGATCCTGGGCGACATCTTCCCGGGCGCCCGGGTGCTCGAAGCCGGGGTGGGCTCGGGCGCGCTGTCGATGGCCCTGCTGCGGGCCGGGGCCGACGTGGTCGGCTATGAGATCCGGGCGGACTTCGCGGCCAAGGCGCAGGCCAACGTGGCCAGCTTCCTGGGCGACGACTGCCGGTACCGCGTAGAGCAGCGCGACGCCTACGAGGGTATCGACGAGGTGGGCCTCGACCGCATCATGTTGGACCTGCCCGAGCCCTGGCGGGTTGTCAAGCACGCGGCGGCCGCCCTGCGCCCCGGAGGGATCTTCGTGTCCTACCTGCCCACCATCGGCCAGGTGGCCCAGCTGCGTGAGGCGCTCGACGCCGGCCCCTTCGTCCTGGGCGAGACCATCGAGATTCTGCAGCGCTCGTGGCATGTCGAAGGTCAGTCCGTCCGTCCCGACCACCGGATGGTGGCCCACACCGGCTTCCTCAGCGCGGCCCGACGCTCCAGCGACGAGGCCGTCCCGGTCGAATAGTCCGCCGGGCCCGCGTACCCTGGGCCCTATGAGCGAACAAGTGGCCAAGACCGACGACGAGTGGCGCGAGCAACTCACGCCTGAGCAGTACGACATCCTCCGGCGCAAGGGAACCGAGCGGGCCGGCACCGGCAAGTACGCCTATTCGAAGGACGACGGGATGTACCGCTGCGCGGGCTGCGGCGCGGCCCTGTTCAGTTCGGGAACGAAGTTCGAGTCCGGCACGGGCTGGCCCAGCTTCACCGAGCCTGCGGTGGCCGAGGCCGTGGAGCTGCACACGGACCGCAAGTTCGGCATGCGTCGTACCGAGGTCACCTGTCGGGCCTGCGGTGGCCATCTCGGCCATGTCTTCCCGGACGGGCCCGGCCCCGATGGGCAGCGCTACTGCATCAATTCGGCGTCGCTGGAACTCGACCCTGACCTGGGTCGAGCGTGAGCGGGGGCGAAACTTACTCGACCTCGATGAAGATGCACTCGCCGGGGCACTCCTCGGCGGACTCGATCGTGCCGTCCTCCTGGCCTCCGGGCACAACGGCCAGGCCCTCGACGCCGCCGGGGTCGCTGAAGACCTTGCCACCCTCGCGGACGTAGGCCAGGCCATCGTCGAGCAACGTGAACACGTCGGGGGCGATCTCCTCGCAGAGACCGTCGCCCGTGCAGAGATCCTGGTCGATCCAGACCTTCATCGCCATGGGTGCGTGCCTCTTCCTATTGGTCTCGGTCGGGTGCACCTTCAATTTACCCGGAAATGGCCAGGAAAACCAATCATTCGGGGTACCGTGTTCTCAGAAAGGCCCGGTGTAGGTTGGACCGGCGGTCGTCCTCAACGAGGGGATGGCCCGAGGAGGTGAGCCCGACGTCCAGTTCTGAATATGAACGTCGGCTGTCGGCCTACGACGACCAGGTCGCAGGCCTGCTCGAGCAGGTGAAGTCGCTGGAGGAGGAGGTCATCGGTCTCCGGCGCAAGCTGCAGGACGCGCCCAAGCGGGTGCGGACCCTTGAGGAGCGCCTCCTGGAGACCAAGGGCCAGCTGGCCCAGGCCACGTCGCAGAACGAGAAGCTCTCCTACACCCTGCGCGAGGCGCGGGACCACATCGCCGAGCTGCGCCGTGAGGTCGAGAAGCTCACCCAGCCTCCCTCCGCCTACGGAACCCTGCTGTCCCACAACGACGACGGCACTGTCGACGTGTTCTCCGGTGGTCGTAAGATGCGCGTCGCCCTGCACCCCGAGTTGGAGGATGTCGAGCTGACGCGGGGCCAGGAGGTCGTGCTCAACGAGTCGCTGAACGTGGTCCTGGCCCGATCGGCGGAGCTGTCGGGCGAGGTGATCACCCTCAAGGAGCTGCTGGAGGACGGCCGGCGCGCCATCGTCGTCGGCCGGGCCGACGAGGAGCGCGTCGTCGAGCTGGCCGAGTCCCTCATGGGCGAGAAGCTGCGGGCCGGCGACAGCATCCTCATGGACTCCCGCACCGGGCTGCTGCTGGAGCGACTGCCCCGTCCCGAGGTGGAGGAGCTCATCCTGGAGGAGGTGCCCGACGTCTCCTACGAGGACGTGGGCGGCCTCGACGACCAGATCGAGCAGATCACCGACGCCGTCGAGCTGCCCTTCCTGCACCGGGACCTCTTCGTCGAGCACAAGCTGCCGGCGCCCAAGGGCATCCTGCTCTACGGCCCCCCGGGCTGCGGCAAGACCCTCATCGCCAAGGCGGTGGCCAACTCCCTGGCCAAGAAGGTCAGCCAGGTCACCGGCAACAAGGCGGCCCGGAGTTACTTCCTCAACATCAAGGGCCCCGAGCTGCTCAACAAGTACGTGGGGGAGACCGAGCGCCAGATCCGACTGGTCTTCCAGCGGGCGCGGGAGAAGGCCGAGGAGGGCGTGCCCGTCATCGTCTTCTTCGACGAGATGGACTCGTTGTTCCGCACTCGGGGCACCGGCATCTCCTCCGACATGGAAGCGACGATCGTCCCCCAGCTCCTGGCCGAGATCGACGGCGTGGAGACGCTTCGGAACGTGATCGTCATCGGGGCCTCCAACCGTGAGGATCTGATCGACCCCGCCATCCTGCGCCCCGGCCGCCTCGACGTGAAGATCAAGATCGAGCGGCCCAACGAGGTGGCCGCCACCCAGATCTTCAGTCGGTACCTCACGGCCGACCTGCCCCTCGACGAGTCCGAGGTGGCTGGCCTGGGCGGCGGGGACCGTCAGAAGACCGTCGACGCCATCATCGCCCGCACCGTCGAGGAGATGTACAAGCACGACGACGACAACCGGTTCCTCGAAGTCACTTACCAGAACGGCGACAAGGAGATCCTGTACTACAAGGACTTCTCGTCGGGCGCCATGATCGAGAACATCGTGCGCCGGGCCAAGAAGCTGGCCATCAAGCGGGTCATCGCCGGGAAGAGCCGGGGCATCCGCACCTCCGACCTCCTGGAGAGCATCAAGCAGGAGTACAAGGAGCACGAGGACCTGCCCAACACCACCAACCCGGACGATTGGGCCAAGATCTCGGGCAAGAAGGGCGAGCGCATCGTCTACGTGCGCACCCTGATGTCGGAGGGCAAGGAAGCGACCGGTGGGCGGGCCATCGAGCGCGTCGGCACCGGCCAGTACCTGTAGCGGTGGCGATCAGGAAGGTTCTCGGCATCGAGACCGAGTACGGGATCATGCTGAGGGGCGCCGAGTCGAACCCGATCACCGTCTCGTCCCTGCTGATCAACGCCTACGTGTCGTCCCTGGCCCGCCAGGCCGCGACCGGGCCCAAGGCCTCAGCGACCGAGAGCGGTAACAAGGTGGGCTGGGACTTCGAGGACGAGTCACCCGGCTGCGACGCCCGCGGTTACGCCCGGGAGGGGGCCATGGCTCCCGAGGTCGAGACCCATCTGATCAACGCCGTGCTCACCAACGGCGCCCGGTACTACGTCGACCACGCCCATCCCGAGTACTCCTCGCCGGAATGTGCCGACGCCCTGGAGATCGTGCGGTGGGACAAGGCGGGTGAGCGCATCCTGGCCCGCTCCATCGAGGCGGCCGCCGAGATCCTCCCGGTGGGCCAGGAGATCGTGGTCTACAAGAACAACTCGGACCGCAAAGGCAACTCGTACGGCTGTCACGAGAACTATCTCATGGACCGGTCGGTGCCCTTCGCCCGCATCGTCGCCCAGGTCACGCCCCATTTCATCTCCCGCCAGATCTACACCGGCGCCGGCAAGGTGGGCACCGAGTCCCCGGCCATGACCGCCGAGCGGGTGCCGTTCCAGCTCACCCAGCGGGCCGAGTTCTTCGAGGAGGAGGTCGGCCTCGAGACCACCCTGAAGCGGCCGCTGGTCAACACCCGCGACGAGCCTCACTCCGACTCCCAGAAGTACCGCCGGCTCCACGTCATCGTGGGCGACGCCAACCTGGCCGAGGTCTCCACGTTCCTGAAGGTCGGCGTCACCGCCCTCGTCCTGGCCATGATCGAGGACGACGACCTCCGGGGCCTGGATCTGGCCCTCGCCGCCCCCGTCCCGGCCCACCGGGCCGTGTCCTACGACCTCAGCCTGGCCCAACCGTTGGAGCTGGCCTCCGGCCAGTCGATGACGGCGCTGGAGATGCAGTGGGAGTTGCTCGACCGGGGTCGGAAGTACGCCGAGAGCCGGGGTCTCGAGGCGGTGGGCCCCGAGGTGGGTGGCGCCCTGCTCGATCGCTGGGAAGCCGTCCTGCACGCCTTGGAGACCGACCACATGAGCCTGGCCGGCCAGCTCGACTGGGTGGCGAAGTACCAGATGGTCGCCGGGTACCGCGACCGCCACGGCCTGGCCTGGACCGACCCGAAGCTGGCCGCTCTCGACCTCCAGTATCACGACGTCCGCCCCAGCCGGTCGCTCTACGAGAAGTGCGGATTGGAGCGCCTCGTGACCGAGGAGTCGGTGGTGGCCGCCATGACCAACCCGCCGACCACCACCCGGGCCTACTTCCGGGGCCGCTGCCTACAGAAGTGGGCGGGGTCCATCTCGGCGTCGAACTGGGACTCCCTCGTCTTCGACCTCGGCTCCGACCCGCTCCGGCGAGTGCCGATGATGGAACCGCTCAGAGGAACAGCCGCACACGTCGATAGGTTGTTACAAGCATGTGAGACCCCGAGCGAGCTCTTTGAGGCGCTGGGGTCAACGTAGGAGGCAGCCAAGACCATGGCAGAACGTGAGCAGAAGAAGAAGCAGTCGCCGACTCGCTCCGACGAGGTGGTCGAGGCCGTCCCCGCGCCCACCAAGCAGGGCGAGAAATTGAAGGCCGAGCTCGACGAACTCCTAGACGACATCGACGAAGTCCTCGAGGAGAATGCCGAGGACTTTGTGAAGGGATATGTGCAGAAGGGCGGTCAATAGGGCCATACATTCGAACGCGAAGGCACCTGCGAGCGAACGTATATTCGCTATACTGATGTCTATGAAGCTCTGCAAGAAGTGTGGAACCATGAAGGTGCTTGACGAGTTCTACTGCGCCTCAGGGATGCGAGACGGCAGGAGGAGCGACTGCAAGGCGTGCAACCTGAAGGAGCAGCACGACAAGTATGCGACCAATCCGCAACTGGCTATCGATCGGGTCAAGCGCTGGCAAGCGGCAAATCCCGAGAAAGTGCACGCGGCGCAGCGGAAGGCTCGGGCCAAGCCCGGAGCGAAGCAGCGGTCGCGAGCCGACCACCTGATGCGGAAGTACGGCATCACCATCGGGCAGTACAACAGCATGCTTGAGGAACAGGGTGGCGGCTGCTTCATCTGTGGGCGGCTGCCTCGGCCCGACATCTCGCTGCACGTCGACCATGATCATTCCACCGGCCAAGTCCGCGGCATTCTGTGCTTCTGCTGCAACAACGCCCTGGCTGATTTCCAAGAGAACCCGGCGCTACTGGGGAAGGCGGCCGGCTATCTTTCCCACCACGCCCACAAGGCCGAAGTCGCCCTGGCCCGTCAACGGGCACTGAGCCTCGTCGATCGCTGACGCCGTGCCGGAGGCCGACCCGCCGACCGCGGCCCGGCGGATCCTTGTCTACGGCGTCACGGGTTCCGGCAAGACGACGATGGCGGCACGGATCAGCCGGGCGACCGGTCTTCCGTGGCATGCGGTCGACGACTTGACGTGGGAGCCGGATTGGGTGGAGGTGCCCGTCAACGAGCAGCGTCGGCGGATCTCGGAGATCTGCGCTTCGGAAGAATGGATTCTGGACACCGCGTACGGGGAGTGGTTGGACGTCCCGCTGGCCCGAGCGGACCTCATCGTGGCCTTGGACTACCCGAGGTGGTTGTCGCTTCAGCGCCTTCTGCGCCGCACCGTCGCTCGCGCCATTGACAAAACGCCTATCTGTAACGGGAACACGGAGACCGTTCGGGTGGCGTTCTCCCGGAACTCGATCGTCGCCTGGCACTTCCGATCCTTCCAGAGGAAGCGCGATCGAATTCGGCGATGGATGGACGCAACCGACCGACCGGAGGTTCTCAGGTTCGTTCGTCCCCGGCAGGCCGACGCCTGGCTGGCCGGGATGGCGGGTCAGCCTGGAGGATGAACTACCGCGCCGAGGCGGCGGCCACCGCGGCGGCGTAGTCGGGTCGCGCATCTGGTCGGGCACGTACTGGGCGTGGACGACCCGGCCGTCGCCGTCGATCACGAAGCACGACGACCGATCCGGCCAGGCGGACGGTGTCCATCGACGTGCCGGTGAAGTGGTCGAGGGCGAAGTCGGGAGCGGCGTCGCCCGGCTCCAGCATCCGGCCCAGGACGGTCAGCGACTGACCGTCCTCCAACGCCCCTCCCACCCGTTCCTCCATGGCCGCGGAGCATACCGGGGAGCTGCCCGCAACTATTGCGGCTCTCCGCCGATTAGCCTCGCCCGACGATGACCCTCCCGATGTTCGCACCCGGTCAGGATCCGGGGCCCAGCTTCGCCGAGCTGCTCCGTCGTGTGCAGGGCGATCCGCCGCCGATGGTCAAGACCGACGCCGTCGAGGTGCCCCACGGCACGACGATCGTGGCCATCCGCTACGCCGACGGCGTGGTCATGGCCGGCGACCGCCGGGCCACCGAGGGCCACAGCATCGCCTCCCGTGACATCGACAAGGTCTTCCCCGCCGACCGCCACTCCGGGGTGTCGATCGCTGGCGCGGCCGGGCCGGCGGTGGAGATGGTCCGGATCTTCCAGACCGAGCTGGAGCACTACGAGAAGGTGGAGGGCGTGGCCCTGAGCCTGGAGGGCAAGGCCAACCAGCTCAGCGGAATGATCCGCCGCAACCTGCCGATGGCTATGCAGGGCTTGGCCGTGGTGCCGATCTACGCCGGCTACGACCTGCGGCGCCAGGTCGGGCGCATCTTCAAGTACGACCTCACCGGCGGCCGCTACGAAGAGGGCGACTTCCATGCCACCGGCTCGGGCGGTCGCGACGCCCGGACCACCATCAAGCTCGGCTACCGCGACGGCATCGATCGGGCCGGCGCCATCCAGCTGGCGGTCGAGAGCCTCTACCAGGCCGCCGACGAGGACGCCGCCACCGGCGGTCCCGACGTGGTGCGAGGTTTGTACCCCACAGTGGCCACCATCACCGCCGAGGGCTTCGAACGGGTCGAGGACACCGAAGTGGCCCGACTCTTCGGTGAGCTGCTGGCCCGCAAGACCTCCGAAGGACGCCCCCGATGAGCGAGTCGCAGGCGAGCGACCAGACAAGCACAGGACCCCGCTCAGCGGGGCGGCCGCCGGAGGCGGCGACCCGATGAGCATGCCTTTTTACGTGGCGCCGGAACAGGTGATGAAGGACCGGGCCGACTACGCCCGCAAGGGCATCGCCCGGGGCCGGAGCCTGGCCGCCCTCAGCTACGACCAGGGCATCCTGATCTGTGCCGAGAACCCTTCCCGCACGTTGCACAAGGTCTCGGAGATCTACGACCGCATCGCCTTCGCCGGGGTGGGCAAGTTCAGCGAGTTCGATGCCCTACGCACGGCCGGCGTCCGTCACGCCGACGTGAAGGGCTACACGTATTCACGGGAGGACGTCGACGCCCGCTCTCTCGCCAATGGTTACGCCCAACAGCTGGGTCTTGTGTTCACCCATGAGATGAAGCCCATGGAGGTCGAGATCCTCGTCGCCGAGGTGGGCGCCGATCGAGCCGGCGACCAGCTCTTCCGAATTTCCTACGAGGGCACCATCGTCGACGAGGACGGCTCCACCGTGTTGGGCGGCGATGCCGACACGGTGAACGAACGCCTCAAGGCCGCCTACCGCGACGACTTGGACATGGCGGGGGCCATGCATGCCGCCGTCGGCGCCCTGGCCGGGCCCGACCGCACGCTGGAGGCGGGGCACCTCGAGGCGGCCGTCCTGGCCCGCACCACCGCCCGCCGGGCCTTCCGGCGCCTCCCCGAGACCGAGCTTGCGAGCCTGCTGGCTACAACCCCCGGCGAAGCTGGTTCGGGATGACCCGCACCGGAAAGGGCTGGGCGCCGTCGTACACCTCGTCGCCTTCCACACGGGCCTCCTCCTCGTAGCGGTTGTCCTGTAGCCGGAAGACGGTGAGGCTGGGGACGTCGGGGTCGACGATCCAGTAGACGGAGACGCCGGCGGCCTCGAAGGCCAGCCGCTTCGTGCCCCGGTCGACCATGCGGGTGCTGGGCGACGCCACCTCGATCACCATCAGGGGTGTCCGTTCCAAGCGCTTGTCGCCGGTGGCGGCGACGTCCGCCCGCATGGCGACCAGCACGTCGGGCTGGAGCAGGGTCTGGGGGCCCGCGATCCAGTCGAACGGCGCCACGAGCACCATGTGCTCAGGTCGGTGAGCGGCACGGAGGAGGATCGCCAACTCCAGAACGCAGGTCTGGTGGGCGGCGCCGGGGGCGGGTGTCACGAAGAGAGCTCCCTCGATCAGCTCGTGCCGGCGACCGTCGGGCGGAATGTCCCAGACGTCCTCGACGGTGAGGGGCTCGCCGAGCGGGAGGACCAGGGCCGTCATCAGAACGTCCGGGCGAAGATCACCGCAGCCATGGCGAGCACGGCGCCAAGGATGAGCCACAGTGCCTTCGGGGCCGAGAAGTCGACCGTCTCCTCGGGCGTGTCGAAGGCGGACTCGACGTCGTCGACCATCAGGATCTCCTGGGCCTCGGGCAGGTCGTCCTCGCCGACGAACACGTGGACGTCGCCCACCGGGTAGAGCCCGTCGATGTTTCCGCGCAGGTCGGTGACGATGCCGTCGACCCCCAGGCGGGCGGCGATGACCCGGGCGTGGAAGGAGCTCCTCACGGTGGCCAAACGCACCATGCGCGTTCTTTGCATCGGGCCCAACGGTAGCTTGGCTCTCATGGAACGGCGCATCTTCGGCCTCGAGAACGAGTACGGGGTCACCTGCACGCTCCGCGGCCAGCGCCGCCTCAGCCCCGACGAGGTGGCCCGCTACCTGTTCCGCCGGGTGGTGTCGTGGGGCCGCAGCAGCAACGTCTTCCTGGAGAATGGGGCCCGCCTCTACCTCGACGTCGGCAGTCACCCCGAGTACGCCACACCGGAATGCGACTCGATCGAGGACCTTGTCGCCCACGACAAGGCGGGGGAGCGCATCCTCGAGAGCCTCCTGACCAGCGCCGAGCAGCGCCTGCGCGAAGAGGGCATCCGCGGCATCGTCTATCTGTTCAAGAACAACACGGACTCGGCCGGCAACTCCTACGGCTGCCACGAGAACTACCTCACCAGCCGCCGAGACGACTTCGGCCACTATGCCGAGGTCCTGATCCCGTTCTTCGTCAGCCGCCAGATCTACGCCGGGGCCGGCAAGGTGCTGAACACGGCCCGAGGCGCCACCTACTGCATCAGCCAGCGGGCCGAGCACATCTGGGAGGGGGTGTCGTCGGCCACCACCCGTAGCCGGCCCATCATCAACACCCGCGACGAGCCCCACGCCGACGCCGAACGCTTCCGCCGCCTGCACGTCATCGTGGGCGACTCCAACATGAGCGAGTACGCCACGTTCATCAAGATGGGGACCACCAGCATCCTGCTGCGCATGCTGGAGGATCCCGGAGTCGTCCTGCGGGACATGACCCTCGACAACCCCATCCGGGCCATCCGCGAGATCAGCCACGACATCACCTGCACCCGCCGGGTGAAGCTGGAGAACGGCCGGGAGCTGTCGGCGCTGGAGATCCAGGCCGAGTACCTCAACCGGGCCCTGCGCTACGCCGAAACCCGGGGGCTGAGCCCCATGGAAGAGCAGGCCATCAAGATGTGGGAGCACTGCCTGACCAAGATCCAGGTCGATCCCCTCAGCCTCGACCGTGAGTGCGACTGGGTCATCAAGCACAAGATGATCGAGGCCTACCGGGAGCGCCATGGGCTCACCCTGACCAGTCCCAAGGTCGCCCTGCTCGACCTGCAGTACCACGACGTCAACCGCAAGCGGGGCCTGTACTACCTGCTCCAGGACCGGGGCCTGGTCGATCGGATTGTCACCGACGAGGCCATCGAGACGGCCATCAACACCCCGCCCCAGACAACCCGGGCCCGGCTCCGAGGCGAGTTCATCAAGAAGGCCAAGGAGCGCAAGCGGGACTACACCGTCGACTGGGTACACCTCAAGCTCAACGACCAGGCTCAGCGCACAGTCCTGTGCAAGGACCCCTTCAAGTCCCGCGACGAGCGGGTGGAGAAGCTCATCGCCAGCCTGTGACGCGGCGGCGGCCCTGACGGCAAGGATGGGGCCGTGCCGAGCTTTTCAACTGCCGTGGTCACTGCGGTGACCGCCGAGCGGGCCGGGCTGCAGCGGGTCGATCTCGAGGGCGGGCGGCGCGCCTACGTGCTCACGCAGCTGATCGGCCCGGTGGCCGTGGGGGACAGGGTGGTGGCCAACACCACCGCAGTCGACCTCGGGCTCGGCACGGGGGGGTGGGACGTCGTGCACTGGAACCTGTCGCGGGCGGAATGGTCGGCGCCCGGCGGCGGCCACGTCATGAAGCTGCGCTACACGAGCCTCCAGATCGACACCGGGGTGGCGGACGGCGACCGCACCGACCTGGGCGGCACACCCGTCGTGGCCTGCGACCTCCACAGCCAGCTGGCGCCGGTGGCGGCGGCCTTCGCCCACCGCGCGCCGGGCCGGCGGCTCACCTACGTGATGACCGACTCGGCCGCCCTGCCGCTGGCCCTGTCGGACCTGGTCGCCGAGCTCGTCGAGCGGGGCCTGCTGCTGGAGACGATCACCAGCGGCCACGCCTTCGGCGGCCAGCGCGAGGCGGTCAACCTGGCGTCGGCACTCCTGCTGGCGAGTGGCGACGCCGTGGTCGTCGCCCCGGGGCCCGGCGTGGTCGGCACCGGTTCCCGGTTCGGCTACAGCGGGTTGGAGGTGGCGGCCGTGGTCGACGCCACGGTGAAGCTGGGGGGCCGGGCCATCGTGGCCGTCCGGTACTCCGGCGCCGACGGCCGGCCCCGTCATCAGGGCCGTAGCCATCACACCACCACCGCCCTGGAGATGGCATCACAGCCGGCGCTGGCGCCGGAACCCGAGGACGGCTGGTCCCCTGCGCCCCTCGGGTTCGATGTAACCACCATGGGCCGGGGCCCCGACGAGGATCTCGAGTTCTTCCGCTATGCAGCCGCCGCGGGCCGGGCGGCCGCTCAGCTCCTCTCGAACTGAGCCAGCACGGCCTGGCGCAGCGCGGGCGTCTGGGCCTGGATGGAGAAGAAGGCGGCCTCCCGCAGCAGCCGCTGGCCGGGGTGGTCCAGGGTGAGCGCCCGTCCGCCGCTGGCGGCGATGAGGGCGCCGGCCGCCCGCACGGCCAGGGCCAGGCCCCACGCCCGGGCGTCGGCGAGGGCGGCCCGGTGGGCGGCGTCGCTGCGATCCTCGTCGGCCAACCCGTAGGCCCGGGCCCGGCATTCCTGCAGCTCGTCGCCCATGCCGGCTGCCGCGGCCGGCGCGATGTCGGCCAGTAGGCGCACGCAGGTCGCGGCGATGCCCAGGGCAGCCGGGTTGGGCTGGGCAGTGGTGATGCGGTCCTGGGCCCGCCACTCCTCGAAGTCCCCGATCGAGACGACGTCGTCCCCGGGAACGAAGAGGTCGTCGAGGGCAAGGCGGACAGTGGACGATGCGTTCATGGCGGCCAGGGCCAGGGGGACCGACGGTCGCACCGCCGCCTCGGGCGCACGGGTGTCGAGGAGGAACCACAGCACCCGGTCGTCGAGCCGGGCGGCGACGAGGAACAGCTGGGCGAGGCCCCACGACGTCACCCATGGCGCCTCGCCGTCGACCCGGTAGCCGCCGGGGACGGCGGTGGCCACGATGGCGGGCGGGCCGGGCCGGCGGAGGTGGGAGAAGGCCACGCCGCCGAACAGGCGGCCGGCGCAGAGGTCGTCGAGAAAGCGGTCCCGGAGGGCGACATGGGCCCCACCTACGAGCTGGCGCACCGGGCCGTGGTGCTGGGCCCAGACGAAGTAGCTGACCCCACACGCCCCGGCCAGCGTCTCGCTGACCTGGCGGGCGACCGGCGCCGACGGCTTGGGGGGGCACCACAGCCCGCACAGCCCGGCGGCGGCCAGGGCGTCGAGGTGGCTGCGGGGCACCGTCGCCGCCCGGTCGGTGACCTGCGCGGCTGGTGCCAGCAGATCCTCGGCCACGCGCCGGGCGGCGCCGAGCGGGTCGTGGCTAGGCAGGGGTGGTGGGGGCAGGGTCGCCCGTCGGCCGGATGCAGTAGGAGCACGTGGTGTCGCCGGCCATGGCATGGGCGGTGCGGGTGACCTCCACGTCAGGCCCCAGCACCCGCCGCAGCAGCGACAGCTCGACGGCACATACGGCGGGGTGGGCCTCGGCCACCCGATGCACCGCGCAGTTGTGCTCCGTCAGGACCAGGGCGTCGCCCTCGCCTTCGGACCACTCGGCCAGATAGCCGGCCTGGTCCCGCAGCCGGGCCAGCCCGGCGACCCGCTCCGCCATCCCGGCGCAGCCATCCAGCTGGGCCCGGTACAGGGCGACCTGGGTGTCGGTGCGACGGCCGAGGGCTACGGCCACCGCCGCCGGGCCCAGGTCGTCGAGCAGGTCGACGGCCAGGGCGTCATAACGGCGGGGGAAGGTTTCCATGCCGTCGGCGCTGAGCCGCCACGCCGTCGGTGGGCGTCCCGGGCCGCCGCCACTCATGACCGCCGGGGCCGGTTCCGCCAGGCCGTCGGCCACCAGGGCGGTGAGGTGGCGGCGGACGCCCATGCCGGTCATGGCCAGCTCGGCGGCCAGCTCGGCGACGGTGCTGCCCGGTCGCCTTCGGAGCAGGAGCAGGAGCTGATGCCGGGAGCTCACCGCCGCCAAGGTTACAAGCAGATGTCGGGCCCCTTTCCCCGGGGCGCTCACCCGGTGCTCCGGCCCCTACCATCGCGGCGTGCAGCGGCTCGAGCGGTTGATCAACCTCGTGGCCGCCCTCCTCGACGCCGACCAACCCTTGACGGCCGACGACCTGCGCCATCGCCTGCCCGGCTACGCCGAGAGCGACGGGTCGTTCCGCCGGGCTTTCGAGCGCGACAAGGAGGCGCTGCGGGATCTCGGGATCCCTGTGATGGTCGAGCCCGTGGGCGCCGCCGATCTCGGTGTCCTGGGCTACCGCATCCCGAAGGAGGACTACTACCTGCGTGACCCGGGCCTGGCCCCCGACGAGCTGGCCGCCATGAACCTTGCTGCGTCGGCCGTACGTCTCGACGGCGCCAGCGGGGTCGAGGCGCTGTGGAAGCTGGGCGGGGAGGTCGCCGAGGAAGGTCCGGCGCCCGCAGTGGCCGCCCTACCGGGCGCGGCCCACCTGGCGCCGATCTTCGCCGCCATCTCCGCCCGGCGGCAGCTGGCCTTTACCTACCGGGGCCGGGCCCGTCGGGTCGACCCCTGGCGGCTCTCGTTCCGCAACGGTCACTGGTACCTGGCCGGCCTCGATCACGACGCCGCAGAGGAGCGGATGTTCCGGCTGGACCGCATCGAGTCGGCGGTGGAGGCCACCGGTGAGGCCGGGGCCTTCGAGCGACCCGCGCATTCCGGGACTCAGCCGCCTCCGTGGGAGATGGGGGTGGAGCCGGCGCTGACCGCCCGGCTGCTGGTCGACGCCGGCCAGGCGGCCTGGGCCGCCAGCCACGTCGGTTCCGATGCAGTCGACGCGTGGCGGCCGGATGGCTCGGTCGTGCTGGCCGTCCGGGTCACCAACCGCGACGCGTTCCGGTCGTTCGTCCTGGGTTTCCTCGACCACGCCGAAGTGCTCGGTCCGCCGGAGCTGCGGGCCGACATGGTCGGGTGGCTGGAGGGCCTCGCCCACCCGGCGGTGGAGGAGCCATGGCCAAGCTGAGCGCCGACGAGCG
>JBBSIS010000050.1:0-17371 GCA_038231955.1 Acidimicrobiales bacterium
AGCCCGGCGCCGACCGGGCGGTTGGCAGCCGCATAGGTGTCGAAGCGCACGGCGACGTCGGGCTCGGACAAGCCCGGGGCCAAGCCGAGCCCACCGGCCAGGCGCAGGGCCGTCGGGATGGCGTCGAACAGCTCGTCGATGCTCGACAAGCCCATGGACCCCAGCATCCCGGTCACCTCGGCCTCGGTGTGGGGGACGTAATGCAACGGGGCCGGCCCCGCTACGCCGGTCGGCGACGGCTGACGAAAGGCGGGGAGACCACTCGCGCCGCCATGCGCTGACCCCGGGCGTCGACGCTCACCGACGCACCCAATCGCAGCGCCGGTGGCAGGAAGGCGAGAGCGATGCCCCGTCCCAACGTCGGGGAGAAGTTGCCGCTGGTCACCTCGCCGATGACCGCCCCGTCGAGCAGCACCTTGTAGCCGGCGCGAGGCGGCTGGCGGCCCTCGACCTCGAGTCCTCGCAGGATGCGCTCGACACCCCGCGTGCGCTCCCCTTCGAGCGCCTCCTTGCCGGGGAAACCGCCCTTGCCCCAGGCGACGACCCAATCGAGACCGGCCTGCGCCGGTGTGATCCCCCGGCCCAGCTCGTGGCCGTGCAGGGGCAAGCCCGCCTCCAGGCGCAGGGTGTCCCGGGCGCCCAGGCCCGCAGGCAGGATGCCGGCGTCGAGCAGGGCCTCCCACAGGTCGTTGGCCGCCGACGCGGGCACGGCGACCTCGACGCCTTCCTCGCCGGTGTAGCCGGTGCCGGCCACGATGCAGGTCACCCGCCGCCAGGGCATGGCCACGACCCGGAACCGGCCGACTCCGGCCGCGTCCGGGAGAACGTCGGCCAGCCAGCGACGTGACTCCGGGCCCTGCACGGCGATGATCGCCCGGCTGTCGGTGATGTCCTCGCCCCCTATCGCCCCCCGCACCCCGTCGGTGTTGGCGGCGTTGGGCATGACGTGGAACTCGTCACGGTCGACCCACCAGACGATCATGTCGTCCAGCACCGACCCGTCGTCGTCGAGGAGATGGGTGTACTGGGCCTGGCCAGGGCTGATGCGGCCCAGGTCGTTGGTGAAGGCCCGCTGGATGGTGTCGTAGGCGGTCGGGCCGTGCAGCCGGACGGTGCCGAGATGACTGACGTCGAAGGCCACCGCGCCCGTCCTGCACGTCCGGTGCTCGTCGAGCGTGCCCGACGGGTACGACAGCGGCATCTCCCACCCCGAGAACGCCACCATCTTGGCGCCCAGGCGGCGATGAGCAACGTCGAGGGGAGAATGTCGAACAGCCACAGCACGGTCAGGCTACTGGGAGCCCGGGCCTACCTCGCGGACCGGCTCGGCGCCGCTCGGAGGGCCGAGCCGGCGGCTGAGCGCCACGTACACGGTGGGCCCGACGATGGCCTCGAGCTCCTCGGCAAGGGATTCGACGACGGGCCGCTCGCCGACGTATGCCCGCTCGCCCTCGGTGCAGCACCAGGCCATCGTCGGGCCCTCGGCGCCCCAGTCGGCCCTCGTCCAGCCCCGTACGGTGGCCACCTCGGTGTCGCCCTCGCCCGGCTCCCAGTCGACCTTGATCGGGAGCTGCCAGCACACTGACGGCTTCCAGTCCACGGGCGATTCGCCGGCGTGAAGGGCCTCGACGTGAAGTGCACACCCCGCGCCGCCCGCGAAGCCGGGACGGTTCAAGAAGATGCAGGCGCCGTCAACCACTCGGGTGGCGGTGCGGGCCCCGTCGCTGAAGATGCCGGTGCCGCCCCTCGCCTCGGCGTGGTGCTCGAAGCGAGCCTCGTCCAGCGTGGCGGCCAGCGCCGCGATGTTGCGGGCCTCGTCTTCGCCGTCGAGCTCGGCGCCCATCGAGCAACAGCCCAGGCCCAGGTGCTCGGCGGGCTCGGCCAGGATGCCCTGGCAGCCGCGACCCCAGATGCACGCCCAGTTCGACGTCAGGAACGACCGGTCGAACCGCCACAGCGTGTCGCCGTCGTCGATCTCCTCCATCGGCGGCCCTGGCTGCGGCTCTGGTCGGCTCACGGTTTCATCCTCGCGCCCGTACGAGGGATCAGAACAGCGACCGAAGCCCAACTCGCAGCCGGCGGCCCGTCGACACGCCCTGCGCCTCCGGTGGCGGCTGGTGCAGCACCTTCACGCGCCCCTGCTGCCGGGTCACCGTGTACTTGGTACTTGGTGTCGCCCCGCCGGTCACGCCGGAACGCCAGGTCGACCCGGGCGCTGCCCACCCGTAGGCCCTCGAGGCGCAGGTCCGGCAGCCACGGCGGCAGATGAGGGTCGACGAGGAGCAGGCCGAGCGGCGCCACCGCCTGATGGAGAAGTCCTCGGTGCTCTCCCCGGTGACCGATCCGTGGGCGTCGGTGACCAAGAGCGAATAGCCGCTGTAGACGAAGCGCTGGCCGGCCCTGGCCCGCAGCTCGAACGGCGCCGTCACGAGCAGGCCCCTGGATTGCGGACCATGCCGTCGGCGGCCCGGGCGGCCAGGGCCATGATGGTCAGGGCCGGATTGGCAGCGCCTTGGGTCGGCAGCGTGCTGCCGTCGGTGATCCAGAGGTTCGGTACCGCGAAGCTGCGCAGGTCGCCGTCGACGACACCCGTCTCGGGCCGATCGCCCATGCGGGCCCCCCCCACCAGATGGGCGTAGCGGTTGATGGTGATGACCTCCTCGGCGCCCGCGGCGTTCAGGATCGACTGGGTGGTTGCGGCTGCGGCCTTCAGGAGCCGGCGGTCGTTGTCGCACTGCGAGTACTTGAACCGGGCGACCGGCATCCCGTGACGGTCGAGCTCGGTATCGAGAGTCACGCGGTTCTCCGGCATCGGCAGGAACTCGCACAGGGCGCCCAGCGTGGCCCAATGGATGTAGTCGCGCATGTACTCCCGGGCGACCACGCCCCAGTGGCCCTGGGCCAGGACGTGCTCGGCGAAGGTGACCGGCAAGGGACTGACGCACTGGATCGAGTAGCCGCGGCGAAAAGGACTGGACGGGTCTGTCTCGTAGAACGCCTCGGTGGACACCTCGGGCGGCGGGGCCTTGTACGCCCGTACCTCCTCGGCGAAGCGCCCGGCGGTCTGCGGCGCCCCCTGCACCATCACGTAGCGGCCCACCAGATCGTGGTCGTTGCACAAGCCATCCGGGAACCGGGACGACGTCGAGTGCAGCAGGAGCCGGGGTGTTTCGATCGCGTATCCCGCCACCGCCACCGCCCGGGCCTGTTGGAAACGCTCCTGTCCGTTGCGCATGTAACGCGCGCCCGTCGCCCGACCCGTGCGCTCGTCGATCTCGACGCGCGTCACCATCGAGTCCGGGCGGATTTCGGCGCCGTGGGCCAGGGCGTCGGGTATGTGGGTGATGAGCGTCGACGCCTTGGCGTTGACCTTGCAGCCCTGCTGGCAAAAGCCACGGTAGATGCAGTGCGGGCGGTTGCCGAACCGGCCGTTGACGATGGCGACGGGGCCGACCCGGGTCTCGATGCCGAGTTCCTGGCAGCCGCGCTGGAACACCAGCCCGTTCCCCCCGACGGGGTGGGGCGACTGCGGGTAGCGGTGGGGGTCGCCCCACGGCCAGGCCTGGCCGGCGACGGGCAGCTCGGCCTCGAGGTCGTGGTAGTACGGGCGGAGGTCGCCGTACTCCAGCGGCCAGTCCGCACCGACGCCGTCGTCGGTGAAGGTCCGGAAGTCGCTGGGGTGGAAGCGAGGGGTGTAGCCGGCGTAGTGGATGGTGCTGCCGCCCACGCCGCGGCCGGAGTTGTTCGAGCCGAGCGGCACCGGGTCGTCGCCCTCTATCACCCTCGGGTCGGTCCAGTAGAGCTGATGGCTGCCGACCTCGTCGGAGACCCAGTCGGCGTCAGGATCCCAAAACGGCCCGGCGTCCATGGCGACGACCTTCCACCCGGCCCGGGCCAGGCGCTGGGCCAGGACACCACCGCCCGCGCCGCAGCCGATGACGACGATGTCCACCTCATCGGTATCGTCGAAGCGGCGCATGTCGCGGCGCAGGGCGTGCGGGGAGCGTGTCCCGTCATTGGGCAACAGCCAGGCGCTGGCATTGCGGTCTCGCACACTCATGAACGTTCGCTCATTGAGGCGCCGGCCGGTGCTCGGTGCGGGCCTGCGCGGCGCGGGCCCCCCACGGCACCGGGTCTCGGGCGTCTCGTTCGGGGCGCTCCCATGGCTCGCGCGCCTCGAGACCGAGGTTCTTGTAGCCACGGGGGTACGCCGGGCCGCCAAAGCCGATCTCGTTCCACGCCCAGGGGTGGCTGTAGAAGGCGGCGCAGGCATAGCGGGTCCAGAGGCTCCACACGTGACGGGCGGGCAGATCGCGCCAGAACTCGTCCAGCTTGTCCTGCACGCCCTGCACCACGTCGCGCTGGCCCTCGATCTCGAGGCGAGCGAAGGCCATGCCGAACTTCTGTCGCGCGTCCTCGTCGATGGCCGCCAGCGAGCGTCGCCAAGCCTCGCCGTCGTGCGGCATGTCGGCGTAGCGCCAGCCGTCGGTCATGGCCAGGGCAAGCCGGGTGTCGACGACGGCCACCAGGTTGACGCGCGGCTCTACGTCCTGGCCGAGCAGGCGATCGAGCAGGGGGGCGGCGGTGGCCCCCTCCGCTTCGGTGAAGAACCGCAGCGGCGCGGGCGGGCCGAGCCGGCCCAGGACCACCCCGGTCGTGACCGGGTCCCATGCCGGCGCCTGCGACAGCACGTCGTAGCCGTCGAACCGCCCATGGTTACCCGGCGTCGTCATGAGCCTTCCCGCCGCAGGGTCATGAGCCTTCCCGCCGCAGGACGGCGGCCAGCAGGCCCATGCCGCCCACGACCACGACCAGCAGTGGTGCGAACAGGGGTGGCCCCATCTCCATGTTGTACCGGGCCATCCGCCAGCCGCCGGGGCGCTGGGAGATGCCCCGGGCGTGCAGGTACGTGCCCTGGAGCCCGTTGACGACCACGGCCGCGGAGGCCAGCGGCAGCGCGGTCTTGGCCACCCGCTTGCTGAACACGCCGCCCACTCCTGCCGCGGCAGCCACGGGCGACATGGCCACCGGCAACCACATCATGTGGTTGGCAAAGCTGGCCCGGTCGTGCTCCAACCAGATCTCCGCGCCGGTGACCAGAGCGCCGACGGCGGCCAGGCCGGACAGGCTGCGCTCGAACCGGCCGGTGCGGACGTCGTCGAGGTAGACGGCGGCGGCGTGCTCGGCCACCTGGAGAGGACGTACGGATCGGCGCCGCTTCACGAGCGGAGCTTCTCGATCGTGTCCGCCACCACCGACTTGACGATGTTGGCCTTGTGGGGCTGGCCGTGCAGGAACGCCTCGCTGAAGCCCTTGACCTGCTCCGAGGTGAGCAGACCCGGCATCGGTGGCTCGTCCGGGTTGACGTCGCAGTCGACCAGCGCCGGGCCGTCGTGGGCCAAGGCATCGCGCACCGCGGCCTCGACATCGCCCGGCGAGGTCACCTTGGCCCCGAACCCGCCACACGAACGGGCCCATGGGGCGAAGTCGGCGACGGAGTCATGGCGGGTGCCGAACTCGGGGTAGCCGAGCACCATCTGCTCCCACAGGATCTGCCCGTAACTGCCGTTGTTGTTGACGATCACCTTGACCGGCAGCTGGTGGCGAGCGGCAGTGAGGAACTCGGCCATGAGCATGGCAAAGCCGCCATCACCCACGAAGGCGATGACCTGGCGGCCGGGATGGGCGAGCTGGGCGGCGATGGCGTAGGGCAGCCCGGGCGCCATCGACGCCAGGTTGCCCGACAGGTAGAACTCCCGGCCGCCCCGGACCGTCCAGTGGCGAGCGGCCCAGGTGGCGATGGTGCCCGAGTCGCAGGTCAGGATGGCGTCGGTGGTGGCCAGCCGGTCGACGACGGACATCAGGTACTGCGGGGCGATCGGGTCTCGTTCGACGTTCTCCAGGGCCGACATCTGCTCCCGCCAATGCTGCATCCGCCCTTGGCACGTCTCGAGGAAGGAACGGTCGTCCCGGCGCCGCAGGAGCGGGACCAGGGCGGCCAGGGCCTCCTTGGCATCGCCGATGACCGGCGCCTCGGTCGGTATGCGGTTGCCGGCCCGGACCGGGTCGGCCTCGATCTGGACGACCCGGACCGCACTCGGATCGGGCAGATGCTTGGTGAAGGGGAAGTTGGTGCCGACCATGAACAGGGTGTCGATCTCGCCCATCAGCGTCTCCGACGGCCGGGTGCCCAGCAGCCCGATACCGCCGGTGGTGAACGGCGAGTCGTCGGGCACACACGCCTTGCCCGACAACGTCTTCACGATCGGGGCGCCCAGGAGCTCGGCCACGGCCAGCAGCTCGTCGCGGGCGTGCAGAGCGCCGGCGCCGGCCAGGATGGCGATCCTGGAGCCGGCATCGAGCACGTCGGCCAGCCGGCGCAGGTCTTCGTCCCGGGGCCGGCCTGGAGCCGGGAGGAAGAAGGGCGCGGTGGCCGGGGCCCGGGCCGGTGCCACCCCCGGGTAAGGGTCGGCGTCGGCCGGCGCACCCTGGATATCGTTGGGGAAGGTGATGTGGCTGACGCCCCGCCGGGCGAGCGACGTCCGTACCGCCATGTCGACCAGGGTCGTGACGTGCCGGGGGTTGCTGACCATGACGCTGTACTCGGCGACGTCGGCGAACACCTGCTCCAAGTGGACCTCCTGCTGGTAGCCGGTCCCCAGCAGGGCGGTCTCCTGCATGCCGGTGATAGCCAGCACCGGCTGGTGGTCGAGCTTGGCGTCATAGAGGCCGTTGAGCAGGTGGATGCCGCCCGGGCCCGAGGTGGCGATGCATACGCCGAGGCGGCCGGTGGTCTTGGCGTAGGCGCATGCCATGAACGCCGCCGCCTCCTCGTGGTGGACGAGGACGAAGCGCAGCGTGTCCTGATGGCGGCGCAGGGCTTCGAACAGCCCGTTGATCCCGTCGCCGGGCAGGCCGAAGACGACCTCGACCCCCCACTCGATCAAACGGGTCACCAACGACTCGGCGGCAATCGGCTTCACGGCTGCTCCCCTCGGTCTCTTCCACCTCGAGCGCGGACGATGTCGTTCATGCCACGGCCCACCGCTCGACGTCGGCCCGCTTGAACATCAAACCATGGCCGGGCCGGGCACCTCGCACCTCGGCGATGGGCTGGCGCCCGGGCAACGTGGCTCAACCGACCATCGCGGTGACCCGGTGGAGACCGGTGGCCCCCTCCGGCCCGCTGGTCTTCTGCTTGTCGATCTGGGGGGCTCCGGTGCCGTCGACGGCCCGCACCACCAGGCGGCGCTCGCCCGGACGGCTCGGCTCCCAGCGGTAGCTCCACAGGCTCCACGTAAGGCGGGAGGGGGCGTAGTCGAGCGTGGCCGACTGCCAGGTGGCACCGTCGTCGACGCTCACCTCCACCTTGGACACGCCTCGGTCGCCGGCGAATGCCGTCCCTCGCAGCACAGCCCCGGCCATCGGCAGCGGGCGAGCGAAGTCGGGCGCGGTGAAGCGCGACTGCGTTCGAACGGTGAAATCGGGGCCCCACCCCTGGTTCTCGTAGAAGCCCTGCTCCTCGGTGGCCGACAGGCGGATCCGGTCGATCCATTTCACGTTCTTCTCGCCGTAGAGGCCGGGGACGATGATGCGGACAGGGAAGCCGTGGCGCTGCGGCAGGGGCCGGTCGTTCATCTCGTAGGCGACGAGCGTGGTCGGGTCCATGGCCTTGGCCAGGGGGAAGGTGTCGGTATAGCCGTCGACGCCGTGGAAGACGACGTCGCGCACATCCTTTCGGGGACGGGACTGCTCGAGGAGCATACGCAGGGGCACGCCCTTCCAACGGGCGTTGCTCATGAGGCCGCCGCCGACGCCGTTGCTGATGCAGGCCAGCGTCGACTCCTGTACCACCGAGGGCAGGCCGCTGATGGCGGCGAAATCGTACTGGCGCGGGTTGTCCACCTCGCCGCCCACCTCCAGCCGCCACGCGCCACGATCGACGTCGGGGTCGATCAGGTTCTGGGTGACGACGTAGAACGACCCGATCGGGGTGATGGGCTCGATGTCGCCGTTGAGCTGCTTGCCGTCGTAGCCGAAGGTGGAGCGCGTGTAGAGCCGTTGCAACACACCCCCGGTGGCCACAGCCAGGCCCAGCCCGGCACCGCCGGCCAGCAGGGCCCGCCGGCCGACTGGCCTCCCGGTGGACACCTCGGCCGGGGGCCGGACGAGCAGCCGGTACGTGCCCACCAGGGCGGCGGCGAAGACCGTGTAGGCGAACAGTAAGGCGGCGGCGTTGGCCACGCGGGCGGTGCCCCGGGCCGAACCCCGGTAGTAGCTGGCCAGCAGCGGCCAGAACGCGGCCACCGAGATCACCCAGGCCACGCCGATCGTGGCCCCCAGCACGATCAGCGCCCGCCGGCTGACCCCCGAGCCCCCAAAGTCCGGGCCCTCGGCCAGGCGCCGGCGCTCCGTCACCCGGGCGTAGACCGCGCCGACGATCGCCCCCAGGAGCAGGGTGGCGCCAAGCACGCCGAACACGCTGAGCGCCTTCAGGCGCCCGTAGCTGCCGAACAGCCCGATCAGGTTGAGAAAGGGCTTGACGGGCACCCGCTCGCCCAACCGGTCGCCGATGAGCTCGGCCGGGGACGGAACCCCCAGCCCGAGACGCAGGAGCGCCTGCACCAGGGTCATCACCAGCGCGGCGACCAGGCCGCTGAGCGCACCCACTGCAACCGGCACCCTGCTGGACCGCTGATCACTCATGTCTGCCTCGCTCTCTCGATCGTTGTGGCGGTGAAGAAAGTAGGCGCACCTAGGCGCCCTGGCCCAGGTTCCGAGCCAGGCCACCGTCCATGGTGAAGGTCGAGCCCGTGCAGTAGTCGGAATCGGCCGATGCCAGGAAGAGGGCGAGGCGGGCGATCTCCGCCGGCTGGGCGGCCCGCTGGAACGGGATGCTCTGGACCTGCTTCTCAAGCAGGTCGGGATCGTCGATGGCCGGCTGGTTGAACGGTGTCAGCACCATGCCCGGCGCCAGGTTGTTGACGTTGATCTTCAGCGGGGCCAGTTCGAGGGCAAGGGTGCGGGTCAGGTTGCGGACCGCCCCCTTCGAGCAGTCGTAGTCGGCGCCCCCGGCGTTGGGGATGTCCTCGTGGACGGAGGTGACGTTGATGATCTTGCCGCCACCACCCTGGCGCTTGCGCTCCTGGATGAAACGGCGGCAGCAGAAAAAGGCGCCGTAGACGTTGGTCCGGATGGCGGTGTCGAAGACCTCCGTCATCAGCTCGGCCACTTCGGTGCCCGATGCGTCCACCCCGGCGTTGTTCATCAGGATGTCGATGGCGCCGAAGCTCTCCAGCGCCTGGTCGAAGGCGGCCGACACTTGCGTCTCGTCGCTGATGTCGAGCTGGACCACGACCGCCCTCCGCCCGGCGGCCTCCACCTCCTTGCGGGTGTCGGCGGCGCCCTCAGCGTCGTGGAGGTAGGTGATCACCACGTCGGCGCCCTCTGCGGCGAAGGCGATGGCCGACGCCTGGCCGATACCCGAGTCGGATCCGGTGATCATCGCGGTCTTGCCGGGCAGTCGTTGTGCGGTCATGGCGTCTCCTCATGGTGAGTGGGCGATGGGGCCTGCGGGTTCGAGGCCTGCGAGATGCGCCAGGCGGCGTTGATCAGTCCCACGTGGGAGAACGCCTGGGGGAAGTTCCCGAGAAGCGGGCCGCCGTGAGGCACCGCCTCCTCCGACAGCAGGCCGAGGTCGTTGGCGTACCCGGCGGCGCTGGTGAACCAGGCCTCCGCCCGCTCGACATCGCCGGCCAGGGCCAAACATTCCGCCAGCCAGAAGGTGCAAATGAGAAAGCCGCTGTCGTCCCCGGGCCACCGGCGCACCAACCCCCCGGTGCCGAGGTCACGCTCGATCACGTCGATGGTGGCCCTCATCCGGGGATCGTCGGCGGGCAGGAACCCGACCAGCGGGAGGAGTAGGACCGAGGCGTCCAGGTCGTCTGAGGCGAACGCGCCGCTGTAGGCCCCGGCGGTGGGGCTCCATGCCTGCTCGATCACCGCAGCACGAATCTCTTCGCGGGCGATGGCCCACCCGGCCGGGTCTGCGCCCTGGACGACGAGGCCGTCACCCGGGCGGTCGGCCAGGGCGATGGCCCGGTCGAGAGCCACCCAGCACATGACCTTGGACGACACGTAGTGCCGGCGGCGGTCCCGCGCCTCCCACATCCCGGCGTCGGGCTCGGCCCAGCCGGCCGCGGCCCGGTCGGCCAGCACGACGAGCAGCGTCTGGATCTCGTCGCTCAGCTGGCCGAGGTCATCGTGCAGAAGGTGGACAGCCTCGAGGACCTCGCCGAGCACGTCGAGCTGGACCTGGCCCCACGCCGCGTTCCCGACCCGGACCGGCCGGCTGTCGTGATAGCCGCTCAGGTGCTCCAGGGTGTGTTCGGACAGGTCTCGCTCGCCACCGACGCCGTACATGATCTGGAACAGCTCGTCGCCGACCGTCCCGGCGGCGTTCACGAACCAGTCGATCAGGCGCTTCGGCTCGTCGGGGCAGGCCGCAATCCACAGTGAGCGGACAGTCAGGCTGAGGTCCCGCAGCCACGCGTAGCGGTAGTCGAAGTTGAGCTCGCCGCCCATTCGCTCAGGAAGAGAGGTGGTGGCGGCAGCGACGACGGCGCCCGAGGGCGCGAAGGTGAGCCCTTGGAGGACGGTGGCGCTGCGGCGGACCTGGCGCCCGAAGCGGCCCTGGTAGCCCTCATGGATCGTCGACAACGACTGCCAGGCCTCCAGTGTGTCCTCGATCGTGGCCAGGCCTGCGGAGTCCTCGGGCCACGCCCGGTCGAACGATGGTCGGTAGGAGGCCCGAAACTCCATCGCCTCTCCCGGCGTGATCACGAAACGGGCTCGCGCCGACCCGTGCTGGCACTGGAGCGGGACGGGGCTGGTCAAGGTGAGCTGCGCCGGCCCGCCACGGGCCACCACACCGGTCGCCACCGGGCGCATGTGGGGCTCGGTGCGGCCATACTCCATGCGCGGAGCGAAATCCACCTCGAGCTCGACGCTCCCCCGAACGCCATCCACCCGGCGTAGGAGGGTGTGCGGGGACTCGAGACCGAGGTCATGGCCGCGTGCTCCGGGATCGAGGGCCAGCGCGTCGGTGAGGGTCAGCTCCCCGCCGGCGGTCCGGACAACCGAGCGGAGGACGAGTGAGTCACCGACGTAGTCGCGCTCGACATCGAAGTCGCCCACCGGGTGGATCGACCAGTGGCCGGCATCCCGATCCAGTAGGCGGCCGAAGACCGACGACGAGTCGAACCTGGGCACGCACCACCAGTCGACCGAGCCCCGACGGTCGATAAGGGCCGCGGAATGACAATCGGAGAGGAACCCGTAGTCGGCGATGGGAGGCTGTCGGCGTCGGGGCCCGGGCCCCTCTGTCACGTCCACGATCGTGTCCGCTGGCCGTCCCGCGAACCGGTCACGGTCGGCACGAGCGGGCGTCGAGTGCGCCGTAGGCCAGGCTGGCGCCCGCCACGTAGACGAGGTGATGGAAGGCATCGAGGGCGATCGCCTTGGCACCCCACTCGGCCAGGGGTGGCGCCACCTCCAACGCCGGCAGCATGACGAGGCCGCTGCCCCAGACCGCGGCGAAGTGGGCGCCGGCGGCCACCGGCGCCGGCAGCCCGGCGGCGCCGAGCAGGCCCCGCAGCACCCCCCACGACGTCCCGTAGGCCCAGTGAACCACGTTGGAGAACCGCGCCTTCTCGGCATCGCCCTTCGGTTCAATGCCGAGGACCTTGGCCGCGGCATCGGCGGGTGCCGAGCTCGCGTCGCGGCCTTGGAGCTTCATCTCGATAGTGCTGGCCAGCGTCATCAGCGCTGTCCCTGCCACCCCGGCCACCAGGCCCTTGCCTACTGCCCCGGCTACGTCACCCGTTCGCATCGACGTCCTTTCGCGTGGAACCAGAACTTCGCCATTGGCCTTCACTTCGGCACCAACACCAGCCTTCGTCCTCGTTCCCCACATGGGTGTCGATGCGGACCGCGATGTTCGGCGTCGTCGTCATTGGGCCGCCCCGACCAGCTGGTGGGCGTCCTCAGCCAGCAGTGGCGAGCCGGTGCGCTCGAAGGCGTCCAGCCGTTCGTCCGCCGGGGTGCGGCCCCGAGCCACGAACCGGTCGACGTACCCGTCGAGCGCATCGGTGACCACGGTCCCGGCACCTATGTCGGTCATCACCGCCGACGCGGCGGCGAAGCATTCCTCTGCGGCGCGCTGCAGGCCGGGATGGCGGAGCCCGTGCGTGAACGCCAGTCGCCACGACGCGTGGAAGCAGCTGGCGGCGAGCTCGGCGCGGCAGCCCGCTTCCTCGTGGCCGACCAGAGCGGCGGTGACGGCGGCGGCCGCCGGCCACCACGGTGCGGGGAGGGCGTCGAGGAAGCGGAGCTCCAGCCACCCCTTGGGCCGGACCGGCGGGAACAGCGTGGTCAGGTGGTAATCCAGGTCGTCGAGGGTCGGGTACCCGAGCTCGTGGCCGTCGGTGAGCCAGCGGCCGAACGGAAGGGCGACGTGGCCCAGCGCGGCGAAATCGTGATCGTCGCCGCGGATGAGCATCACTCGGGCGTCGAGCACATAAGGGGCCCACGACTCGATCAAACGTCCCGGGCGCCAGGCGGCGGCCGTGCGGGACGTGTCGATCGCCGACCAGACGGCCAGCCGGGTGGAGGCCAGTCCCGTGGGCCCGCCGGCCGCCAGCGGGGAATTGGCGAAGGCGGCAGCCAGCACCGGGCCGAGCGCATTGGCGCGCCGCCAGCGGTCCTGGCGTGCTGCGGGCGACCCAAGCCCCACGTTGACCTGCAACGACGCCGTCGAGGTCATCATCATCGACCCGGCCGGTCCGTCGGCCGCGAAGAACTCGGCCATGGCGTCGTAGCGCGGCGTGCGCAGACGGCGGGGCCCGGCTTCGCCGGGCGACAGGCCCATGCCGAGAAGCTGGGCGCCGCTGCGGGCCACCCGATCGCCCAGGGCCGAGGTGTCGAGGGCGACGTCGCGGCATAGCGAGGCCAGGTCGGGCCGCGGCAGTGAACTGAGCTCGATCTGTCCGCCGGGCTCGATGCTGACGGCGCTGGCGCCCGGCAGGGGAAAGTCCTCCGGCGCTGTGCGGTCAAGGTCGAGGGGGTGCCCGCCGGCACCGGGGACGACCAGCCACTCCAGTTCGAGCCCGGTGAGGTCGAGCGCGTCCTCCGGGAACGAGCGCGCCATTATGTGCGCGATCGCTTCGGCCCGGCCCAGCCGGGCTCTCGTCGGGCGAGTGCTTGCAATGAAGCCCGCCACTCATCGCCTCGCGGAACGGTGAGTGTTCGCCACTGCGGTCGTCACCGTTGGAACATCCCACAGGACGCACGGCGCGCAAGCGGGATCCGGCGAAGTGTTCTCGTTCTGTAACAACTGGGACGGGTACCGCTGTTAGCGTCGATGTGGGATGGCCTCCGCGCGCCGGCGTCACGCAGACTGACAGATGACCGCCCGGGTGCTGGTCATCGAGAGCGATGGGCCCACGGCCCAGATGGCCCGCCGGTGCTTGACTCGCGCCGGCTTCGCCGTGGAGGTGAGCCCGAGTGCTGTCCAGGCCATGGACTGGATCGAGTCCTCGTGGGCCGACCTCGTCGTGCTCGACCCCCGGCTCCCCGGCGATGACGGCTTGGCCTTCCAGCGTTTGAAGGCCTGTTCCGACGTTCCCGTGGTCATGATGAGCCCCCGAGGCGACGAGCACGAGCGGACATGGGGCCTGCGATTGGGCGCCGACGATTTCGTGCCCAGCCCGGTGGCCCCCGATGAGCTTGTGGCCCGGGTCCACAGCGTGCTGCGCCGCACGCGAGCGGCATTGGCACCGGCGCCCGTCGCCACCGACCCTTCCCACGCGTTGGCGTTCGACATCGGTGGCCGACGGGTGCGTGTCGACGGGGTATGGGTGGCCCTCACCGCCCTGGAGTTCCGCCTGCTCGCCTTCCTCGCCGGCCATGCCACCCGGACGTTCTCACGAGAGGAACTGCTCGAGCGCGTCTGGGGCTACACCGTCGGCAACCTGTCGACGGTGACCGTCCACGTCCGACGGCTGCGGGAGAAGATCGAGCCCGACCCCGCCCATCCAGTGCTCCTGGTCACCGTCTGGGGCGCCGGGTACCGGCTCGATCGCTCAGGACGGACTGGCCACTCAGGTGGGACTGGCGTCGAGGCGCCCCATCCCTGACAATGCCCATGCCGCGTTGACCAACCCGACGTGGCTGAAGGCCTGGGGGAAATTGCCCATCAGCTCGCCGGTCGCCGGATCGGCCTCCTCACTGAGCAGGCCCAGGTCGTTGGTGTAGGCGGTGGCCCGCTCGAAGAGCTCCATGGCCCTCTCCGACTGGCCGGCGGCGACCAGGCACTGCACCAACCAGTAGGTGCAGATGACGAAGACCCCCTCCCCCCCTTGTGGGTCGTCGTCGCCGCTGAAGCGATAGAGCAGGCCGCACGGCGCCGAGAGCTCGTCGGCGATCTTCTCGACGGTGGCCAGCATGCGGGGATCCTCCATCGGGAGGAAGCCGGTGATGACCATCATCAGGGCCGACGAATCGAGGGTGTCGTCGCCGAAGCTCTGGGTGAACGAGCCAGCTCGCTCGCTCCAGCCGTGATCGAGGATGGCCGTGCGCACCTCCTCCCGACTGGCCGCCCAGTAGGCCGCCTTGTCGCCTCGCCCGATCCATTCGGCCAGGAGCAATGCCCGGTCGAGGGCTACCCAGCACATGAGCTTCGAGTACAAGTGCTGCCGCTGCTCACCCCGAGCCTCCCAGATGCCGGCATCCGGCCGGCCCCACGATGCGGCGGCGGCGTCGGCCACGTCGGCGAGGAACTGGCAGGCCGTCTCGGGAAGGGGGCCGATCTGGTCCTTCAACCGCACCACCGCGTCCAGTAGCTCTCCGTAGATGTCGATCTGGGTCTGGTCCCAGGCCGCGTTGCCCACCCGCACCGGCCGGCTCCCCCGCCAGCCGGCCAGGTGGGGGAGCTCCCGTTCGGTCAGGTCGTGCTCGCCACCGACGCCGTACATGATCTGCAGGCCTGACTCTTGGTGCAGTGACGTCCCCGCCGTGTCGATGATCCACTGGACGAAACGTCCCGCTTCGTCCGGACAGGCCGCCACCCACAGGGCATCGAGGGTAAAGCTGGCATCGCGCAGCCAGCAGTACCGGTAATCCCAGTTGCGAGTGCCGCCCAACTTCTCGGGCAGCGACGTCGTTGGGGCGGCGATGATGGCCCCCGTCGGCTGGTACGTGAGGCCCCGCAGCACCCGGCCACTGATGTGCACCAACTCTTCGGCCGGTCCCCGATAGCGCTGGTGCAGGACCGACCAGCTCTCCCACCCGGCCACCGTGTCGGCCAAGCGACGAACAATCTCCTTTTCGGACCAGGGCCCCGGGAGCGGCTCCCATCGCTGCCCATGGCGCAACGCGAACGCGACCCGCTCCCCTTTCCGAAGCATCAGGCGCCATCGCGCCGAAGTGCCTGGCAGCTCTGTGGGGAGCGGGCCCGCCACACAGAGGACATCGGCGCCGCCATGGGACACCACGACGCCGTCGACCATCTCGAGGCGGGGGCTCACCAGCCCGTACTCCGGGCGCGGGCGGTACTCCGCCTCCAGCTCCACGGTCCCCTCCGTGACCTCGGCCACCCTGACGAGCGCATGGGGGGCATTCGCGCCGATCTCATGCCCCCGCTCGCCGCTCTCGAAGACCAAGGCGTCGGTCACCATCACCATGCCGTCAGCCGTGGCGAACTGGTTCTCAATGACCAGCGAGCCCGGCAGGTAGCGGCGGCGAACGTCGAACTCGGCGGTCGGCCTGATCGACCAGTGCCCGGCATCGGGATCGAGGAGGCGGCCAAACACCGACGGCGAGTCGAAGCGCGGGAAGCACAACCAGTCGATCGAGCCCTCGCCGCTGACCAGCGCCGCCGAATGGCAGTCGGACAGCAGCCCGTAGTCGGCGATGGAACGATCACTCATGTCGGCTCGCCGAACCGGTCCCACGGCCACGGGTTCCCACCGCCATAGCGCTGCGTGGAGGGCCCGGTCGGGGCCGGCATGTGGCCAAGGAAACCCGCCCCCACCCGCAACGTCACCGCGGGGAACAACGTGGCGAACGGGTCATAGGCAAGCCGTCCCGACCGTTCACGTTCACCGGTGAAGGCGCCGCGGCACCGATCGTCGCCTTCGACGAGCGTGGAGACGATGTCGGCGGGCGGCATCGACAGCACCATGCGCGTGGCGTGGGCGACGGCGGGGTCGTCGAAAGGCAGGAAGAGCCCGGGTGGGGCAAGGACGAGCGACACCCAGCCCGGCCCGCCCTGGGCGTCGATGGCCCGCCCGTCGATCTTCGACGCCGTCGACGACGGTTGGGCGGCGCTGTGGTCCCAGGCGCAGAAGAAGCCGGCGCGGGCGCCGTCAGCCGTCCACACCGGGGCCGACGCAACGACGCCCGGGGCGGGCTGGCCGCAGCGGTCGAACCAAGCCCAGCTCACTCGCTCACGTCGGATCCCAGTCGGAACGGATGGCCTGGGAGATGGCCCGGAAGTCGTGGCGGAGCTCCTCGTTGGTGGGCCGGCCCCAGAACCAGTACCCGTTGTAGACCGACTGGATGGTCAGGTCGGGCCTGAGGGTGAACACGGTTGGCAGGTAGGGCCGGTGAGTGGCGTCGGCATTTTCCATGAGCCCGAGCTCGTCGACCCACACCCGCTCGCTGTCGGAGAGGAACGTCCACCGCGCCCCGATGCCGACCCGGAAGGCGGCCTGGACCTCGGGTGGGTCGACGCTGACCGACACGAACCTCGTGTAGGCCACCTCGGCCTCGGCCTGGAGGTCGACGAGGTTACGGAAGAAGGCTTGTTCCTTCGGGCACCACCACCCCCTGTAGAACTGTAGGAGCACCGGGTCGTCACCGGCGAGCTGCGACAGCCTGCGTTCGCTGCCGGCGTGGTCACGGAGGACCAGATCCGGGAAGGGTGCGCCGACCACCAGGCTCGGCGTCATGGCCCCACCGGGCATCAGTGCTGTCCTCTGTTCATCTGGGATCGATCTCCGTCCGGCCGCGTCGAGGATGATGAGGTATCCCTACCCGGTCCGGATGACCTGGGGCGGGATGACAGCGGAATGTCGCCCTTCTGTAACATCGCCGCGTCTCCGGCGGCCTTGGGTCAACCCTCCCGGCCGATGGCGTCAAGGATGCCGAGTGACGCGGCCCGCCGAGCCGGCAGCACACCGGCGACCAGGCCGGCCAACGTGGCCAGCACGACCAGCCCGGTGAGCTGCACGACGGGGAAGACCAGCTCGCTGACGCCGAGATGGCCCATGGAGGTGACCAGGGCGGCGCCGAAGGCGACGGCGACGACAAG
>JBBSIS010000051.1:0-17018 GCA_038231955.1 Acidimicrobiales bacterium
GAGCCCATCGTGTCGTTCCCGTTCGTGCCCGGCCACGAGATCGTGGCCGACAGCGACGGCGGTCGGGTGGTGGTCGAGCCGGTGTTGAGCTGCGTGCCCCGTGGCATCGACCCGCCCTGTTCGTTCTGCGCCGCCGGCCTGACCGGGAGCTGCCAGAACCTGGCCCTCGGCGGGCTCGAGCCCGGCCTGCAGACCGGCTTCTGCGTCGACACCGGCGGCGGGTGGTCGACCTCGCTGGTGGCTCACGAGAGCCAGCTCCACCCCGTCCCCGACGCCATGAGCGACGAAGCGGCGGTGATGATCGAGCCCGCCGCCTGCGCGGTCCACGCCGCTCGACGAGTGGGAAACGGCCAACCGGCGAGCGTCGTGGTCCTGGGCGCGGGCACCGTCGGGCTGTGCACCATCGCCGCCGTGCGCCGCCACCTCCGCCCCGGCACGCTGATCGCCTCCGCCAAGCACCCCGAGCAGCGCAAGGTGGCCATCGAGCTGGGGGCCGACGTGGTGGTCGAGCCGGGAGAGGTCCGCCGGGCGGTACGGCGCATGAGCCGGTCCCCCATGGTGGGCGACGGCGTCGGCGAGGGCGCCGAGGTCGTGTTCGACTGCGTCGGCTCGGCCGCCAGCCTGGCCGACGCCCTGGCCATCGTCCGGCCCCGCGAGCAGGTCGTGATGGTCGGCATGCCCGGGCGGGTGTCGGTCGACCTGACCGGGTTGTGGCACAAGGAGATCCGCCTGGTGGGGGCCTACGCCTACGGTGTCGAGGCGGGTGGCGAGCGCACCTTCGACCTGGCCATGGACCTGGTGGCCGACGCCGACCTGGGCCGTCTCGTCTCGGTCACCTATCCCCTCGAACGCTACCGTGAGGCCATCGACCACGCCGCCAACGCCGGGTCACGGGGGGCGGTCAAAGTGGCCTTCGACCTACGAGGAGAGAAGCACCGTTGAGCGAGCCCTCGGCGAGCGAAACAGCAAGCAGAGCGGCCCGATGAGCAGGCCGGGGTTCGTATTGGAGGTCGACCGGTCGACGCCGCCCATCCTTTTCCACCACGGCGAGGGGTTCCGGCTGGAGCGGCTGCCGCCGGGGAGCCGCGTCGTCTACCCGGCCGAGCCCATCGACCCGCTGACCGACCCTGACGGCGCCATCCGTCAGGCCCTACTCAACCCGGTGGGCGACAGCCAGCCCCTCCCGTCGCTCCTGCGGGCGGGCATGAAGCTCACCATCGCCTTCGACAACCAGGCCGTCCCCCTGCCACCCATGCAGCGCCCCGACAGCCGCCAGCGGGTCATCGAGATCACCCTCGACATGGCCGCCGCCGCCGGCGTGGACGACGTCGAGCTGATCGTGGCCCACGGCCTGCACCGGCGCATGTCCGAGCCCGAGCTGCGCCACATGTTGGGTGACCGGATCTACGACTCCTTCGCCCCCCACGGCATGCTGACCCAGCACGATGCCGAGGACCACGACAACCTGGTCCTGGTGGGCAAGACCGACCTCGGCGAGCACGTCGAGCTGAACAAGCGGGCCGTCACCAGCGACCTGCTTATCTACGTCAACATCAACCTGGTGGCCATGGACGGCGGCCACAAGTCGACCATGACCGGGCTGTCTTCCTACCGGAGCCTCAAGCACCACCACAACGTGACCGGCATGCAACACAGCCGGTCGTTCATGGACCCGCCCCACTCGGAGCTGCACAATTCCACGTGGCGCATGGGCCGGCTGCTGGCGGGGGCGGTGAAGATCTTCCAGATCGAGACCACCCTCAACAGCGACACGTTCCCGAGCCCGTTCGGCTTCCTGCAGAAGCGGGAGTGGGAGTGGTCGGCGCGTGACCGTGCCTCGTACATGGCGACGGCCAAGAGCCTGGACCGGGTGCCGCCCCGGATGGCGCGGAGCGTCTTCCACACTATGAAGTCGCCCCAGAAGATGACCAGCGTGCAGGCCGGCGAGGTCGAGGCCGTCCACAAGCTGACCCTGGAGAACCTGCACCGCCAGCACCTGGTGCCCGTCCAGGGCCAGGCCGACGTGCTCACCATGGGCCTGCCCTACGTGGGCCCCTACAACGTCAACTCAATCCTCAACCCGCTGCTGGTGATGTGCCTCGGCCTCGGGTACTTCTTCAACCTGTACCGGGGCAAGCCCCTCGTCCGCGAGGGCGGCGTGGTCATCATGAGCCACCCGACGCGCTGGGAGTTCCACCCGGTCCACCACCCCAGCTACATCGACTTCTTCGAGCAGGTCCTGGCCGAGACCACCGACCCGATCGAGATCGAGAAGCGCTTCGAGGAGGACTTCGCCACCGATCCGTGGTACATCCACCTGTACCGCAACAGCTACGCCTACCACGGCGTTCACGCCTTCTACATGTGGTACTGGGGCGCCCACGCCCTCCAGCACGTCGGCCAGGTCATCATCGTCGGCGGTGAGCCGCGGGCCGTGCGCCGGATGGGCTTCAAGCCGGCCTCGACCCTGCGCGATGCCCTGGAGATGGCCGAGGACGTCGTCGGGCGCAACCCGTCGATCACCCACATCCACAACCCGCCCATCTTCCTGGCCGACGTGACGTGAGCGTGCGGGTGCGGGCCCGGTTCCCGCTCGGGAAGCCGAACTGGCCGTCGTCGGTGCCGCGGCCCCCGCTCGAGCGCCGCACCGGCGTCGACTACCAGACGGCCTGGGCCCGCAATCCCGCGGCGCGGGTGGCGCGCGCCGTTCTCGTCGACGACGTGCTGCGGCCGGCCATCCACGCCCTGGCCTCGCCCCAGGTCCACGGCGACGACCGCCTCGTCGGCCTCGATGCGCCGGCCATCTTCGTGGCCAACCACCACAGCCACCTCGACACCGCCCTGCTGCTGACGTCGCTGCCCGAGCGCTTCCGCCACAAGGCCATCGTGGCCGCGGCGGCCGACTACTTCTTCACCAGCCGGGCCAAGGGGGCGGTCTCCGCCCTGGCCATCGGGGCCATCCCCATGGAGCGGGTCAAGGTCGGGCGCCGCTCCGCCGACCTGGCCGCCGAGCTGGTCGACGACGGCTGGAACCTGGTGATGTTCCCCGAGGGCGGGCGCAGCCCCGACGGTTGGGGCCGGGCCTTCCGGGGTGGCGCCGCCTACCTGTCGCTGCGCTGCGGTCGGCCCGTCGTCCCCGTCTACCTGGAGGGGACGGGCCGGCTGTGGCGGCGGGGCAAGGCGTGGCCCACGATGGCGGGGCGGGGCCAGGGCGCCCACCTCGTCTTCGGGGCGCCGATGTGGCCCGAGGCGGACGAGGACGCCCGCCGCCTGGCCGTCCGCATCGAGAACGCCGTCGCCGGCCTGGCCGACGAATGGTCGACCGACTGGTGGTCGGCCCGCCAGCGGGTCGCCGCCGGCACCACTCCGTCGCTCACCGGGCCGGCGGGCGGGAGCTGGCGACGCGCCTGGGCCCTTGACGCCATCGCCTCGTCGCGCGCCGGCCGCCGCGTGTGGCCCTGAGCGCGACAGGAACGGCGGTCAGCCGAGCAGGGCGTCGAACTCCGGCGTGCCGGGGACCACGGCGGACAGGCTGCGCACCCCTGCGAAGGATCGGTCCGCCGATGCCAGGGTCATGGACCGCCGCACGCACACGGCGGCCAGGACGCTGTCGAAGGAGCCCAGGTCGGCACGGCCCTCGAAAAGGGCGAGGCCGTCGATCAGGTCGACGGCGGTGGGCGACAGCAGGGGTGACATGAGCCCGGCGAAGTAGCGCGCCAGTCGCGCTGCGTCGTGGCGCGTGCGGCGCCGGCTCCGGACATGGGCGAACTCCTGGATGACCTCGACCGTCGTCGTCGCCCGGAGGCCGTCTCCGACCATGTCCACGAACCGACGGCAGGGCTCCTGTAGGGCATGGTCCTTACCGACGGCATACAGCAGGACCGTGGTGTCGACGACGATTACCCCCACTTGCTACGGGTCTCGAGGATCTCGCGCTTCAAGTCGACTGGATCCTCGGGTAGCGACATGGGCTCTGCGGCCAGGATGGCGTCGGCCGCCGCCCGCCTCTCCGGATCCACGGCGGGGAACCGGGCGTCGATGGCGTCGCGCACCACCATGGCGATCGACGTCCCGTTTTCGGTGGCCCGCCGGGCCAGCCGCTCGTAGCGCTCGTCGTCGAGCAGGATCTGCAGCCGTCGGGTGAGCATGTGTATACGGTAGCATGCACATGCGTAGGTTCGACCGGCGTGGAAGCGCGGAGCGCTGCGAACGGCCAGAATGCCGGCCGTGCTCTCGGCCCTGCCCCGCTCTCGGCTCGCCGGCCGCCTCGCCATCGCCGCCCGGGCATGGCTGGTGGAGCCGACTGTTCTGTACGGGGCCGGGCTCTCCCAGGGCGACGCGGTGCGGGCGACCGTCAGCCCCCGCCTCGGCCACGTGTTCAGCCTGGCGCAATCCCCGATGGTGCCCGCCGGCGGCTGAGCTACATTTGCCCCGCACCACCCCGGGGTTGAGGCAAAGGCGCCTCTTTGTAGCGTGAAGGCACCAGCTCTTCGAAGCCTTCGACGAAGGAAGCGCCCCGGTCCCCTGCCGCCCGATCCCGAACGCCCAGATGCAAAGGCGAGGTGACGCATCCTCATGCGCAAACTCCGAGAGCTCGACGCCTGCGGTATCGGCTTCGTCGCCAACATCTCCGGCCGGGCGTCGCGCGATGTCGTCACCGCGGCCCTGGGGGGTCTGGCCTGCGTGAAGCACCGCGGGGCGGTGGCGGCCGACGCCCGCTCGTCGGACGGGTCGGGTCTTCTCGTACCCGTCCCCGCCGCCATCTTCGGTGAGCGTCACGGCGTGGCCATGCTGTTCGTCCGGGGCGACGACCCGCGGGCCGCGGTGGAGGAGGCGGCGTCGGCCGAGGGAATCCGGGTGGTCGAGTGGCGGGTGCCGCCCACCGACGACGCCGTGCTGGGCGACCTGGCCCGCTCGTCGCGGCCCGGCGTGGTCCAGGCGATCCTGGCCATGGAGGGCGCGCCCGACGAGCGGGCCGCCTTCCGCCTGCGCCGGCGTATCGACGCCACCACCACGGGCACGTACGTGGCGTCATGTTCGTTCCGGACCGTGGTCTACAAGGGCCTGATCACCGCCGATGCCCTGGCCGGCTTCTGGCTCGACCTGGCCGACGAGCGATTCGTCGCCCCCTTTGCCGTCTTCCACCAGCGCTTCTCCACCAACACCCTGCCCACGTGGGAGCGGGCCCAGCCGTTCCGCACCCTGTGCCACAACGGCGAGATCAACGCGGTGGCCGGCAACATCAACCGCATGCGGGCGCGCTCCAGCCTCGGCACCGAGGCCGCCGGGCTGGGCCCCGAGGAGCTGTTCCGTCCTGTCGTCGATGCCGAGGACTCCGACTCCGGCCAGCTCGACTCCGTCGTCGAGCTGCTGACCCGGGGCGGGCGCGACATCCGCCACGCCGTGGCCATGACTGTCCCCGAGGCCTGGGAGGGCGAGCGCGACCTGGCTCCGGCCGTGCGGGGTTTCTACCGCTACCACGCCTCGCTCATGGAGCCCTGGGACGGACCGGCCGGGCTGGTCTTCACCGACGGCGTCGGTGTCGGGGCCAGCCTCGATCGCAACGGTCTGCGCCCCCTGCGCTGGGCGGTGTGCGACGACGGCCTGGTGGTGTGCTGCTCGGAGGCGGGCGCCGTCGATCTGACCGGCCGGGGCCAGGTCCGGCGAGGTCGTCTTGGGCCCGGCCAGATGCTCTACGTCCACCCCGATACCGGCCTGGTGTACGACAAGGAGAACAAGGAGCACCTGGCGGCCGGCGGCGCCTATGCCCGTTGGGCGGCCGACGGCCTGCGCGAGCTCCCGCCCGGGCGGCCCATCGAGCAGACGGCCGAGCCCGAGATACTCGAACGGCGCCAGGCCATGTTCGGATACAGCCGCGAGGAGCTGGCCATGGTGCTGCGGTACATGGCCAACGAGGCCAAGGAGCCCACCTACTCGATGGGCGACGACTCGCCGCTCCCCCACCTGGCCGGTCGGCCCCGCCCCGTCCACCACTACCTGAAGCAGCGGTTCGCCCAGGTCACCAACCCCCCCATCGACCACCTGCGCGAGCGCCTGGTCATGAGCCTGCGGACCCTGCTCGGGCCCCGCCGCCCCATCCTGACCCAGGGCCCCCACACCGACCCGCTGTTGGTCATGAAGTCGTTCTTCCTGTACCCCTCGGCGGTCGTCGCCCTGCTCACCGACGCCAACGGAGCCTTCCCGTCGGCCCACCTGGACGCCACCTTCCCCGTCGCCGACGGGCCCGACGGCCTGCGGGGCGCCATCGACCGGCTGTGCGACGAGGCCGAGCGCCTGGTGGCGGCCGGCGCCGGCATCCTCGTCATCGACGACGGCGGCGTGAGCCCCGAGCGCGCCCCCGTCCCCGCCCTGCTGGTCACCGGCGCCGTCCACCATCGCCTGGTCACCCGGGGCCTGCGCTCCGACACGAGTCTGGTGGTCTCGGCCGACGACGCCCGCGACATCCACTATGTCGCCTGCCTGCTCGGCTACGGCGCCGACGCCATCTGCCCCGGCCTGGCCCTGGAGACGGTGGCCTGGGAGGCCGACCAGAACGTCGACTCCGAGTTGTCGGGCCCCGAAGCCCAGCACCGGCTCCAGGCCGCCTTGGAGGACGGCGTGCTGAAGGTCATGTCCAAGATGGGCATCTCCACGGTCGACTCCTATCGCGGCGCCCAGATCTTCGAGGTTCTGGGCCTCGGGCCCGAGGTGGTCGATGTCTGCCTGGTCGGGACGCCGTCGGTGGTCGGCGGCGTGGGCTGGGCCGAGCTGGGCGACGACGCTCTGTCCCGCCACGGGGAAGGTCGCACGGTCGAGGGCGGCTACTACCGGGCCCTCAAGAACAAGGGCGAGTTCCACACCCACAACGACCCGGTGGTGAAGGCCCTCAACGAGATGAAGGCCGCCCACCTGCTCCAGTCCGCTATCCGCGACGGCAACGACGACACTTACGCCCGTTTCGCCGAGCTGGTCAACAGCCGGCCCCCCACGGAGCTGCACGACCTGCTCGAGCTCGTGCCCGCCGGCCCGGCGGTGCCCCTCGACGAGGTGGAGCCGGCCACTGCGATCGTCACCCGGTTCTCCACCGGCGCCATGTCACACGGGGCCCTCAGCCGCGAGGCCCACGAGACGCTGACCATGGCCATGAACCTCATCGGCGGCAAGTCGAACTGCGGCGAGGGGGGCGAGGGCCACACCCGCTTCATCAGCCGGGGTCATCCCACCGCCGACAAGAACAGCCGGATCAAGCAGATCGCCTCGGGCCGCTTTGGCGTCACCGCCGAGTACTGCGCCTACGCGGACGAGCTCAACATCAAGATGGCCCAGGGCTCCAAGCCCGGCGAGGGCGGCCAGATCCCCGGCAACAAGGTGTCGGAGGAGATCGCCGCCCTGCGCCACACCCAGCCCGGCGTCGGCCTGATCTCGCCGCCGCCCCACCACGACATCTACTCCATCGAGGACCTGGCCCAGCTCATCTTCGACCTGAAGCAGGTCAACCGGCTGGCGGATGTCTCGGTGAAGCTGGTGGCCGAGGACAACGTCGGCACCATCGCCGCCGGCGTGGCCAAGGCCCTGGCCGAGGTGATCCACATCTCCGGCGCCAACGGCGGCACCGGTGCCTCGCCGCTCGGGTCGATCAAGCACGCTGGCCTGCCCTGGGAGCTGGGCCTGGCCGAGACCCAGCAGTCGCTGATGGACAACGGCCTGCGCGACCGGGTGCGTGTGCGGGTCGACGGCGGGTTGATGACCGGGCGCGACGTCCTCGTCGCCGCCCTCCTGGGCGCGGACGAGTTCTCCTTCGGCACGGCCGCCATGATCGCCGAGGGCTGCATCATGCTGCGGGCCTGCCACAAGGACACCTGCACCACCGGCATCGCCACCCAGCGGCCCCACCTGCGGGCCAAGTTCGCCGGCACACCCGAGGGGGTGGCCGCCTACATGCTCTTCATGGCCGAGGAGTTGCGCCGCGAGCTGGCCGCCCTAGGCCTGCGGACCATGACCGACGCCGTGGGCCGGGTCGAGTGCCTGCGCCAGCGGATCCTCGGCGACCCCCGCCCCGACAGCATGGACCTGTCCCCACTGGTAGTTCCGCCCGAGGATCCCGACGCCCCTCGGTGCTTCGTGCGACCGGTCGCCATCCAGCGACCCCGCTCCGAGCTGGGCGACCGCCTCGAGGCCGACGCCTTCCGGGCCGTCTGGGACGGAGAGGACATCGAGCTGGCCTATCGCATCGGCAACGCCGACCGCACAGTGGGCGCCGCCCTGTCGGGCGCCCTGGCCCTGGAGTTCGGCTCCACCCCCCCGCCGGGCAACGTGGTCGTGCGCTTCGCCGGCTCGGCCGGGCAGAGCTTCGGCGCCTTCCTGGGCCATGGCATCGAGTTCGAGCTCACCGGGGAGGCCAACGACTACGTCGGCAAGGCCATGGCCGGCGGCCGCATCGTCGTCCGGCCGTCGGCCAACACCTTCGTCTCCTCCCACGAGGCCGGCGGCACGCCGGTCCTGGCCGGCAACACCTGCCTGTACGGCGCCACCGGCGGGGAGCTGTATGTCGCCGGATCGGCCGGCGAGCGGTTCGCGGTACGTAACTCGGGCGCCACCGCCGTCGTCGAGGGTGTGGGTGACCATGCGTGTGAATACATGACGGGTGGCACCGTCGTCATCCTCGGCCCCCTTGGCTACAACCTCGGTGCGGGCATGACGGGCGGACAGGTCTACGTGTGGGATCCGGAGTCCCAGCTCACCACCCGGCTCAACACCGCCCTGGTCGACGCGGCCCGGCCCGATGCCCAGAGCGTCGAGGAGCTGCGCTGGCTACTCGAGCGCCACCAGGAGCTGACCGGCTCGGGCCACACCGGCCGCCTGCTGGAGGACTGGGCCAACACCACTGCGCACTGCTGGCTGGTGGCACCGGTCGACCACATCCGGCGCATGGAGGCCCAACAGGCCACTCGGGTGGCCGCCAGTGCCTAGAACGGAGTAAGGAAGGTGACATGAGCGCGGGGACCGTGGGACCGGAGCCGGAGGAGGTGTTCGCCGCCATGGCGCGCACGCTGCTGGCCCAAGCCGACGTGCAGGAGACCCTCCAGAGGATCGTCGAGCTGGCCGTTCAGACGATCGACGGATGTGACCACGCCGGCATCACCCTCTTGCACGGCCGCAAGCTCACGACGCCGGCGGCGAGTGACGGCGTGCCGGGAGCGGTCGACGCCATCCAGTACGGCACCGGCGAGGGCCCTTGCCTGGACGCCATACGCGAGCACGAGGTGTTCCGGACCGGCGATCTCAGCCGGGAGACGCGCTGGCCCAGCTTCGCCAGCCGCACGTACCGCGAGACCGGCGTCACCAGCATGATCGGCTTCCGGCTCTTCGTCGCCGGGGACACCCTCGGGTCGTTGAACCTCTATTCCAAGGAGGCCGACGCGTTCGACGACCAGGCCCAGGCGGCCGGCGTGGTGTTCGCGGCCCACGCGGCCATGGCCCTGTCGACGGCGCTGCACGACGAGCAGATGGACCAGGCGCTGGCGTCGCGCGACGTGATCGGGCAGGCCAAGGGCATCCTCATGGCCCGGGAGGGCGTGACTGCGGAGGCGGCCTTCGACATGCTCCGGCGGGCGTCGCAGCGCCTCAATGTCAAGCTGCTCGAACTGGCGAAGGACGTGGCCCGTAGCGGCCTCACGCCCCCTTCTCCCCCGCCGGCGTCAGCGGCCGGCGAGCTGCTGCCAGGACGCCCGGGCCTCGGGGAGCACTTGGGGGACCATGGCCACGCTGAGGCCGGCGGCCAGTAGGCACCACGAGCCGAACCGACGGTGCTTTGTCCCTGCTCGACGGCGAGGAACAGCGCTGAGGCGGCGTCGGCCGCCACCTTGGCGTGCGTCCGGCATGGTGGTTCTCCCCTCAGCCCGCGGGCGCCGGGCCCTTGGCCGAGCCCTTCACCCGGCCCTGCCCACCGGTGTCGATCCCGCAAACCAACACCCGGCGCCCGTCCTTCCATGCCGATTCCTGGGGCACGATCTCGAAGTCCTTGAACGACGACTTCTCCAGCGGCCCCCCGAGGTAGTCGGTGAGGGGCTGGCCGAGGCAGGCGTCGGCGGCGAACTGCACCAGTGCGTCCTTGCCGGGATAAGGATCGGCCGGCCCGGACGGCTGGGTGACCAGGAAGAACACCTCGGAATTGTGAGACTCGGTGCACGGCGTGACGTCGATGCCGCGCACCTCGTTGCTCTCCGAGGAGTCGAAGCAGTCGCCCACCTTCAGCCTGGAGTAGTCGGTGCTGCCACGGGCGGCCACGAGGACGACGGTCCCGACCATCAGCCAGGTCACCAGGGCGAGGACGGCGACGATCCTGGCCAGCCCGGCCAGGGCCAGGTTGCGACGACGGGCCCGGGTGGCCGCCACGATGCCGACGATGGCCCCCACCACGGGGACGACCAGTGACACGACGATGGCCAGCACCGAAAGACCGACGCCGCCCCGGCCGACCCTGGGCGGTGCCGGGGCGGGGGGCGTCCACGCCGGCGGTTCGGGCGGAGTGGGCTCAGCCTCGGTGGTCGGAGGTGGCGGCGTCGGTGATGGCAGCGGCGGGCTCGGCGACTTGCCCGTCACCGGTGGGCCTGTGGCGGGGCGTCGGGCCAGCGGGGGGACGCGGCGGGGAGATGTGCGGGACGGCGGCGCCGAGGCGACACCGGGCACGGAGAGCACGTCCATGGCGTCGGGGATGCGGTCGGAGGAGGGTTCGTCGTCCAGGGGCTGGTCGGCGGCCGTCCACTCCGGCTCCGGCGCCGGTCGGGCCGCCAGCAGCCGCCTGCGGGCGGGGGCCACGAGCACCTCGGTGGCGGGCTCGGCCAGGACCGGTGGCTGGGTCACGCGAGGGCGCTCGACCGGTGGCTGGGTCACGACAGGGCGCTCCACCGCCGCCACCGGGGGCGGGGGGTCGACGCGCTCGGCGGGCTCGTAACCAGTGAGGGGTCGGGCTCCGGCGTCCCGCGCTCGCAGACCCGCCGCCGCCGCTCGCAGTGCGGCCCGGGCGCGTGCCGCCGGATCGTCGGCAAGAGGGGTCGCGGCGGGCGGCACGTCGTCGGCAAAGGTCTGCTCTGCGGCCAGCCGGCCCCCGGTGAACCTGGACGGGGGGGCAACGACGACATCCGGCTCCGGCTCCGGCTGGGGCGCCAGGACGGCTCCGGGGCGCCGGGTCGCCGGCGCACGGGTTGCCGCCCTCGTCGCCGGGGCCTTCCGGGCCGCAACCTTCTTCCCTGAGACCTTGGCGGGCGACTTCTTGGCCACCGCCGTCCCTGCCCCCGTCCGGGTCGGTGCGACGACCCTTGGCGTCCGGGAACCGGCGGCCTTCTTCGGCCGCCCGCTCCCGGCCGTTGTCCCGTCATCTGCCACTGCACTCTCCCGGACCGGCGCCGACCTTCCGCCACGTACCCGGCCAGCATACGGTTGCGGGCCCGTCGCCTCGCGCACGCGAGAATGTCCAACCAGTCGGAGTCGGACAGAGAGGAGGCCTGCCATCAGCGAGCACCGAGTCGCAGCGGAGGCGCATCGCGGCATGAGTTCTCAGTCGGCCCACCCCTGCCCGGCGGTGGGTCGATGAGCGTCACCGCCACCACCCCGGTGGGATTCGTCGAAGGCGTCTATGACGGCCTGCCCGGCCGTGTCGCCTCCGGGCGTAGCCTCCTCGGTCGGCCGCTGACCCTGGCCGAGAAGATCCTGGTCTCCCACCTCAGCGCTGGGCTCACCGCCTCCCCGGAGCGGGGCCGTTCCTATGTCGAGCTCCGCCCCGACCGGGTGGCCATGCAGGACGCCACCGCCCAGATGGCCCTCCTGCAGTTCATGACCGCCGGCCTGCCCGCCGTCCAGGTGCCGACCACGGTGCACTGCGACCACCTGATCCTTGCCCGCGACGGAGCGGAGCTCGACCTGGCCGCCGCCGAAGACGCCAACCGGGAGGTCTACGACTTCCTCTGCACCGCGTCGACCCGCTACGGCATCGGCTTCTGGAAGCCGGGCGCCGGGATCATCCACCAGGTCGTGCTCGAGCGCTACGCCTTTCCGGGCGGAATGATGATCGGCACCGACAGCCACACGCCCAACGCCGGTGGCCTGGCCACCCTCGCCATCGGCGTGGGGGGCGCCGACGCCGTCGACGTCATGACCGGCGGAGCGCTGGGGCTGCGCTGGCCCCGCCTGATCGGCGTCCGCCTCAGCGGGTCGCTGTCGGGGTGGGCGTCGCCCAAGGATGTGATCCTGAAGGTCGCCCAGATCCTCACCGTGCGCGGCGGCACCGGCGCCATCGTCGAGTACTTCGGGCCGGGCACGTCGGCCATCAGTTGCACGGGCAAGGCCACCATCTGCAACATGGGCGCCGAGATCGGCGCCACCACGTCGATCTTCCCCTACGACAACCGTTCCCGGGCCTACCTGGAGGCCACCGGCCGCCGGGGCGTGGCCGATGCCGCCGATGCGGTGTCGGAACACCTCCGCCCCGACGAGGAGGTGCTCCGTGACCCGCAGTCGTTCTTCGACGAGATCGTCGAGATCGACCTGTCGTCGTTGGAGCCCCATGTGGTGGGCCCCCATACCCCCGACCTGGGCAGGCCAACCTCGGCCCTGGGCCGTGAGGCCCGCGACAATGGTTGGCCCTTGCACCTCTCCCAGGCCCTCGTCGGCTCGTGCACCAACTCGTCCTACGAGGACATCAGCCGGGCCGCCAGCGTGGCTCGCCAAGCCACCGCCCGGGGGCTGCGCACCCGCACTCCCCTGCTCGTCACCCCCGGCTCGGAGACGGTGCGCGCCACCGTCGAGCGCGACGGCCTGCTCGCCGACCTCGAGGCCATCGGCGCCACGGTGCTGGCCAACGCCTGTGGGCCCTGCATCGGCCAGTGGTCCCGCTCGGACATCGCCTCGGGCGAGAGCAACTCGATCATCACCTCGTTCAACCGCAACTTCCCCAAGCGCAACGACGGCAACGCCGAGACGCTGGCCTTCATCGCCTCCCCCGAGACCACCGTCGCCTACTCCCTGGCCGGGACGCTGGACTTCGACCCGCTCACCGACACCATCGGCGACGGGTCGTCCGCCGATCGCGTCCTCGACGAGCCCCAGGGCACGGAGCTGCCCCCGGGGGGTTTCACCACCGGCGATGCCGGTTTCGTCGCCCCGCCGGTGCAAGGAGCGATGGTCGACGTGGTCATCGACCCGACCAGCGAGCGACTCCAGAGGCTGGAGCCGTTCCCGCCCACCACGGCCGATGTACTGCCCGAGCTGCGGATCCTGCTCAAGGCCCGGGGCAAGTGCACCACCGACCACATCTCCGCTGCCGGCCGGTGGCTGCGCTACCGGGGCCACCTGGAGAACATCAGCGCCAACCTCTTCCTGTCGGCCACCAACGCCTTCAGCGGGGAGTCGGGCGTTGGCTGGTGCGACGTGCACGGTTCCCGAGAGCCCTTCCCCGACGTTGCCCGTCACTATAAGGAGGTCGGGTTGCACTGGGTGGCCGTCGGCGACGAGAACTACGGCGAGGGCTCCTCACGGGAGCACGCGGCCATGGAGCCGAGGTTCATGGGCGGCCAGGCGGTGATCGTGCGGTCCTTCGCCCGTATCGCCGAGACCAATTTGAAGAAGCAGGGCGTGCTGCCCCTGGTCTTTGCCGACCCGTCCACGTACGACGAGATCGGCGAGACCGACCGCATCTCGGTCCTCGGCCTGGCCGGGCTGGCCCCCGACCGTCCTGTCGCATGCCGGATCCACCGCTCGGACGGAGCCAGCCTGGACTTCATCTGCACCCATACGCTCTCCGAGGAGCACATCGACTGGTTCCGGGCCGGCAGCGCCCTCAACCTGATCCGCCTGCGTTTCCAGGACAGGGGTTTCCAGGATAAGGGCGCCGCCCAGGCCGGGGCCTGAACACGCCAGCCGCTACACTCGGTGGCGATGGCACGGAACAACGACCGCGATCGCGGCAAGAAGCGCACGCCCGTTCGCGACACGAACCGGCGGGGCAAGCCCAAGGTCTGCGTGTTCTGCCGCGACCACACCACCTGGGTGGACTACAAGGACGTCAACGTCCTGCGCCGGTTCATCAGCGACCGGGCCAAGATCAAGGCCCGCCGCACCACCGGCACCTGCACCCAGCACCAGCGTGATGTGGCCGTCGCCATCAAGACGGCCCGCGAGCTGGCCCTGATCCCGTACACCCAGCGCACGGTGAGCGACAAGGCCGGCCGTGACGGTCGTGGTGGGGGTCGAGGCGGTCCTCGTGGCCCCCGGGGCGGCCCGGATGCGCCTCGCGACGCAGCGCCATCCGACACCGACAGCGCAGCCCCCGGCGATGGCGTCGACGGCGATGCCACCGGCGATGCACCGGTCGGCGACGATGCCGCCGTGACCGCCCTCGCCGAGTAGGCGCCACGCGCAGCCGGCGGTCAGTGGCCGGGTTCCAGGGCGCGGCTCAGGTCGTCGAGCAGGTCGTCCACGTCCTCGATCCCGACGGACAGCCGTACCAGCGCGGGGTCGGCGGCCAGCGGGGAGCCGGCCAGGCCGGCGTGGCTCATGCGGGCCGGGTAGCCGATCAGTGACTCCACCCCGCCCAGAGACTCGGCGAGGGTGAACAGCCGGGCCCGTACGACGAGGGTGGCGGCGGCGTCGGCGCCCCCGGCGAGCACGCAGGACACCATCCCGCCGAAGCCCCGCATCTGGCGCCGGGCCAGGTCGTGGCCGGGGTGGTCGGCGAGGCCCGGGTAGAGGACGCGGCTCACCGCCGGGTGGGTGGCCAGCATGCCGGCGACGGCCATGGCGTTGGCGCAGTGGCGCTCCATCCGCACTGTCAGGGTCTTGACGCCCCGCAACACCAGGAAGCAGTCGAAGGGCCCGGGGACCGACCCGGCGGCGTTGCGCACCAGGGTGACGGCTTTGGCCAACTCGTCGTCGTTGGTGGCCGCGAAGCCGCCGATCACGTCGGAGTGACCGCTCAGGTACTTGCTGGTGGAGTGGACCACGAGGTGGGCGCCCAGCTCGAGGGGGCGCTGGAGCCAGGGCGTGGCAAAGGTGTTGTCGACCGCGCAGACCGCTCCCCGCCCCCGGGCCAAGGCGGCCACGGCGGCGATGTCGACGATGCCCAGGCCGGGATTGGTGGGGGTTTCCACCCATACCAACCGGGTCCGCTCGGTCCAGGCCTCGTCGATGGCGTCCAGGTCGCTCAGGTCGACGGGGGTGAAGTCGGCCCGGTGGACCTGGCTCAGCAGCCGGTGCGTCCCGCCGTAGCCGGCGGAGGAGACCAGGATGCGGTCGCCCGGGGCGAGCTGGCGCAGCACGGCGTCGATGGCGGCCATGCCGCTGGCGAAGGCGATCCCGTACGCCGCCCCCTCCAGCGACGCCAGGCACGCCTCCAGGGCCGAACGGGTGGGATTGGCGGTCCGGGCGTACTCGTAGCCGAGATGGCCGCCCAGACCGGCCTGAGCGAAGGTCGACGTCTGATAGATGGGTGTGGTCACCGCCCCGACCGCCACGTCGGGATCCTGGCCGGCGTGGATGGCGCGCGTCGAAAAACCGGCGGCCCGCTCGGGCCTGCCGCCGGCGGCGGTCAGTGCTTCTGCAGGTCGGCGATGCGGACGTCGATGCGGTCGCGCTGGGCCAGCAGGCCTTCGCGCTCCGCCGCCTTGAGGTCCGTGGGCTCCGAGTCGATCACCGCGATGATCCGTTCGACCGCGTCGCGCACCGACTGGGCCTCACCGGCGAGCAGGGGGCCGCCCCGGCGGTCACACTTGGGGACGTCGGCATCCCAGGGCACGACGGTGGCCAGGGGAACTCCATACTCCTCCGACAACCGGTTGAACAGCTCGACGTCGCTGTCGTTGCGGGCTTTGTTGCCGACCCCATAGATGCGCGGGATACCCAATTCCCGGGCCAGAGGTACGGTGCGGCCCGCCGTCATCACCGACTTGTGGGTCGGTTCCATGATCATCAGCAGGACGTCGGCATAGGCGAGCGTGCCGCCCGAGCGGCTCAGGTGTTCGAGACCGGCCTCCATGTCCACCAGGGTCACGTCGGCCTCTTCGTCGATGGCGGTGCCGAGCAGGCTGCGGACCATGTAATGGTCCGCGCAGCTGCACCCGGCGCCGGCCTGGTCGATGCGCATGGCGTGAAGGAGGGTGACGCCGGCGGGCGTGGGCAGGCCGTACTCCTTCAGCAGGGCGCCCGGTGACAAGGTGCCGTCACCCAGGCCGACGACGAGCTTCCGGGGCACCAAGGGGGCCTCGTTGGCCGTCTTCTCATCCAATCCCAAGCTCATGGCCAGGTTGGGGTTGGAATCGGTGTCGACCGCCAGCACCCGCTTGCCCCGGGCCACGTACGCCTGGCACAACAACCCCGACAGGGACGTCTTTCCGACCCCACCTTTGCCAACGACGCCGAGCTTCATCGCAGTCTCCCTTTTCGGTCTCCCTCCATCATGGCGCGAAAAAATCCGGAGAGTGAGGGGTCAGTCAGACCCCACTGCCTCAGAGAACGTCGCGACGACGGACGACCCGGCGGCGGGACACCACCGCAGGATCCTCGTCGATGTAGGAGTCGTCGACCGTGGTGGTGCGCCGACCGCCGTACCAACTGCCACCGCCCCCGTTGAGGAGGAGCAGGGTCACGGCCAAGCCGACCACGCCCACGATCATGAGGATGACGCCGACGGTGTTGACGTCGATCCCCGATACGGCGAAGTTCACCGCGAAAGCCAGGACGGCGCCGAGCGCGATCAGGAAAATGCTGACACCGATACCCATACGAAATCCTCCACTGCTCGAACGCTTCTTGTGTCAGTCCGTACCCAACCGGGCTGCCGGTAACCCCCGCAGTCGGCCCGCCATGGTCGGTGGACTATGATCGGCAATGCGACCGGTGCATTCGGCACCTCAGTCGGGGCCATTCCTTCCTCGTGCGTGCGGCGTGACGTGACGGTGGGTTCGGCCCGCCCCATCCCGCATGAATCAGGAGTACCCCACCTCATGAAGAGCTTCGCCGCGCTCGGC
>JBBSIS010000052.1:0-16947 GCA_038231955.1 Acidimicrobiales bacterium
ACGCACGACCGGCGTGGGAGTCACGGCCGAGACGCTACCGGATGCGGGAAATCAATCCCCTCCCATTTGGCCCCGGTCAGGGCCAGGCCGGCCTACTTTCAGGCCAGGAGAACGCCGTCGAGGCTTTGGGCGTCGAAGCCCTGTCCCGCAACCACTCGGCGGCGTCGTCGCTGCGGGTCCCAGGCCGGCGACCGGTGTAGCGTCCCGGCGTGCAAGGTGGGGGCGGCGCTGGCTACCGGCCCCGGCGCACCAGCGTCATCGTCGTGCTGGCGGTGTTCACCGCGTTGGCGGCCGCCGGTGCCGCCACCGGCGCCAGCCCCGGCCGGTTCGTCTCTGCGCCCGTGCGCTTCTTTTTCCCGGGCGACCAGCCCCAGGACGCGGCCGGCGCCACCGTCACCACCGAGGCGGCCTGCCGGCCGATGACCTCCCTGGCGGAGCGGGCGGCCGAGGTCCTCGTCGTGGGCCTCCCCAACGTGACCGAGCCCTCCCAGGCCCTCATCGCCGAGATCCTCGACGTGGGCGTGGGTGGGGTGCTGATCACCGGCGCCAACGTCGAGACACGTACCCAGGTCACCCGCCTGGTCGGCGACATCAAGGCCCGGTCCCGCCATCGCATGGTCGTCTCCACCGACGAGGAGCTGGGCCGGGTGAGCAGCTTCGGCGAGGTGATCGGCTACACGTCCTCTGCCCGCCGACTGGCCCGTGAGGACACCCCGGACGCGATCCGCCAGGTGGCGCGCACGCAGGCGACGGCGCTGGCGTCCATGGGCATCACCCTTGACTTCGCACCGGTCGTCGATCTCGACGGCGGCCCGTCCGACTCCACGATCGGCGACCGGTCGTTCTCGGTGGACGCCGCCGTCGCCACCCGGTACGCGACCGCCTACGCCCTCGGCCTGGCCGACGGTGGGATCACGGCCACCGCCAAGCACTTCCCCGGCCGGGCCCAGGCCATCGGCGACGATCACCTGGGCCGCATCACCTCGATTGCCACCCTGGAGAGCCTGCGGGGAAACGACCTCAAACCCTTCGCCGACCTCATCCGCCAAGGCATCCCGGTCGTGATGGTGAGCAACGTCGACTACGCCGCCCTCGACGCGACCACACCGGCCAGCCTGGCGCCGCGCACCTACCAGCTGCTGCGCAGCCTGGGTTTCCAGGGCGTGGCCATCACCGACTCCGTCGGCATGGGGGCGGTCAACCTGCGCTGGGACATGCCCGACGCCGCAGTGAAGGCCATCGAAGCGGGGGCCGACGCCGTGCTCACCACCAACGGGAACTTCGCCCGGGAGATGGTGGGGGCCCTGGTGGACGCCGTGCAGAGGGGAGCGCTCCGCGAGGACCGCCTGAACCAGGCCGCCGGCCGCATGATCGCCTTGGCCGGCGGCGACCCCATGACCTTCGCCTGCCAGTCCGCCCGGGTACCGACGCTCCGGTCACAGCCATAGACGCACCACACACCACAAGAGGAGACCCGATGGTCCACCGACACTCGCCGCTCGCCTGCATCGTCCCGCCCGACCTGCTCCGCGACGTCATCCGCAACGGCACCAAGGAGGAGCGGGACGCGGCGGCCGACACGGTGGCCGTCGACCAGACGTTCCGTACCCTGCGGGCCGCCTTCTCGGCCACCCTTGCCGCCAACCAGGTGGCCATGCGGACGATGGGGGGCGCCGGGGGCAAGCCGCACCGGACGATTTACGACCAGGAGCACAACTCGGTCATCGCCCTCGGCACCGTGGCGCGCGCCGAGGGGTCGCCCAAGGTCAAGGATCCGGCGGTCAACGAAGCCTACGACGGCTTCGGCGCCACCTATGCGCTCTTCTGGAAGGTGTTCGGGCGCAACTCGATGGACAACGCCGGCATGCCCCTGCTCGGCCTCGTCCATTTCGCCAACAACTACGACAACGCATTCTGGGACGGCCAGGGCCACATGTTCTTCGGCGATGGCGACGGCCAGCTCTTCACCCGCCTGACTGCGTCTCTCGACGTGATCGGCCATGAGCTCACCCACGGTGTCACCCAGTACGAGGCGAACCTCGTCTACCAGGGTCAGTCCGGGGCGCTCAACGAGTCCATCTCCGACGTGTTCGGCTCGCTGACCAGGCAGTACGCCCACAAGGAGACCGCCGACAAGGCGGACTGGTTGATCGGTCCCGACGTCGTCGGGCCTGCCCTGAAGCCGGCGCTGCGGTCCATGAAGGCTCCGGGCACGGCCAACCAGTACGACAAGCAGCCGGCCGACATGGACCACTTCGTAGAAACGGCGGCCGACAACGGCGGCGTGCACGTCAACTCGGGCATCCCCAACCGCGCCTTCTACGTGACCGCCGCCGCGCTCGGCGGCCACGCCTGGGAGAAGGCCGGTCACATCTGGTACGACGCCCTGCGCGATCCGGCGCTGAGGCCGACCACCGGGTTCAAAGGCTTCGCCCAGGCCACGCTTCGCCAGGCCCAAGTGCGGTTCGGCCGGACCGGGCCGGAGATCGACGCGGTGCGGGCCGGCTGGAGCGACGTCAAGGTCAAGCTGTGACCGGTCACGGTGGGAGTGGGGGCACGATCATCCGCCTGACTCGCAGCGGCGGCCTGGCCGGCCTCAACCTGGTGGCATCGGTGGAGGTCGACGACCTGCCGACCGAGATCGGCGTCGAGGTCAGATCGGCCCTCGCCGGTCTGAAGTCACCGCCGACGACCGCCGGACCCCCCCACCCACACATGGCGGCCGATCTGTTCCAGTACGACCTGGTCGTGGAGACCGGCGGTGAACGGCGGGCGTTCACCGCCGATGACGGGAGCCTCTCACCGGCGGCCCGGGCCCTCGTCGACGTCCTGCTGCCACTGGCCCGGCCCGAGTAGGGGCTACGCTCTGGCCATGCCCGACCGCCGTCGGCCCCTGCTGGTGGGCGTGGTAATCGCCCTGCTGGCGGGATCCTTCTCTTTCGTCGGCTGGGCTCAGCTCCGTCCCTCCAAGCCGACGGCTGCCACCGCCAGCGTGATCGGTGCCGAGCTCCGCCCCGATCCCGGCCCGGGTGTCGACCCCACCGTCGCGCCGCTGATGGCCGAGCCGCCTCCGATCGAGGAGGCCGCGCCCCCCACCTCCGTCCCGGCGACGGAGCCGGAGCCGGCGGCGCAGCCGGAGCCGGAAGTGGTCAGCGTGGCCGGGAGCCACCTGCGGCGGGGCGTCGCCCGGCCCATTTCATCCCCCGCCACCATCGCCGACGTCAGGGGATCCCGCATCGGCCTGTACAGCACGCCCGGCCAGGCCGAGGCCGACGACGCGTTCCAGAACCCGACATGGGAAGGCCTGCCGCTGGTCTTCCTGGTCCAGCAGCGCCAGGGCGACTGGCTCGAGGTGCAGCTCACCACCCGGCCCAACCAGACCACGGCGTGGGTGCGGGCCGCCGACGTGTCGCTGCGCAGCACCTCACAGCGCATCGTGGTCAGCCTGGCCGCCCGCTCCCTCACCGTCTACGACGGCCAGGCCGTCGTACTGGAGGCACCCGTGGCCGTGGGCACCCCCTCGACCCCCACGCCGAGGGGCAACTACTACATCGACGGAGCGGTGCGCACCCCTGACCCCGGCGGCGTGTACGGCCCATACCAGCTCTCGGTGGCCGCCTTCTCCGAGGTGTTGATGAGCTTTGGCACCGGCGTCGGCCAGATCGCCATGCACGGCACCAACGCCCCCGGCCTCATCGGCTCGGCGGCCAGCAACGGCTGCCTGCGCCTGAACAACGCCGACGTGACCCGGTTGGCCGACACCATCGCCATCGGCACCCCCATCCAGATCTCCTGATCCGCCGGCCCGACCGGTCCCCGGTCAGGGCACCTGCGACCAGCCTCAGCCGAGGCTTTCGGCCCACTCCCGGTTGAGCCGGTCGAAGGGCCCGCCCGCCGAACGCAGGTCGGCCGGGGCGCCGTCCTCGACGATGCCCCCGCCGTCGACCACCAAGACCCGGTCGGCGACGTCCAGCGTCGACAGACGGTGGGCGATCACGACGGCGGTACGGCCGGCCAGGAGGGTCTGCAGGGCGTCCTGGACCAGCCGCTCATGCGGTGCGTCCAGCGACGAAGACGCCTCGTCGAGGATCAACAGCTTGGGCGCAGCCAGGAATGCCCGGGCGAAGGCGACGAGCTGGCGTTGGCCCGACGAAAGCCGCCCACCCCGCTTGCCGACCACGGTGTCGAAGCCCTCGGGCAATCCGGCGAAGAGCTCGTGGGCGCCGACGGCTCGGGCGGCGGCGACGATCTCGTCCCGGTCGGCATCGGGCCGCCCGAAGGCGATGTTGTCGGCCACGCTGCCGGTGAAGAGGAAGGCCTCCTGGGTGACCATCACGACCGCAGCCTGCAGATCCGCGCTCGACAGGTGCCGGAGGTCGACGTCGCCCAGGAGCACCCGGCCCTCGGTGGGGTCGTAGAAGCGGGCCAGGAGACGGGCGATGGTGGACTTGCCGGCACCGGTCTCCCCGACCACGGCCACCGTCTGGCCGGCGGGGATCACCAGGTCGAGCCGGGCCAGCACCGGCCGGTCCGGGCGGTACGAGAAGGCCACGCCGTCGAAACGCACGTCGAGGGGGCCGTCGGGGAGAGGCGACGGCTCGTACGGCTCGGCGACGGCCGGCTTCTCCTCCAGCACGCCTGACAGCTTCTCCAGGGCGGCGGCGGCGGACTGGAACGTGTTGAAGAACTGGGCCAGGTCCTGCATGGGCTCGAAGAACCGGCGCAGGTACAGCAGCAGCGCGGTCAGCACGCCGACGGTGGTGGCACCGCCGATGACCCGGGCGGCGCCGACGGCCAGGGTGACGGCGACGGTGACGGCGCCGATGGCCCGGGTGCCGGGGCCGAACACCGCGGCCAGGCGGGACGAGCGGATGTTGGCGCGCGCGTAGCGCCCGTTCACCTCTTCGAAGATCGCCTGGTTGCGGGCCTCCCGCCGGAAGGCCTGGACAGCCCTGATCCCGCCGAGGGTCTCGACGAACTGGACGATCACCAGGGCGACAGCCGTTCGAGCCTCCCGGTAGGTCTTCGACGCCTGGCCGCGGAACCAGGCGGTGAGCAGGCACAGCATCGGGAAGGCCACCAGCGCCACCAGGGCCAGCGGGACGTCGAGCAGGAACATGACCACCACCGTGCTGGCCAGGGACAGGACGGCGAACACCAGCTGGGAGATGCCGGTGTCGAGGAGCTCGCTGATGGCCTCCACGTCCGAGGTCAGCCGGGCGACCACCCGTCCCGACGTGTAGCGCTCGTGGAACGACAGGCTCAACCGCTGGAAGTGCTCGAACAGCCGTCCCCGAAGGTCGAACAGCACGTCCTGGCCGACCCGTCCCGTCACCCGGACGAAGGTGGCGGTCAGGGCGGCCTGGGCCAGGGCGGCGACAAGATAGGCGGCCACCACGAGCAGGAGCGTTCGGGGGCCGCCCCCGTCGACCAGCGGTGGGATGCCCTTGTCGATCCCGACCTTCACCAGGTAGGGCCCGGCCATCTCGGCCGCCGTCTCCAGGACCACGACGACCGCCATCCACCGCAGCGTCGGCCGGTGGGGCGCGAGGAGGGAGCCGAGGAGCCGGCGGCTACGGGCCCGCAGGAAAGCAGCCAGGCCACCGCGTGCGTCCTCCAGGCGCTCGGCGGCGACGCCCCGCCAGTCGTCCTCACCGGTGGCGGGCGCCACGACCGTCATGCCACCTGCCCCACCGAGGGGGCGCCTGGTGCCCACCGGTCGAGCCCGAGAACGGCGCGGTAGGAGGCGTGAGCATCGAGCACCTCAGCGTGGGTGCCCACCGCCACCAGGCGGCCGCCTTCGAGGAACGCCACCCGGTCGGCCAGGGCCAGGGTCGACGGCCGGTGCACGGCGACAAGGGCGGTCGTCGACGACAGCACCCGGGCCAGCGCCTGCTCGACCAGCGCCTCGGTGTGGACGTCGAGGGACGACAGCGGGTCGTCGAGCACGAGCACCGCCGGACGGCCGACGATGGCCCGGGCCAGGGCCAGCCGCTGGCGCTGGCCCCCGGAGAGACTCAGGCCCTGCTCCCCCACCCGGGTGTCAAGGCCCCACGGGAGCTGGTGGACGAAGTCGGCCTGGGCGGTGGCGATCGCGGTCCCGAGCTCGTCGTCGGTGGCGTCGGGCCACCCCAGCAGCAGGTTCTCCCGCACGCTGGCCGAGAACAGGAGCGGGTCGTCGAAGGCCACGCCGATGACCCGTCGCAACGAGGTCAGGGTGAGGTCGCGCAGGTCGTGGCCGTCGAGGACCACGCTGCCCTCGGTCACGTCGTAGAGGCGGGGCAGGAGGCTCAACAACGAGGTCTTGCCCGACCCGGTCGTACCCACCAGGGCGAGGGTTTCGCCTGGGATCACGTCGAGGTCGACGCCCCGTAGCGCCCACCGCTCGCTGCCCGGGTACCGAAAGCCGACGCCGCGCAGTGCGAGGTGACCCGAAGCGGCTCCGAGGTCGACCGCTCCCGGCCGGTCGGCGACCTGGGGAACGGTGTCGAGCACCTCGAGGATCCGCCCGGCCGCCGTCTCCGCTTCGCGAGCGTTGGCCACGATGTTGCCGAGGGACTCCATGGGCCAGACGAGGGTCAGTACCAGGGACGTGAAGGCCACCAGGCCGCCGAGGGACAGCGACCCCCGGCCGACGGCCAGGGCCCCGACGGTGAGGACGCCGATGAGGGTCAGGTTGGGCACCAGGTCGATCAGCGACCAGAACGTGGCCCGGAGGTTGACGCTCTCGACCGCCGAGTCCCGCAGGCTCGCGGCCGACGTCTTGAAGCTGCTTATGAGCAGCGGTGCCCGCCCGAATGCCTTGACGACGCGGATGCCCGTCGCCGCCTCCTCGACCAGGGTGGTGAGGTCACCCTGCTGGTCCTGCACCCGCCGGGACACCGCGGTGTAGCTGCGCCGGAAGCGCGACGACAGGAACGCCAAGGGCACTATGGCGGTGGCGGTGACCACGGCCAGAGGAACGTACAGGCGGGCCAGCAGCACGATCACCGCCCCGAAGGTGACGGTGTTGACGATCACGAACACCAGGCCGAAGCCGACGAAGCGCCGGATGACCGACAGGTCGGCCATGGCCCGCGACAGCAGCTGGCCAGACTGCCAGCGGTCGTGGAAGGACACCGGCAGGCGCTGGAGGTGGGCGTAGAGATCGTTGCGCAGCGACTGCTCGAAGCCGTTGGCGGCGCGGCCCTGGATCCACCGGCGCAGGAAGGCCAGGGCGGTCTCGACCAGCCCCAGGCCCAGCACCAGCAGGGCGAGGGGGAGCACCGCTGCCCGTTGGCCCCGGGCGATGGGCCCGTCGACGATGCGTCTGATGACGAGGGGGACGGACAACGCGGCGGCGATGGCGATGAAGCTGACGATCACCATGGTGGCCAGCTGAGGCACGAAGGGCCGCAGGTACGGCCACACCCGCCACAACGCCCGGGGCGACGACGCAGAGGAAACGTCGGCTGCTGAGCGGCTCACCGCTTGACGCTACCGCCGGCGACGGAGCGGTCGACGAAGAATTCGCGGGCCGACAGAGGTTCCGTCAACCTGTTGCGCCTCGGTCATCAGCGATGCCCGCCCGAGATCATCGTAGGCCCGCGACCAACCACCTACGGCACGCGCGGCTGGCCCGTCGCCATCTCCTCGACCAGGGCATCGACCACGTCGGCCAGGCTGCCCCCGGCGGCGACGATCCGGCGTTGGCGGAGATAGCTGGGGCCCGCCTCCAACATCGCCAGGACGGACGCGAGCTCGTCGTGGCAGCCTAGGCGGGCGGCGACAGGCGACAGCTGCGCGACCAGCTCGCTCACCGACTGACGCAATGGCACCCGGGTGCCCTGGTCGTCGCCGATGATGTCGGCGTCGGTGCCGTAGCGCGCCGCCCGCCATTTGTCGACCCGCAGCACCCACTCCTTGGGGACGGGCAGCGTCTCGCCCCGGTCGATGCGGGTGTCGAGCCACTCCACCAGGCTCTGGGCCAGGGCGGCCAGACCGGCCACCTCGGACAGCGTGGGGATGCCGTCGCAGATGCGCAGCTCCACGGTGCCGAAGTCGGGATGAGGCCTGATGTCCCACCACACCTCGCGGATGCTGGTGATGGCCTTGGCCGTGACCAGGGTGTCCATGAACTCCTCGAACTCCTGCCAGTCGTCCAGCCGGTACGGGAGCCCGGCCGTGGGCAGGTTCTCGAAGACTTTGCTGCGGCTGGAGGCCAGGCCGGTGTCACGGCCGTGCCAGTACGGGCTCGATGCCGACAAGGCGAGGAAGTGGGGGATGTAGGCGGTCAGGGCATTGGCGATGGCGATCGACTTCTCCGCCGACCGCACGCCGACGTGGAAGTGGACCCCGAAGATCAGCATGCGGCGGGCCAGCCACTGCATCTCCTCGACCAGCCGGGCGTAGCGAGGATCGGGGCTGATCTGTTGGTCCTGCCAGTCGGAGGTGGGATGGGTGCCCGAGCACAGCAGCGCCAACCCGCGCCGGCCGGCGGCCGCCGCCACCTGGTCCAGCGTGGCCTGCAGGTCGCCTCGGGCTTCGGCGACGGTCGAGCAGATGCCGGTGATGATCTCGATCGTGCACTCGAACAGCTCGTGCTTGGCCTTGGGGTGTTCGCCGCCCGGGTGGCCCGCACCCAGCTCGGCGAGGATCCCGGTAGCGGCGCTGGCCAGCTGGCGCGTGCGCCGGTCGACGATCTCGAGCTCGACTTCCACGCCGAGGCTCGAGCGCTCGGAGGCGTTGAACGGGATGTGCACTGGCGGGTCCGGCGCCGATCGTAATCAGGGTCCCGGTGGGTCACTCTCCTCGCCTCAAGGTCACTATCCTCGCGGCATGTTCAAACTTCTTTCGAAGGCCTGGCGGTACCTCACGGCGTCTCTCACCGGTCAGTTCAACGAAATGGCCGACCCGAAGGTGCAGCTGGAGCAGGCCATCACCGAGGCCCAGGACCAGCACCGCCGCCTCATCGAACAGGCCGCCAACGTGGTGGCCAACCAGAAGCAGACCGAGATGCGCCTCAACCGGGCCATGGGCGAGCTGGAAAAGCTCAACGGCTCCGCCCGCCAGGCCGTGACCATGGCCGACGAGGCCACGCAGCGGGGCGACGCCACCAAGGCGCTCGACTACACCTCGGCGGCCGAGGCGTATGCCAACCGGTTGATCGCCACCGAAAAAGAGGTCGAAGGCCTCAAGCAGTTGCTGCTCCAGTCGACCCAGGCCGCCAACCAGGCCAAGTCGGCGGTACAGCAGAACTCCATGGTCATGCAGAAGAAGTTGGCCGAGCGCCAGAAGCTGATGGGCCAGCTCGACCAGGCCAAGATGCAGGAGCAGATGAACCGGGCCATGGCCTCACTCAGCGAGACCGTCGGCCAGGACGTGCCCACCTTCGACGAGGTCCGCGACAAGATCGAGACCCGCTACGCCAAGGCGCTCGGCCATACCGAGCTGGCCGGCGAGTCGATCGAAGGGCGCATGCTCGAGGTCGAGCAGGCCCAGATGAACACCGAGGCGACCGCCCGCCTCGACTCCATCCGCGCTCAGCTCGGGATCGCCTCGGGCCCGTCCGCCCCGGCGGCGCCGGCGGTCGGCGAGGCGGGATCCGGCTCCGGAAACGAGCCGTCCCAGGCGTCGTGATCCTCGCCTCGAGCTGACCGGCGACGGCGGCGGACGTTGCGCAGGGCGAAAAGCGTCAGCCCGAGCACCAGCCCCACTGACAGCACGGCGGCGACCGCCAGCACCACCACCAGCTTGAGCCCGCTCACGACGACCTCGTCGCCGACCTGACGCCGATCGAGGCCAGGGGAGCGAGGACCGAACAGGTCGGCCATCTGCTCGTAGCTGAACGTTGCGTCGCCGGCATGGTCCGCGGCGCCGACGACGAGGCGCAGGCGGTCGAACCGGAAGGGCAGCGTGGCCCACACGACGGCGGCGCCGCCCTTTAGCTCCACCGTATCGGCAGTGCCGTCGACCCGGACCAGGTCGATCCCACCACCGCTGCGGAACGAAATTGCCACATCGCGGTAGCCGGCCCCCTCGAGGGCAGCGCGAGTGGCCGGCACACCGCGCACGCCACGACACCCGCTCAGCAGCAGCCCGCACGCCACGAGGACCGTCACCGCCAGCCTCTTCAAGGGAGAGTGATCCTCAAGGGAGAGTCACCAGGTCGTCCCGGTGGACCACCTCACGGGGCGCGCCGTCGGGCAGATCGGCCGTGCGGCGGCCGGCTGTCGCCCGAAGGTCAGCCGATCCCACCCGTACCAACCCCTTGGCGAACACCTTGCCGGCCTGGTCGCTGATCTCCACCGCGTCGCCGGCCTGGAAGTCGCCCGTGACGGAGACGACGCCCGCGGCCAACAGTGACGTCCGCCGTTCCACCAGTGCCCGGCGCGCCCCGTCGTCGACCTCGACCACACCGGCATAGCCCTTGGCAAAGGCGATCCACAGCTTGCGGGCCGACAGGCGACGGTCTCGAGGACGCACGACGGTGCCCGTACCCGGCTCCCCGGCCACTGCCGCGGCCAGGACCGCCGGGCGATCGGCGGCGGCGATCACCGTGCGGATCCCCGACCACGACGCCATCTTGGCGGCCTGTAGCTTCGACGCCATCCCCCCGCTTCCCCGAGCCGTCCCGGTGGCGCCGGCCATCCCCTCGTGCTCGTGGTCGATGTCGACGATCTCCTCGATGAGCGACGCGTCGGCGTCGAGGCGAGGATCGGCGCTGTGCAGGCCGGCGGTGTCGGTCAGGAGGACGAGCAGGTCGGCGTAGATCAGGTGGGCCACGAGGGCGGCCAGGTGGTCGTTGTCGCCGAAGCGGATCTCGTCGTCGGCCACGGCGTCGTTCTCGTTGACGACGGGCACGACGCCGAGATCGAGGAGGCGGACGAAGGTGGCGCGAGCGTGCAGGTACTGCGAGCGGCTCATGAAGTCGGGGGGCGCCAGGAGGATCTGACCGGCCACCAGCCCGTGGCCGCCCAGAGCGTGGCCGTAGACGGCCATGAGCCGGCTCTGGCCCACCGCAGAGACGGCCTGGAGGGTGGCGACGTCGGTCGGTCGGGCGCCCGACAAGCCGAGGGCCGGCAGCCCGGCGGCGATGGCGCCCGACGTCACGACGACGACGCGGTGGCCCTGGCGGCGCGAGGCCGCCACCTCGGCACACAGCTTGTCAATGGCGATGACGGCGATGGCGCCGCGCTCGTCGGTGATCGACGAGGTGCCGATCTTGACGACCACATTCATGGCGGCCGGATGTTCATGAGGACCGGGTGTTCATGACGGCCGGATGCGACGGGCGCCTACCGCCGGGGACGGCGGCCGCGGACTTCGATCTCCTGGTCGGCGTACTCGAAGCTCAGCGCCCCCACCCGGACGGTGTCGCCGGCCCTGACACCCGCCCGGGCCAGGGCCCGGTCGACGCCGAGGCGGCGCAGGCGGTTCTGCACGTAGGCCAGGGCGTCGGGGTTGTTGAGGTCGTTGACCGCCACCGCCCGCTCGGCCACCTTGCCGACCACCACGTAGGCGCCGTCGTCGCCCCGCTCCACCTGCACACCCTCGGGCTCCGGCCGGTGGACGATGTAGGTCTCCGGCGCGGGCTGGGCGGCCCGGGCCTCGGACACCAGGGCGCCGACGCGGTGGAGCAGCTCGGGCAGACCGGCGCCGGTGACCGCGGATATCCGCGTGCCCTCCCAGATCCCAAATCCTCCTCGGTTCTCAGCGTCGGCGATGGCGTCGGCCTTGGTCCCGACCACGAGCCGGGGCCGCTCGGCCAGTTCGGGCCGGTACCGCTCCAGCTCCGACAGCAGGATCCGCTCCTGCTGTTCCGGGGGCACCGGTTGGGCAGGAGAGAGGTCGACCAGGACCAGCAGGGCGCGCGCCCTCTCGATGTGGCGGAGGAACTGGTGGCCGAGGCCACGGCCCTCGCTGGCCCCCTCGATCAGCCCGGGGATGTCAGCCATCACGAACTCCCTCCCGTCGACGACGACAACACCCAGATGCGGGACCAGGGTAGTGAAGGGGTAGTCGGCGATCTTGGGCTTGGCCGCCGACACCGAGGAGATGAGCGTGCTCTTGCCGGCGTTGGGGAACCCGACCAGGGCCACGTCGGCCATGAGCTTGAGCTCCAGCTTCAGCCACCGCTCCTCGCCCACTTCGCCCTGTTCGGCGAAGGACGGCGCCCGGCGCCGGTTGGAGAGGAACCGGGCGTTGCCCCGACCACCTCGACCGGCGTGGGCGGCGAGGTAGGCGTCGCCGGCGGAGATCAGGTCGGCGAGGACATTGCCGTCGGTGTCGCGCACGAGGGTGCCCTCGGGCACCGGGACGCGCAGGTCGACGCCCGACGCCCCGTGGCGAGCCCGACCACTGCCATGGGTGCCGCTGGTGGCGCGCCGATGAGGGCGATCCCGGAAGGCGAGCAGCGACGCCACCTCCCGATCGGCGTAGAGCCAGAGATCGCCACCTCTACCCCCGTCGCCGCCATCGGGGCCGCCCCGGGGGACATGGGCCTCGCGGCGGAAGGAGACGGACCCGGCTCCCCCATCGCCGCCGCGGACGCAGAGACTGGCCTCGTCGACAAATCCGGACACTTGCTTACTTCCTTTGGGCTCTACTTCCTTTGGGCTCTTCTGCCTCTGGCTTCTTTCCTACCGGCGCGGCCCGCGTGGATGCGGCGCGACGCTGCTCAGGAGGATGGCGCGGAGGGCAGAACGTCGACCAGGCGACGCCCGCGCCGGTGCCCGAACTTCACCTTGCCGTCGGCCAGGGCGAAGAGGGTGTCGTCGCCGCCCCGCCCGACCAGGTTCCCGGGGTGGAAGTGGGTGCCGCGCTGGCGGACGATGATCGTCCCTGGGCTGACGACCTGACCGTCGTACACCTTCACGCCCAACCGCTGGGCGGCGGAGTCACGCCCGTTGCGGGTGGAGCCGCCGCCTTTGGTCTTCGACATCTTGCTCAGCCTTCCTGGCGGGCCGGCTGGGAAATGCCGGTGATCTCGATAGTGGTGTACTGCTGGCGGTGGCCCCAGTGGCGCCGCTGGTTGCTCTTGTTCTTGTACCGGAACCCGACGATCTTCGGGCCCAGGGTCTCGCCTACCACCCGGGCGGTGACAGTGGCGCCGCTCAGGGCCTGGGCGCCGGCGGTGATGGCCGCTCCGTCGACCACCAGCACGGGCTCGAAGCTGAGCTCCCCTTCCGGCGGGGAGAGGCGCTCGACGTCGAGGCGCTGGCCCTCGGCCACCCGGTACTGCTTTCCCCCGGTCCTGATCACAGCGTACATAGCCGGTCATCGTAGCCGAGCCCGGCCCAGGGGCTTCCCACCCCGAACTGGGGTCGTTCAAGGTCGTAGAGCGACGCTGAGCCAGCCCGGTTCGGGATTGAGGGGCCTATAGCAACGTCTCGTCGAGGATGATCCCGCGGCCGTTGCACGAGGGGCAGACGGTCGAGAACGACTCCACCAGGCCCTCCGACACCCGCTTGCGGGTCATCTGGACCAGGCCGAGCTCGGAGATGTCGAAGACCTGGGTGCGGGTCTTGTCGCGGGCCAGGCAGTCCTTGAACACCCGCAGGACGTCTTCCCGGTTCTTGCGGATCTCCATGTCGATGAAGTCGATGACGATGATCCCGCCGATGTCGCGCAGCCGGAGCTGGCGGGCGATCTCCTCGGCCGCCTCGAGGTTGTTGCGGTAGACGGTCTCCTCGAGGTTCTTGGTGCCGACGTTCTTGCCGGTGTTCACGTCGATGACGGTGAGCGCCTCGGTGCGCTCGATGATCAGCGAGCCACCCGACGGCAGCCACACCTTGCGGTCGAGCGCCTTGTGGAGCTGTTCGTGAACGTGCTGGCGCTCGAAGACGGGGAGGGTGGGGTCGTCGTACAGCTCGATGCGCTCGGCCAGTTCGGGGATGAGGGCGGCGACGTACTCGTGCACCTCCCGGTGCAGGTCGACGTCGTCGATCAGTACGCCCCGGTAGTCCTTGTTGAACTCCTCACGGATCACCCGCACGGCCAGCGGCGGCTCCCGGTAGAGCAGTGCCGGAGCGTTGGAGCGGGCGGCCAGCTCGTCGATCTGCTGCCACTGCCGCAACAGCCGCTCCACGTCGCGACGCAGCTCCTCGGCGGTGGAACCTTCGGCGGCGGTGCGGACGATAAGGCCGTGGCCTTGGGGGCGGATGCCGTCGAGGATGCGACGAAGGCGCTTGCGCTCGTCGTCGGGCAGGCGCTTGGAGATGCCGTAGGTCGAGCTGTTGGGGATGAGGACCACGAACCGGCCGGCCAGGGACACCTCCTGGGTCAGGCGGGCCCCTTTGGTGCCGATGGGGTTCTTGGTCACCTGGCACAGCACGGTCTGGCCGGGCCGGAGGAGCTGTTCGATGCGGACGCTTTCCGAGGCGGTCTTCGAACCCTTCTCGTCGACGTCCTCGGCGTCGTGCTGAACGTCGCCACGGTAGAGGACCGCGTTCTTCGGGGTGGCGATGTCGACGAAGGCCGCCTCCATGCCCGGTAGGACGTTCTGCACCCGGCCGATGTAGATGTTCCCGTGGATCTGGGCGGCGTCGTCGGAGGGCCGCGACACGTAGTGCTCGATCAACGAGCGCCCTTCGAGCACTGCGATCTGCGTCGCCCCGGGTTGGACGTGGACGCACATCTGATAGCGCCCGATCGGCTTGCCCTTGCGCTCGCGGCCCCGGCGCTTCTCGAGCGTCTCCTCGTCCAGCTCGACGGGTGCCTCGGGCTCGGGCGTGCCGCCCAGGGCCCGATGGGCCCCACCGGCGCCAGACCTTCCCCGGCCTCCTCGTCTCCGCTTCCTCCGGGCGGGCTCGCCGGCGATCGCCGACGCATCGCCGCCGTCGTCGTCCCCCGGCGAGGCGCCGGCTCCATCGGGTGAGGTCTCCGAGAGGGAAGGGGGCGGCGCGGGGCGACTGTCGCCGATACGCGGCCGTCGCACCAACGCTTTGGCCCCCGCCTCCGACGAGGGACGCCCCTCGCTCATCCGCTCCGGCAGGTCGGGGTCGGCCTGGTCGGAGGAAGGCGCCGAACGGCTGCGCTCGTCGCCTCCCGTGGCTTTGGCCACACCGGAGGCAACAGGGTCGGCGGCGCGCTCGCCCTCGCCGGGACGCCGACCGCCGCGACCACCCCGGGAACCGCGGCGGCGAGGGTTGATGGGGGCGCCGCCCTCATCGCTCGTCGCCCCGTGGGCGGAGTCGCCTACGCCAGGACCGGATGGGCCCTGGAGGCCGGGAAGCTGGGCACCCGGGTCAGGAGCGGGTCGTGGACCTCGGAGAGGCGGTACGGCAGTGGGCGCCACAGCCCGGTCGGCCGGGTCGGCCGGGGGGCTGGAAATCGGCTCGGACATCGAAGGGGTCCCTTCTGAGGGCGCACCCATGCAGGGGTGCGAAGCGCCCGTCGCGGGCGGCGAGGGACGTCGTGGTCCCCCGGCCCGCGCCGAGGCGCTCGATCGTGGGCCGTCTGGCGGACGGCGGAGTGGCGCAAGAGCCGGGCGGCCGGCTGCCGACGGCAGACCCCGACGGTTGCAACAGGATGAGCTGCTGAGCCGATCGACCGGGACGGACCGTGAGCAGCAGACCCTGCATCAGGGCGAAGAGCGGCCGTATCCGAAGGCGGAAGAGAGACATGTGCCGGGCTGATGATAGCCGTGTGCATTTCCCATTGCGCCGGGCGAACGCTTCGGGAGCTACGAGAAACGGCGCATGTGGACGTTCAGCACCAGGCCGATGCCCAGGAACGAGGCGATCGTCGCTGAACCGCCATAGGACATGAAGGGCAATGGGATACCCGTGATAGGCGTGATGCCCATGGTCATGCCGACGTTCTCGAAAAGTTGGAAGACGAACATGGCCAGCACGCCGACGCAGATCAGCCGGCCTAGCTGGTCTCGGGCCAGCACGGCGGCCCGCCAGGTTCGCCACACGATCACCCCGAAGAAGCCGAGGAGCGAGACGCCACCGATGAACCCGAGCTCCTCGCCCACGGCGGTGAAGATGAAGTCGGTGTGCTGTTCGGGGACGAACGAGAGGTTCGTCTGAGTGCCCTGGAACAGTCCTCGCCCGGCGACGCCGCCCGCGGCGATGGCGATCTGGGACTGCCGGAGGTTGTACGAGGACCGCTGGCTGTCCGCCTGCGGATCGAGGAACGCCGACAGACGGTCGGCCTGATAGTCCTTCAGCATCCCGAGCTGGGCCACCATGATGACGCCGGTGATGCCGACCAGCGTCAAGGCGGCGATGTGTCGGGGCTTGGCCCCGGCCACCAGGAGCACCCCCATGAGAATGGCGACGAACACCATGTCGGTGCCCAGGTCGGGCTGCAGGAAGATGAGACCCATGGGCACGGCGGCGAGGCCGAGCACTACGAGCAGCCCACGCGTGTCCAGATCGCCCTTGTAGCCGGCGCACACGGCCGCCAGGGTCAGGATCAGGACCAGCTTGGACAGCTCGGAGGGCTCCAGCTGGTAGGGGCCGAGTTGGAACCACGCCTGAGTCCCCCGCCGAGAGGCCCCGAGAGGTGAGAGGACCAGCAGGAGCACGAGGAGGGCCCCGCCGTAGAGGATCGGGGTGAACTCCTGGATGCGCCGGTAGTCGACCAGAGTCGCCACGCCCAGGACCACGATGCCGAGCACGAAGAATACGGCCTGGCGCTTGACGAAGAAGGCGGGATCGAGGCCGGAGGCAATCTGCTTCTGGCGGGTCGATGAAAACACCATGAGCAATCCGATGCCACTGATACCGATGGTGGCCAGCAACAGGGAAAGATCGACATGACGCCAGCCGGCGGCGGAGTTCCGGGCCGGCGAGGACCGCAGGGACAGGGCCATCAGAGCGAGGACCGAAGCGAAGCGGAGGACCGCAGAGACCAGGGCATCAGAGCGAGGACCGAAGCGAAGCGGAGGACCGCAGAGACCAGGGCATCAGTCGGTGCCTACCACTCGGTTGACGGGCTTGAGAGTGTCGGCGGCGG
>JBBSIS010000053.1:0-16656 GCA_038231955.1 Acidimicrobiales bacterium
CGTCCGCCCTGTTCAACGCCGTGGCCATCCGTGACCACCACTGCCGCTTCCCCGGCTGTGACCGCCGGGCCTCGTGGTGCGAGGTCCACCACGTCATCCACTTTCAGGACGGCGGGGCTACCTGCCCGGCAAATGTCACCTTGCTGTGCAGCCGGCATCACCACCGCCTACACCAACCGGGGTGGCGGGCAACCCTGGCCCCCGACGGCGAGCTGGTGGTCACCGATCCCAACGGCCGGGTCCGCACCACCCGACCACCGGGGCGCAGTCCCCGGCCACCGCCGGAGAGGTTGGTGGCGTGAACGGGAACGGAGCGTGGGGGGCGACCGCCCCGGCTGGCCCTGGCCAACCGGGCCACACCGACGGTGAGCTGGGCGACTGCTGGAGGTGCCACCTCGGGCGTCGTGGCGCAGAGCCGCACCCGAATCTGATGGCTACTGAGCCGGGTCCTCCGGCCTCCTGAGGTGCACCGGTGCTGGGCGGCCGGTGGGCTGGAAACGCCACCACCACCACCACCACCACTGCGTGCAAGGCAGGATCACAAGCGGAAAGGACCTGTGCTCGGGGTGTAGAGCTGGTGGTCGATGGCCCTTTCCGTTGACCGCACACGCTGCGCATAACCGATCGTGTCTACGGTGGTGGGGCGTAGTGAGCATGACCGCGCGAGCATGAGGCATGCCGACGGGGCCGAAGTTCATCCGATTCTTTTGGCCAGTCCTGAAGGCGTTGCACGAACTCGGCGGTTCGGCGCGACCGCGTGAGGTCGTTGACCTCGCCGTCGAGAAGCTCGGCATCCCCGACGAGGAACGTGCTGAACGGACGAAGAGCGGCGCGCTCCGCATCGATAACCAGATCCACTGGGCGCGGAACTACCTCGTGTGGGCCGGTCTGCTGGACGGCTCCAAGCGAGGATGGTGGCAACTGAGCAACGCAGGTTGGTCGCTGCCGCTTGAGGATCAGAGCCACGAGACGGCGTACGACCTGTTCAAGCGGGTCCGGGCCGAGCACGGTGACGAGTGGGGTCAGTCCACGTCCGACGACAACGCTGATCCAGAGCAACCGCCGGGGCCGGTGACTCCGAACGAATCCGATGACGTCGGGCTCGCAATGGCCGTGCGGTCAACCGTTCTTGCGTTGAGCCCGGCCGGCTTCGAGAACCTCTGCAAGCGATTGCTTACAGGACTCGGCCTCACACAGCTGCGGACCGTCGGTCAAGCCGGAGACCGCGGCATCGATGTTGAGGGCCACCTGCGGGTCAACCCCGTGGTGTCCTTCCGCGTCGGCGTTCAATGCAAGCGGTACGCCGACGGCAACCAAGTCACGCCGCGGCAGGTACGCGAGCTCCAGGGGGCACTCGGGCCCTTCGACCGCGGCATCTTCATCACGACCAGCGTCTTCACACAACAGGCGGAAGACCAGGCTGGGGCGCCCGGCTACAAACCGATCGACCTGATCGACGGCGAGCGCCTAGTCGAACTATTGGTCGAGCATCGGCTTGGTATCAAGGATGTGACGATCGTGGACCTCGACTTCTTCACGCCGTTCCAGTAGCCACCCGCGCCTCAAAGATCACGACCCTAACTAACCCCAGCTCGTCGAGGAGGGCTCGAACGCGCTCGAGCGACGAGTCTGCCAGTCCGCGCGACTCCCGCAAGACGTCCTCCATGGACGCCCTGAGCTCGGGATACTCATCACTCGCGGCGATGGCCTCAAGGGTCGCTTCTCGAAGGCAGCCTGGATCCGCGACCTTCCAGGCATGGAGGTTCTTCAAGCTGAGCGTCGCCGATTCGAACGGGTTCTCAGTGTGTTGGCCCCGGCGTTTCTGGCTGACTCCTGCCACGACCACATGAGCGGGAACGACTTACCACTCGTCGGTCGGCGCGTAGTGCACCACGATCGGCAGGTACTTCACGGCGCGGACCTGGTTCAGTGTCACGTTCGTCGCTCGCTTCACCTCGACGGGGTGACCATCGAGAAGAGCATCGCCTTGTGCGGCTCTGTCGGCTGGAGCTGCGCCAGTCATCTGTCGAAAAAGCTCTTCGGCGCTACGGCCTCCCCCGCTGATCCCAAAGCCGTCGCTCATCGATCAGCCGCGAACACCTGCTATCCGGCGTCCTCAAACAGCGATGGGCTTGGATCCGCCTCAGCGGCAAGGCGCCTTTCCGCGATCTGGACGGCAACGGGGCTTTCATCGACGAGGATGAAGCGCCTTCCCAGGCGCTTGGCGGCTACCCCGGTTGTGCCGCTACCACCGAAGAAGTCCGCCACCAGGTCGCCCGGATCGGTCGAGGCGCGAACGATGCGCTCAAGCAGCCTGAGGGGCTTCTGCGTCGGGTAGCCGGTCCGCTCCTTGCTGTTCGTCGGGACGATCGTCATCCACCACGTATCCGTCGGCAATTTGCCGAGCGCCGCTTTCTCCGCGCCGACCAGTCCTGGAGCCATGTAGGGGATCCGATCGATCTCATCACGGTTGTACTTCCACTTGTCCGACTTGGCGTACCAGAGGATGTTGTCGTGCTTACGCGCCCACTTGTCACGAGCCCGGCCGCCGTAGTCGTAGGCCCAGATGATCTCGTTCAGAAAACGCTCCGGCCCAAAGATCTCATCGAGCATCAGTCGCGCGAAGTGAACGGTGTGGAAATCCAGATGCAGGTACAGCGACCCATCCAACGACAAGAGCCGGTGCATCTCTGCCACCCGCTCGTACAGGAACCCGAGGTACTCCTCGAGCGGCATGTCGTCGCGGTAGTTGTGCGCCGAGACGACTTCAAACTTGTAGGTCCGTCCACCGAAACCGTTGCGTGTCCTGTCACCTGCACCGGTGCGGATCGACTGCAGACGTCGAACCTGACCCGTTCCAAACGGTGGATCGATGTAGATGAGGTCGATGCACTCGGCGGGAAGTTGCTGCATGACCGCGAGGTTCTCGCCTTGGATCAGACCTTCGGTCGGGATGATGCTGCCACCTTGCTTCGTACCAAGCTCCTTGAACACGCTGATCGGTAGTGGCTGGCTCGGGCCGGCGAGTCGCAGGACGGCTGCGGCCTCCACTCTACGTCGCCGCTACGACCGCACCGGAGGACGTCACTGTCCGCCGACGAGGTAAGCCCACGCCGGGCGGTCCGGCCGCCAGGGCGGACCTTCTCGAGTTCGCATCGTCCGCCGGCGTCGTGTTCAACCCCCCTTGGCGCACGTGAAGAACTGCGTCTCCATCGACACGGGCCCTGCGGCGCCGGGGTCGCCGCTGGATGGCGCGGGTACGCCGCGCGTTGGGATGCCCCGACGACAGGGCGGGGGAGGTGAGGCGAGGGCGCCAAGGGGGAAGGAACACGACATGGGAAAACTGGACATACGACTCAGCGGCGACGTCACCCTTGACCTCCCGCCCTTCTTCTCGCCCGCAGTCGAGCGAGCCGACGCTGGACTGACCACGCGGCTGTTGATCGGGGGGAAGTGGAGGCCGGCGACGGGCGGCGAAGTGTTCGAGGACCGTTCTCCGATCGACGGCAGCGTTGTGGCCCGGGCGGCGAAGGCGTCGGCCGACGACGTGAAGGCGGCGATCGCCGCCGCCCGCCGCGCCCGGGACGGTTTCCAGACGCTGCCCGCCGCTGCCCGCCTCGAAGTTTGCCAGCGCGCCGCCGAGATCATGGGCGACCACTTGGACGCCTTCGTGGCCGCAGTCGTCGCGGACCTGGGCAAGACGCCGGAGCAGGCGACGACCGAGGTCGAGACCACGCGCGAGCGCCTGGGCCTGGTCCGGGAGGAGGTCCGCAAGATCTTCGGCGAGTACCTGCCCGGTGACTGGGTCGCCGGGACGGCCGGCAAGTCGGCCATCGTCTTACGCGAGCCGGTGGGGACGGTCGCGGCCTTCGGACCGTTCAACTACCCCTTGTTCCTCGTCGCCTCGAAGATCATCCCGGCCCTCGCCGCTGGGAACACCGTCGTGGCCAAGGCCCCTTCGGAGGCGCCCCTGGCCCTGGTCATGTTCGCGAGGGTTCTCGAGGAGGCAGGACTGACGCCGGGCGTGCTCAACGTCATCACCGGCCCAGGCGGGGAGATCGGCGAACTGCTTGCCTCCCACCCCGACGTGTCGATGATCTCGTTCACCGGGTCGAGCGCCGTCGGCCGGAGCATCGTGGCCAGCGCCGGGCCCAAGCCCATGCACCTGGAGCTGGGCGGCAACGCCGCAGCCATCATCCTGGCCGACGCCGACCTCGGGCTCGCCGTCGAGAAGTCGGTGATGGGCGCTTTCAAGAACGCCGGACAGCGGTGCGACGCGGTGAGCCGGGTACTCGTGGAGGAGCCGGTCTACGAGGCCTACCTGGAGCGGGCCATGAAGGAGGTGGAGCGCTGGCCGGTCGGTGACCCTCGCGCCAAGGACACCAAGGTCGGGCCGATGGTCAACGAGAAGTCGGCGGCGCGGGTCAACCAGCTCGTCGACGACGCCGTGGGCAAGGGGGCCCGCCTGCTGGCCGGGGGCGACGTCGCCGACGCCTATCACGAGCCCACCGTGCTCGCCGACGTCCCGCTCGACGCCGACATCTTCTGGGAGGAGACGTTCGGGCCGGTGCTGACCGTCGCCCCGGTCGCCGACCTCGACACCGCCCTCGGGCTGGCCAACCGGTCGCGCTACGGCTTGGACTCCGCCGTCTTCACCTCCAAACTCGACTCCGCGTGGCGGGCGGCGCGGGCACTGGAGTGCGGCCAGGTGACGATCAACGACGCGCCGGCCCACGGCGTCGGCCACTTCCCCTTCGGTGGCCGCAAGCCCGACTCCGGCGTCGGCCGGGAGGGACTGGGCTATTCGATCGACGAGTGCACGGTCCTCAAGACCGTGGTCATGCCCGGCTGAGGCCCGCTCCCCGGGCACGGACCAGCCTGGCGAACCCGCGGTCTACGCTCAGCCGACCATGGTGCGCGTGAACGTCGACGGAGTCCCCCCGGGGGCCACCACGGTAAAGCACGTCCCGGGTGAGGCTCACCGGCGCGCCGGCGGGGGATTGATGTGAAACGCGATCGGACGCAGCAGTGGCTCGCACTTGGCCAGACCGCGCCCGACGAGGTGGTGGGTCCTCCCGGGGACTCGCAGAAGGACTCCTCCCTGGCGCGCGCCGGCTGTGTCGCCCCGGTGGTGCAGCTGATCCGGGCGTCCCGCCCCCGGGTGTTCGCGATCTCTGGACCAGCGGGTGGGGGGAAGTCGACGATTGCCAGCGCGGTGTCGCGGTCGTTGGCGGCCGTAGGGGTGAGCGCCGTCGCCCTCTCGCTGGACGACTTCTACCTCCCCCGCCAGGAAAGAGAGCGCCGCGGCGTCGCGTGGCGTGCCGCGCCGGGGTCGCATGACCTCGATCTGATGGTCCGGACCCTCTCGGCGATCCAGAGCGGATCGCGGCCACTCAAGCTGCCGCGGTTCGATCCGTCCCGGGACGACCGGAGCACCGACGAGTGCCTCGACGAGGCCCCCGACGTGGCGGTGTTCGACGGGTGGATCATCGGGTACGACGGTGATGGCTATGGGCGCATCCTCCCGTATCTCGATTGGCACCTCCATCTCGACGTTCCGGCCGATGTCGCCCGTCGGCGTCGATTCGACCGGGAGACTAGGCTGCAAGAGCAGACGGGAAGGGGTTTCACCCCCGAGGAGATGCAGCGGTTCTGGGACGAAGTGCTCGGGCCCGGAATGGACACATGGGTGCGAGCCTCGGCCGAGCACGCCGAGATCGTCGTCAGGTTGCCTGCGACCGGTCCGTCGTGCCTAGCCGAGCCACGCCTGGACGAGTTCCTGTCCGCCGGTCGCGAGTAGGCCGTGGCATGGGCCGGACGCTCGGAATGCCAAGCAGAACGCCGCCGTGAACGGGGAGCAGCCCACCGAGGACCACGCCCATCGCCAGGCCCCGAAGGTCGAGCCGGTCGCCGAGGATCTACCGAAGGAGGAGCCGGACGCCGGTCCCCCGCCGGGGAGATCCGATCCCTGACGGCGTCGGTCAGGGCCGGTCGGCCTGCGTGGCCCGAACGCCGCGGCCCGCCCCCCGGATGGACCTGTCGAGCAACTCCATGGGGTGGTAGATCGGCAACGACCGGCCCTGCTCGCGTAGGTGGGCGGCGATCTGCAGGGTGCAGCCGGGGTTCCCGGACGCGATGGCTTCGGCGCCCGTGGCCCGGAGGTTCTCGGCCTTGCGCCGGCCGAGCGCCCGGCCCGCGTCCGGCTGCAGCAGGTTGTAGATGCCCGCCGACCCGCAGCAGATCTCCCACTCCGCGGGCTCGACCAGCTCGAGCTCGGGGATCCCTGCCAGCACCTGGCGCGGCTCGGACCTGACCTTCTGGGCGTGGGCGAGGTGGCAGGCGTCGTGGTACGCGACCTTGAGCGGAACGGGATGACGTGTCGCCACCGGCTCCGACTCCACCAGCAGCTGGGACACGTCCCGCACCTTGTCGGAGAACCGCTCCGCCCGTTCCGCCCACTTTTCGTCGTCCGAGAGCAGGCCGCCGTAGTCCTTCATCGACGAGCCGCAGCCGGCGGCGTTGACGGCCACGTGGTCGCACCCCTCGAACGCCTCGATCATCTTCTTGGCCAGATCGAGGGCCTCCGCTTCGGCGCCCGAGTGGAGCATCAGCGCGCCGCAGCACCGCACCTTCCTGGGGGCGAACACGTCGAACCCCTCGGCGGCGAGGACGCGGGCCGTCGCCTGGTTCACCTCATCGAAGAACACCCGCTGCACGCAGCCGAGCAGCATGCCCACGCGTCCTCGGCGCTTTCCCCTTGCGGGCGTAGTCTCCGGCAACCGGGCGGCCGCGGCCTTGACCGTCACGTCGGGGAGGAGTGACTGCAGGGCGCGGATCCGGGGGAAGCGCGTGAGCGACCGCTCCGCGGCCCGCATCAACCCGACCCTTCGTGCCGCGACCATCAGGGGCACCAGGGCCCGGAGCCGGCCCGGGCGGGTGAAGGTCTCGAAGGCGAAGCGGCGGAAGGCCCGCTCACCCAGCGACCGCTCGTAGTTCCTCTCGACCTGGGGCCTCGTCGCCTCGATCAGCTTGTCGTATTGGACACCTGAGGGGCAGGCGGTGACGCATGCCATGCAGCCGAGACAGCGGTCCCAGTGGGTGACCATGGCGTCGGACAGCCGGTCGGCGTCCTCCAAAGCCACGTTCATCAACACGATGCGGCCCCTCGGAGAGTCCATCTCCTCGTTCCCCAGGAGGTAAGTCGGGCACGTCGGCAGGCAGAACCCGCAATGCACGCATACGTCCACCAGCTCCTTGTCCGGCGGACGGTGCGCGTCGAATGCCCCCACCTCGGCCATCAGATCCCCCCTACGAAGATTCCCGGGTTGCAGATACCGTCAGGGTCGAACCGGGCCTTGACCCTTCGCGTCAGCGACAGCGCCTGGGCCTCGCCCCACACGTCGACCTTCTCCCTGACCGCCTGCGGGGCATCGAACACCACGCAGGGGAAAGGATGCAGGCTCCGGCGGAGCTTCTCGATGCCGGACACCACCTCGCGGCCGTCACCACCGGCGAGGGTTAGCCACGCCAGCCCGAGCCCGGCCCGCCCGACCAGAGAGGCACCGACCTCCTCGGCCGACCGCACGACCCTCGGCAGCTCCGCCGCGAGCCCGGAGACCCGGACGATGGGGTCATCGGACGAGCGCTGCCGCGCCCGTTGCCGTTCCCAGAGGGCATCGTCGTCGGCGACCATGCGGGTTTCCAACCCGGCGCGCTCCATCAGCTTGGCCACCTCCTTCGCCGCGGCCTCGGGCGCGGCACCGCCGAAGCGAGCGAGAACCTCCCCCTGTCCCTCGGCCCACCAGACGTCAAGACACTCGGGCCCGAAAGGAGAATGGGCCACGACCGATGCCGCGTCCCCGAGGGCACGAGGATCGTCGGAGCCCCCGACGGCCGTCATGGTCTCGCGGGAGCGGGGATGAAGTCGCATCACCACCTCGACGATGAGGCCGAGCGTCCCGTACGACCCGGTGAAGAGCTTGGCCAGGTCGTAGCCGGCCACGTTCTTGATGACCTTGCCGCCGGCTTTTGCGATCTTCCCGTCCGACAGCACCACGGTGATGCCGAGGATGACGTCGCGCGCCGCTCCGTACCGGTGGCGCAAGGGGCCGGAATCGGCCGTCGACACGACGCCGCCGATCGTGGCGCCGCCGGTTTCGCCAAGCGGCGGATCCAGCGCCACCATCTGGTCGGCTTCAGCCAACGCCTCCTGCACGCGGGCGAGGGGCGTCCCGGCCTGGAGCACGGCGGTCAGGTCGCCTTCGTTGTGCTCGACGATCTGATCGAGTCCCTCGGTGGACACCTCGATGTCCGGCAGATCAGTCGGCCGACCCCAGGAAAGCTTCGTCCCGCCACCGCGGATGCGTACCGACTGTTGTCGAGCGCTAGCGGACCGCATCACCTCGCCTGCCTCCTCGAAAGACGACGGAGCATCTCGACGGGGGTCAGGTGCGGACACGGTCAGAGCCGCTCGGCCACGCCCGCCTGCTCCAGCGGGTGCTTCCGGTACGGACCGGGGACCTCGCCGCACAAGCGTGGTGTGGGCATGACCTTGCCCGGGTTGGCCAGCTGGTCGGGGTCGAAGGCGCACCGCAATCGCTGGAAGGCGGCCAGATCGTGTTCCGAGAACATGTCGGTCATGAGGTGCTTCTTGTCGAGGCCCACGCCGTGCTCGCCGGTGATCGAACCGCCCGCTTCCACACACGCGAGGACGATTCGCCCGGCGAGCTCCTCCGCTCTCTCGGACTCCCCGGGGTTCCTGGCGTCGAAGCATACAAGGGGGTGCAGGTTGCCGTCGCCCGCGTGGAAGACATTGGCGACCTTGAACCCGTACTCCTCGGAGAGGCCGTCGATCTGCTCGAGGATCTCGGCCAGCCGGGTGCGCGGGATCACGCCGTCCTGCACGTAGTAGTAGGGCGACACATAGCCCATCGCCGCGAATGCCGCCTTGCGGGCTTTCCAGATCAGCGCCCGCTCGTCGTCGTCCTGGGCCACCCGCGTGCTAGTCGTACCGTTTCGCTCGTAGATGGCCATGACGTCGGCGGAGCGTGCCTCGCACTCCGCCTCGGAGCCGTCGAGCTCGACGATGAGGGCGGCGCCGACGTCGAGGGGGTAGCCGGCGTGCGTCCAGTGCTCGGTCGCCTCGATCGTCAACTTGTCCATGATCTCGATGGCGGCCGGGACGATGCCCGCGCCCACGATGTCGGTGACGGCGCGGCCGGCCTGTTCGATCGAGTCGAAGTACCCGACCATCGTCTGGTGCGCAGCCGCCTCCGGGGTCACACGCAACGTGACCTTGGTGGCGACCCCAAGCGTCCCTTCGGATCCGACGAACACGCCGACGAGGTCGTAACCGGGGTGGTCGAGCTCCTTGCCTCCGACCGTCACCACCTCGCCGTCGGAGAGCACGATCTCCAAGCCGGTGACGTAGTTGGTGGTGAAGCCGTACTTGAAGCAGTGGAGCCCGCCCGAGTTCTCGGCGACGTTCCCGCCGATGGTCGACACGATCTGGCTGGACGGGTCGGGCGGATAGAAGTGGGTCGGCCCGACGGCCTTCGAGATCGCGGTGTTGGTGACGCACGGCTCGACGACGACGCGCTGGTTGTCGAGATCGACCTCAAGGATGCGGTTGAGGCGGGTCAGCACGATGAGGACACCGTCCTCCACGGGGATGGCGCCGCCGGACAGCCCCGTCCCGGCGCCGCGCGCCACCCACGGCACCTTCGCTTCGTGGCAGGCCCGCACGATGTCGCGGACCTCCTCCGTCGAACCCGGGAGCACGGCGACGGCCGGCGGCGACCGGTAGTGCCTCAGCCCGTCTGACTCGTAGGTCCGCAGCTCGTGCTCGTCGGTCAGGACGTGCGTGTGCCCGGAGATGGCCCGCAGGCGCTCGACCAACCCAGCGTCGATCACAACGAACGATGCTACCCTCCGCTCCACGAGCGCCAGGCAACGATCGGACGTCGCCGTGATCGGGGCGGGCATCGTCGGCCTCTCGACCGCGTACAGCCTGCTGGAGCGCGGCGCTTCGGTCACGGTGTACGAGCGCGGGGTCCCGGGGAACGGTCAGTCCGGAGGCGAGTCGCGGATCTTCCGCCACGCCCACGACGACCCGCGCCTCGTCGAGCTCGCGTGCCGGAGCCGGGCGATCTGGCGGGAGTGGGAGGCCCGCCTGGGGGTCGAGATGGTGTCGCCCGACGGCGTGGTGGCGCTCGGTCCCGCCGTCGAGAACCGCCTGCGGGTGCTCCAGGACCTGGGCGTGGCCGTGCGTCCGATCGACCCGGACGAGCTCGCCGAGCGCCTGCCGCTGCTGGCGTCGTACTCGGGCCCGGCGATGTTCGACGAGGGCGGGGGATCGATACGGACGGGCGCGTCGGTAAAGGCACTCGGTGACCAGCTCCGCACGTCGCTCTCTTCGACGAGGTCATCTCGCTCCGGCCGGTCGGTTCTGTGGCAGTCGGCACAGCGGCGGTCGAGATACGGACCGGTGGCGACTGTCGCGAGTACGGCAGCGTGGTCGTCTGCGCGGGCCGGGGCACGACTCGCCTGGCCCGGGGCGTCGGGCTCTCCCCGCCCGTCCGCCACGCCGCCCACGTCCGTCTCACGTTCGCCTTGGCCGACGGCAACCCTGCCCCCCGGCTGGCCTGCCTCCAGGACGGGAGTGGCCACTTCGGCGACGCCGGCATCTACGCTGCGCCACTGCCAGGCAACCGTCAGTATGCCCTCGGCCTGAGTCAGACCGTCGAGGTGCGCGAAGATAGCAAACTACTCGAGCCAGGGGGGCTGGCGGCCCTGAGCGACCGGGCGAGCACCTACGTGGCACGCGCCCTTCCCCGCCTCGATCCCGAGCCCGTCGATTACCGCCACTGCTGGGTCACCGAGCTTCCCTGGAGCTCGGACGGCTTCGCCGTCTGGGAGGCGGACTCGATGTTCTTCGTCGCCGGGCACAACCTCTTCAAGCACGCACCCGCCATCGGCGACGCTCTCGCCCATGCAGCCCTCGAAGGCGAGCTCGCCACCGAGTTGCGGCCCGAGGCCCGGCTGGGTACACCCTGACCGGGCGACTACGCTCCGCCCTTGACAGAAGGAGGGCGCATGCGCCTCTGCCCCAACCTCTCGATGCTCTTCAAGGAAGTGGACTTTGTCGAGCGGTTCAACCGCGCCGCCGACGCCGGCTTCGGGGGCGTCGAGTTCTGGTGGCCGTCAGGGGAGGACCTGGATCAGGTCGAGGCCGCCATCAAGGACTCCGGCCTCAAGGTGGCGTTGTTCAACTTCGACGCGGGTGACATGCCGAACGGCGACCGTGGCCTGGTGAGTGACCCCGACCGGAAACAGCAGTTCCGCGACAACGTCCCAGACGCCCTCGAGCTGGCCCGCAGCGTGGAGTGCCCGCGGCTCAACGCACTGGTGGGCCTCGAGCTCGACGGGATGGACCGCGACGAACAGCTCGCACTGGCGGCCGACAATGTGGGCTGGGCCGCGGACCAGGCCGCCGAACACGGCGTCGAGGTGATGATCGAGGCGGTCAACACCTTCGAGAACGGGCCGTACCTGCTGCCCACCACGAGCGCCGCCGCCGACTTCGTCGAGCGGGTGGGACGCAAGAACTTGAAGCTGCAGTACGACGCCTACCACATGCAGCGCATGGAGGGGAACATCGTCGCCACCCTGCGGGACCACATCGGCATGATCACCCACGTCCAGGTCGCCGATTCGCCCGACCGCGGTGAGCCGGGCTCGGGCGAGCTGAACTACCGGTACATCTTCGCGGCGTTGGCGGAGCTGCCCTACGACGGCTGGGTGGGTCTCGAGTACAAGCCGACGACGGAGACCACCGAGGAGAGCTTGGCCTGGCTGCCGAAGGATAAGCGGGGCGGCGAGGTGGGCGTGGAAGACCTGAACCTTTAAGGAGGAGGACCGAGTGGCCGAGGAGAAGGTGGGATTCATTGGTCTCGGGATCATGGGCAAGCCCATGGCCGAGAACCTCATCAAGGCGGGGCACAAGCTTGTCATCTACGACAACAGCGGCGCGGCCGACGAGCTGAAGGGTGAGGGCGCCGAGGGAGCGGACAGCTACAAGTCGGTCGCCGAGCAGTGCGGCATCGTCATCACCTGCCTCCCGGCCGATCCTCAGGTCGAGGCGGTGTACAAGGGTGACGACGGGCTCCTCGCCGGCGCCGGCGAGGGCGCCCTGCTGATCGACATGAGCACCATCTCCCCGCTGGTCACCAAGGACATCGCCCGCGCCGCCAGCGAGCGCGGCGTCAAGACCCTCGACGCGCCGATCAGCGGCGGTGAGCCGGGTGCCATCGCCGGGGAGCTCTCGATCATGGTCGGCGGCGACGCCGAGGACTTCGAGCGGGCCAAGCCGCTGCTCGAAGCGATGGGCACTCCCGTCCACGTGGGGGAGGCGGGTTCCGGCCAGATCGTCAAGGCCTGCAACCAGATCATCGTGGGGATCGTCCTGGCAGGGGTGAGCGAGGCGCTGGTGCTCGGGTCGAAGGCCGGCGTGGACCCGGCCAAGGTGATCGAGGCGGTGTCCGGCGGTCTCGCCGGCACCAAGGTCATGGACCAGAAGCACGACAAGTTCCTCGACCACGACTTCGAGCCCGGGTTCCGCGTCGAGCTCCATCACAAGGACCTCGGCATCGCGCTGGCGACGGCACGGGAGGCGGGCGTACCCTTGCCGTTGACCGCGTTGGTCGACCAGATGCTCCAGGAGCTTCAGGTCAAGGGTCGGGGCGAACTCGACCACTCAGCCGTGCTCAGCGTCATCGAGGACGCGGCGGCGCACAAGATCGGCGAAGAGACGGAAGGGCTGTCCTAGGACGTGAGCGACGAACCACAGAGCAAGAACCGCCTGAGCCGCGTGAAGGTGATGGAGGCGGCCGTTCAGATCATGGAGGACGAGGGGGTCGAGTACGTCTTCGGCATCCCCGGGGCAGCGATCCTTCCCCTGTACCAGGCGCTGAGCAAGTCGGAGAAGATCCGCCACATCATCGTGCGCCACGAGGAGGGCGGCACCCACGCCGCGGACGGGCTCGCCCGGGTCACCGGGGGCGTCGGCGTTGCCATCGGCACGTCGGGCCCGGCCGGGACCAACATGATCACCGGCCTTTACACCGCCTGGGCCGACTCGATCCCCATCATCTGCATCACCGGCCAGGCCCCGACCAACCTGCTCCACAAGGAGGCCTTCCAGGCCGTCGACATCGTGGAGATCGCCAAGCCGGTCACCAAGTGGGCGGTACAGGTGAAGGAGACGGCGCAGATCCCGTGGGTGTTCCGCGAGGCCTTCCGCGTCGCCCGCTCGGGACGGCCAGGCCCGGTGCTGATCGACCTGCCGCTCGACGTCACCAAGGAGAAGGAGGTCGAGTACGAGGCCGCCCTGGACCAGCGCCTGGCGGTGGACCCCCCCTCCCCCAACCGGAGCGCCATCGCCAAGGCGATGGAGATGCTCCTCGCGGCCGAACGACCGCTGCTCATGCCCGGCGGCGGGGTCATCATCGCCGATGCGTCCGACGCGCTCATCGAGCTGGCCGAGTACCTGCAAGTCCCCGTCACGCCTACCTATATGGCCAAGGGCTCGATCCCCGAGGACCACCCCCTGTGCGCGGGGATCGTCGGGATCCAGACCAGCCAGCGCTTCGCCAACCAGCTGTTCCTCGAGAGCGACTTCGTGCTCGCCGTCGGGGCCCGCTTCGCCGAGCGGCACACCGGCGACCTCGAGGTGTACCGGGGGGACCGCACCTTCGTCCACATCGACATCGAGCCCGGCCAGATCGGCCGGGTCTTCCGCCCCCACCTCGGCATCGTCTCCGATGCCAAGCTCGCCCTCGAGGCGCTGCTGGAAGCCGCCCGTGAGACGATCCCGGCGCGCGACCCGGGACCCTGGGTTGAACGGCTCTACGAGCTGCGCTCGACCATGCTGCGCAAGATGGACTTCGACGACGTCCCGATCAAGCCGCAGCGGGTCTTCAAGGAGATGAACGAGCTCTTCGACGGCAACGAGATCATCGTCACCGCCATCGGCCTCTACCAGATTTGGAGCGGGCAGTTCCAGAAGACCTACAAGCCCCGCCACTACCTCTGCTGCGGGCAGGCGGGCCCCCTCGGCTGGGAGGTCCCGGCCTGCATCGGGGCCAAGCTCGGCCGCCCCGACAGCCTGGTGGTCGGGGTCGTCGGCGACTATTCGTTCGGGTTCCTCATGGAGGAGGTGGCCGTCGCCGTCCAGTACCACGTGCCGTACGTCCTGGTCATGCTCAACAACGGCTACATGAGCCTCATCCGCCAGCCCGAGAAGTACCAGTACGAGATCAACTTCGGCGTCGACATCGCCTACGACGGCCCGAACGGCGCGCTCGGCATGGACCACGTGGGGCTGATGGAGGCCATGGGCGCACTCGGGCGCCGGGTCACCCGGCCCGACGAGATCCGCCCCGCCATCGAGTGGGCCATCCAGGCCAGCGGGGAGGCGAGGGTGCCCGCCCTCGTGGAGGTCATGGTCGAGCGCGAGACCGACGCGGCCATGGGCAAGTCGATCGACAACATCAACGAGTACGAGCCGATCGAGGGTGAACAGGAGCTGGCGCAGTTCGCCGACAACATCCCGGAGCGCGACTAGGGGCAGGCCTGGTCCTCGCCGACACCGCCCAGATGTACGGCGACGGCGACGCCGAGGAGCTGGTGGGTGAGGCGGTGGCGACCGACCAGGTGCCGTACAACCCGGGCCGGCGCGGCATCGAGTGAGACCTTCTGCCATGGAGCGGGGACCGCCGCCTCCCGATCATGGCGTACTCGCCGATCGAGCAGGGCCGTCCGGTGGCGTGCTGATCTCTGCTGCGTTGACCGGCACTGTCGGTATTCGTGGTGAGGACGTCTGTGGCTACGTTGGCTACGTCTTGGCCAATGCCAGGCCCAAAGGGTTGAATGACCTTCAACCGCCAGAACTGGCCACGTCGTCGAGCGACTGATGAAAATCGTCGTTGGCGGACCGGCGGTCACCCCAGGCCGCACTGATATGCACGATCCTCTTCGCATCGGCCAGCGGAACACCGAGCCGCTCGACGGTCGCCTTGATCGACTGCGCCTGCGAGAAACCCTCCTCGCGGAGTTGCTCGAGGACGGTGTCCCAAAGATGGAGATCCGTGAGCAGATCGCCGGCTCGGCGGCTTGCGTCAGACGTCGTGCTCATCTCGTCCCCTCCTCGCCGAGTCGAATCGTGATCTCCACTGTACGACCGGGATTTGCTCCTGAGAGCCGCGTTCCCTGAATGATCAGTGCCGATGCTCCACTGCCTGCAAATTGCTTGGGAAGTTCTCGGCGAGCGATTCGGAGTACGGCGGCCGCTCCGACCGCGATCGATGAGCCTGATGCTGGGTACACCGCGATGTCGTCCAGGTAGATGACCTCGCCGACTCGTCTTTGCTCGGCGAGCACCTCGATCACCTCGCCGTCGACCACAACCGACCACTCGAACAGCTCAGGCACGCGCCGGACTCACGCTACGTTCGGAGTGGTCTTCGCGAGCGCCCTCCATGGCCATGGACACATGGTTGATTCACGGTTCGTATCAGAACGCTCGAGGCTCTGGCTACGCTAGATACCCAGACCACTGGTGGCCGTCCCACCAACGCCACGCGGCCTGCTTCCAGGGGTCTTCGTACCATCCGGGAAGCGCCGCTGGCGCAGTTGTCACCGCCAAGCCATCCCCGGGCGGCGAGGTCGGCTGGGATCGTTCCCCTGCCACCGGCACCGGCTGGTCGGCCTCTCCTCCGGCGTCGGTGTCAGCTTCGGGCGTGGCGGGCGAGGGATCCGCGGGTTGCATTCACATCGAAGACCACACGGTGGGAGTCGTCTTCATCGGGCCAGCGACCGACGACTCGAACCCCTGTCGCACCTGGGGCGACGGCCCATGTCTCGCGAATGGTCGCCACCACGTGGGCCGCCAGCAACTCGGCGTAGACCTCGTTCTTCTCTGTCTTCCAGGCGCGGTTTGATGTTGAGCGCCTTCCACCACCTGGCTGTTTCGGCACGATGACGCTGATACTCCTCGTTCGCCTCGGCCAAGGCTTCCTGCGCCATCCGCTCGGCGGTCTCCGCGACCTGGAGCTTGACCTCCTTGCGAAGCGACCGCTGCCAGCTCCGAGTCTCCCCCTTTCGGCACTCCCATTCCTGACGCTCGAACGGTGCCGGATCAACGGTCTCCGGGGCCGCGATGACCGGCGGCTCGGCTAGCGAGAAGCGCTCCCGCTGTACGGCCATCAGAGCGGCCAGACGTTGATGGGATGCTGCGCCTTCCTCGGCCCGGACCCCGACGCCGGTCACCACTTGCGGAGCTTGCTGTCCGTTCGACCGAGCGGGCGTCCGGGATCCGGTTGATCGTCGGTGAAGTGTGCCGACGTTCAGCACACTGCCGATCACCTTGTTCTGTGCCGCCCCAGGGGGTTGGTGACGGTGTACACCGCTCGACTCACCTTCTGGACCGACCGTGGGGTAGCCGCGTACTTCACCGCACGGACCGGACTCGGTCCGCGGCGAGGCCGTCGTCATCGAAGCCGAGCCGCATGAGCAGGTCGAGGTCGGCTTCGTCCGAGGCTGCCGCCCGCACCTCGGTCCGACCGTGGGCCAGCGCCGACTCCACCACCTCACGGGCGC
>JBBSIS010000054.1:0-16655 GCA_038231955.1 Acidimicrobiales bacterium
GCCGATCTGGTATCGAAGCTCATGCGTTACATCGCCTCCTACAACGAGACGGCCAAGCCCTTCGCTTGGACTTATTCCGGTCAGCCCTTGAAGGTGGCGGCGGCGTGAACACGCGCGGAACTAACGCGCGGGAGCACTAGTGCACCGTTGCCCCGGCCCCCGGAGTGTCTCGCCCGCCCTCACCGCCGGTCGAGCCGGCCGATCCTTGGAGACCAGAGGGGTATTTGTCCCGGGATACCGATGCGCCTGGCGATCGACGTCGCCAGCTCGGTCAGACGTCCCCCGAACCTGCGGAACGGAGTACTAGCGTGGAATGGGTCGAAGTCACGGCGAAGACCATCGAAGAGGCGAAGGAGGAGGCGCTCGACCAACTTGGGGTGGACGAGAGTGACGCCGAGTTCGAGGTGCTCGAGGAGCCCAAGGCGGGGCTCTTCGGTCGCCTTCGCGCTGAGGCACGGGTACGGGCCCGGGTGCAGCCCACTGCGGTACGTCCCAAGGTGGAACGAGGATCCCGACGCCGGCCCCGCAAGGACCGTCCGGAGGATGCCGAGGGAGGCGTGAACGCAGGCACGACGGTGTCCGGGATCGAGCCGGCTCGCCAGGATGAGGGACCGGCCCCGGCCACGTCATCGCCGGGGCCGGCCAGAGCGCCTCGACCGAAGAGAGCGCCCAAGCCGGCGTCCGACAGGAGACAGCCCATGGGCGACAACCCGCAGCGCGGCGGCGACGCCGGCGAGGTCGGGGAAGAGTTCCTCCACGGCCTGATCACCGCTTTCGGTGTGGCAGGGACGGTGTCGGTCAGTGAGTCGGAGGACGGGGAGACCGTCGAACTGGCCGTCGATGGCGACGATGTCGGCATGCTGATCGGCCCCCGAGGGCAGACGCTGGCCGCGATGCAGGAGCTGACCCGGACCGTGGTCCAGCGCAAGGCCGACGGTGGCCAGCGGGTGCTGGTCGATGTCGGCGGGTACAGCAAGGCCCGGCGCGAGGCTCTGGCCCGCTTCACCACCGATATCGCCGCTCAGGTCGTGGCCTCCGGGGAGGTTCGGGCGCTGGAGCCCATGCCGCCCGCTGACCGAAAAGTGGTGCACGACACGGTGAACGGCATTGACGGCGTGTCCACCGCGTCGGAGGGTGAAGAGCCACGGCGTCGGGTGGTCATCACCCCCGAGCCCGAGAAGGTCGCGGGCTGATCGACGAGCACCGGGAGCAGCTGCGCCCGGTGCTCGAGGAAGCCCGTCGTCTGGGCTTTCTCGGGCCGGGCCCGGTCGAGGCTCATTTGGTCCACGCCGCCGGGTTCGCAGCGGCGATCCGCAGTTGGGACACCGCCCCCGGCACCCTGCGTTCTGCGGTGGACCTGGGAAGCGGTGGGGGCGTGCCCGGCCTGGTTTTGGCCTTGGACTTTGTGGCCGTGCACTGGGTCCTCGTTGACGCGGCTAGACGCCGGGTTGCCTTTCTGCGTACCGCAGTGACCGAATTGGGCCTGGCCCTGCGGGTGGCGGTCATCGAGGCCCGGGCCGAGGAGTTCGGCCGTCGGGCCGAGCACCGCGGCCAGCACCAATTGGTGGTGGCTCGCGGTTTTGGACCGGCGGCGGTCGCAGCCGAATGCGCAGCGCCGCTGTTGCAGGTCGGGGGGCGAGCGGTGGTGAGTGAGCCGCCCGGGGGGGCCGGCTGGCGTTGGCCGCAGACGGGGCTGCACATGGTGGGGATGGCGGCGGCGTCGGCGGTCACCGCCGAGGGGGCGTCGTACCAGGTGCTGGCCCAGGAGCATCGATGCCCCGACCGGTACCCTCGCCGTACCGGAGTGCCCTCCAAACGGCCTCTGTTCTAGAGGATCATGTTTCACGTGAAACATGAGCCGAATGACGGAGAACCCCCGATTCGGGCTGGTTCCGTGCCACAATGTCGCCGATGGCCGACCTAGGCAGCTTCGCCGGCACCGGTCAGAGCGGGTCCGAAAACGGGCCGCCGATCCGTTCTCCCCGTGTCGGCCCGGCCCGGGAAAGCGTCAACCCCCCCATCAGCAGCGCATTGCCGGCGGTTCGAGGAAGGGACGCACTCGGCGACGGCCGGCCGGCCGTCAGTCATGGGGCAACGACGGTGCTCGATTCGGCCCATGCTGCTGCCCCGGGCCTGGTTCGTGGGGCCGGGCGAGCGACGCCCCCGCCTGATCCCGCGCCCGCCACGCCGCCCTCTGGGGTCGTCCGCCCCCTCCCTCGGATCATGGCCGTCGCCAATCAGAAAGGCGGGGTCGGCAAGACGACGACGGCAGTGAACCTGGGCGCCGCCCTGGCCGAATTGGGGTACCGGGTGCTGGTGGTCGATCTCGACCCCCAGGGCAACGCCACCACCGGCCTGGGCATCAACGTCGGCAATCTGGAGCATTCGATTTACGACGTCCTGCTCAACGACCTGCTTCTCGAGGATTGCATCGAGCCGACTTCGGTGCGGAACCTGTTCGTGGCCCCGGCCACCATCGACCTGGCCGGAGCGGAAATCGAATTGGTCCCCACGTTCAGCCGGGAACTGCGCTTGCGACGGGCCATCGAGCGCCTCGACGGCGGCTACGACTTCACCCTCATCGACTGCCCACCCTCCTTAGGCCTGCTGACCGTCAACGGCCTGGCCGCGGCCACCGAAGTGGTGGTCCCGATCCAGTGCGAGTACTACGCCCTGGAGGGCCTGGGCCAGCTCCTGCGCAACGTGGCCCTGGTGCAGAGCAACCTCAATCCCTCCTTGGCGCTCGGGGCCATCATCCTCACCATGTACGACGCCCGCACCAAATTGGCGGGTCAGGTGGTGGAGGACGTTCGCCGTCACTTCGGGGCCCAGGTGTGCCGACACATCGTGCCTCGTACCGTTCGGCTGTCGGAGGCCCCCTCGTTCGGCCAGCCCATCATCGTGTTCGATCCGACCTCTCGAGGCGCGATCGCCTATCGGGAGTTGGCCAAGGAGGTCAGTGGTGGCGCGCCGAAGCGGGCTAGGTAGGGGATTGGGGGCGCTGATCCCCGCCGGCTTGACCGACGGGGATGCGTCGGTGTTCCAGGAGCTTCCGGTCGAGGCCATCTCGCCGAACCGCCGACAGCCCCGGACGCAATTCGACGAGGAGGCGATGGCCACCCTCACCTCCTCGGTCCGTGAGCTCGGCGTGCTCCAACCCGTCCTCGTCCGGGCCACCGCCGACGGCGCCTATGAGCTCATCGCCGGTGAGCGGCGGTGGCGCGCGGCCAAGCGGGCCGGCATGCCCCTGGTGCCCGCCATCATCCGTACCGTCGACGACACCGCCTCCCTCGAACAGGCGCTGGTCGAGAACATTCAGCGCGAGGACCTCAACCCCCTCGACGAGGCCGCCGCGTACCAGCAGCTCTTGGAGGACTTTCACCTCACCCACGATGAGCTGGCGGCGCGGGTCGGGAAGAGCCGGGCGGCGATCTCGAACAGCCTGCGCCTGTTCCAGCTCCCGCCGGTCGTGCAGCGCCTTCTGGCCGACTCGCGGATGACCGCGGGTCACGCCCGGGCGCTCCTGACCACACCTGATCGCAGCTATCAGGAGGAGCTGGCTCAACGCGTCGTCGGCGAGGGCCTCTCAGTGCGAGCGGTGGAAGACGCGGCCCGACGGCACAACCAGGACCGGGGGCCAACCGACGGAAGCACCTCGGCTGCGGGCAACGGCAGGGGCGCTACCCGGCCGGAGGGTGGCGCTTCGATCCGACGGCTGCGTCCACCCGGCCTCCTGGAGCTGGAAGAACTGCTGGAAACCCATCTCGACACCCGGGTCACCATCACCATGGGATCGGCAACGGGCCGGATCGCCATCGAGTTCGCCACACTCGAGGATCTCGAGCGCATCTACCGGGCCATGAACCCCGATCACGCTCAGGAATCGGCCGACATCCCGCTCTGATCATGGCCGGCCCCGGCGGGGACGATCCTGGTGACCAGTAGGCACGCCAATGCGGTGGTGATGGGCACCGACGCCACCAGCCCGATGCTCCCGACCAGGGTCTTGACGACCTCCTCGGCGACGATCTCGCCGCTCAACAACTCGCCCAGTCGACGCCCGGCGATGGTGAAGACGACGAACAACGGCAGGGCGGCGCCGGCATAGGCCAGGACCAGGGTGTCGACCGTGGATGCGATGTGGTCCCGGCCGATGCGCATGGCCGAGCGGTACAGTCGGCGGGCGTCAACGTCGGGGTTGGCCTGATGGATTTCCCAGACCGCGGCGGCTTGGGTCACGGTGACGTCGTTCAACACGCCCAGGGCGCCGATGACGATGCCCCCCAGGAGCAGGCCCTGTAGGTTGACCCTCGTCCCCAGCACGCCGCGCAGGTACGTACCCTCCTCCGAGGACAGACCGGTGAGCTGGGTCGCGGCCACGAAGATCACCGCCAGGACGGCGGTGAGGGCCAGCGCGGCCAGGGTACCCAGCACGGCGGTGGTGGTACGGGCATTCACACCGTGGGCCAGGTAGATGATGACGACGGCGATCAACGACGAGCCCACCAACGACACGGCCAGCGGATTGGAGCCGGCCAGGATGGCAGGCAGAATGAATCGGATAAGCACCACCAGGCTGGCGCCGAGGCCGATCAACGCCGCCGCCCCCCGCCATCGGGCCAGGCCCACGACCACCAAGGCAAAGAGCAGGCCGAGGATCAGTAAGGGCGCTCGCCGCTGGTAATCGGCGAAGTAGTAGGCCACGTCCTCGGTCCCGTCATCGGCCCGACCGAGTACAACCCGGTCTCCTCGACGTAGAGTGGGTTGATCGGGGCCCTCGGTGATGTTGAGGGTGGTTGATTGACCCTTTTCCGGGCCGGTATCGAGACGGGCCACGGCATCGCGACACACCAAGAGCACCCCTGGGAGCCCGCCCTGGCACGGCACGACCGGCGCCGCTGTCACCGTGGCGTTCACCAGGTCGACCGGCGTACCCAGCCCCCCGGTGCGGTCCTGGGCCACCGGGGGGGGCCACAACAGAATCAGACCGACGACCGTGACCAGCACCAAGGCGCCCACCAGCATCCAGCGCAGGCGATGCGGCAGTCGACCGAGCGGGGCCGAACCGTGGGAATGAGATGGGCGACGGCCTCTCAGGCCGGTGAAACTACTTCTCGACGTGGACCGGGCCGAAGCCCTCACCGATGCCGCCGCCCTCCTTCTTCAAGAGGCGCTCGGCGTCGGCTGCAGCCGCCTCCGACGACTCGCCGGTGCCCTGGGCCCGACGACCATCGGCATCGGTGATCGTGCGTACGACGGTCTCGTTGCCGGCGCCGTCGAAGGTCGAGATCTCCGACACACCGGTCTCGGTGGCCAGTGGGGCGCGCACGCCCTCTCCGGGACCGGCACGATGCTGAGGGTGGTCGCTCTCGCCTGCGGGGTCTTGGTTGCCAACGTTGCTCATGGCTGCTTTCTACCCCTTGGCCGTCGGCGTGAACCGCTCCGAGTAGCGTCGGCCCCGATGGCCGATCAGGCGAAGTTCAGCGACCTGGCAATGGAGTACATGCCGTCGTTGTACACCGCGGCCCTGCGCATGACCCGGAACCCGGCCGACGCCGAAGATCTCGTCCAGGAGACCTATCTCAAGGCCTACCGGGCCTTCAGCAGCTTCACCGAGGGCACCAACCTCAAGGCGTGGCTGTACCGCATCCTGACCAACACCTACATCAACACCTACCGGGCCAAGAAGCGCCGCCCGGAGGAGTCCGACATCGACGACCTGGAGAACTTCTACCTCTACCGCCGCCTCGGCGGACTGGAGGGTGCGACAGCCGGCCGCAGCGCCGAGGACGAGGTGCTCGACCACTTCACCGAGACCGAGGTGAAGGAGGCGATCGAGGCCCTACCCGAGCAGTTCCGGATGGCCGTGCTCCTGGGCGACGTGGAAGGTTTCTCCTACAAGGAGATCGCCGCCATCCTCGACGTGCCCATCGGAACGGTGATGAGCCGGCTGCATCGTGGAAGAAGGGCGCTGCAGAAGCGGTTGTACGAGTTCGGACGACAGCGTGGACTGGTAGCCGAGCGTGAGGGGACCCATGGGTGAGCACTGCACAGAGGCAGTGGAGTTGCTGTACCACTACCTCGACGGAGAGCTCACCAACGATCGAAGGCTCCTTATCCAGCGCCACCTCGACGACTGCCCCCCGTGCTTCGACGCCTACGACTTCGAGGCCGAGCTCCGCATCGTCGTTCGCCAAAAATGCCGCGATCACGTTCCTGAGAGCCTCATCCAGCGGGTGGCGAGCGCACTTCAGGCCATCGAGCGCAGCGCGGAATAGCGGCCCTGTCGGCCCGGTTGGGCTGAACATGACCGAAGGATCCGTCGCTGCCCACCCGATTGCCGGGAACGATCGGCCGTCGAAGGCGTACAAGCCCGGGCGGTCGTGCCGCCAGATCGGCTGCGCCACCATCCTGTCCATCTACAACGATGGGGCGTACTGCTCGCAGCACGCCCCGATGGTCGTGCCCAGAGTGCGCGGCAAGAAGATCGCCTGACAGTCGGGCTGCGAACGCACGCTTCGCTGCGCTTGGGCGCCCATCGGCGACCGGTACAGTCGGGGCCATGGATTTGCTCCTCGCCGTCGCCAAGCCGTGGACGTACTGGATCGCACCCCTGCTGGTGGTCGGTGCGGTGCTGGGCGTGCTCTCGGTCTTCCTGCAGTACGTCCACAAAGTGGTGGGTTCCAAGTACCCCAAGGCCTGAGAGGGGGGTTCTGTACTCATGACCGTGCCCGCCGTGAATGGGCCCATCGCGTGGGACACCGCCGAACGCGTCGCCATCCGTGTCGCCGGGCGGGAGCCACTGGCCGATTCGTACCACTACGCCTCCCTGGAGCCCGACTTCCGCGAGTTCACCGCCGAGGCCGAGGCTCTGGTCGAGGCCGAGACAGGGCTGAAGTCGATGGCCGGCCCGGCCCGGGGGCGGGTCACCGACCGGGCCGGATGGGTGCGGGCCAACCTGGCTTCCTTTCAGCGTCTGCTGCGCCCCCTCACCGACCGACTGAGCCAGAAGATGGGTTCGGCGCCGGCCTCAGTGCAGCGCAAGGTGGCCCCGATCGGTCGCCAGGTCGCGGGGGCTGAGGTGGGCGCCCTGTTGGGCTGGATGTCGACCCGGGTCCTGGGCCAGTACGACATGTTGGTGGTCGAGAACGAGAGCGCCGACGACCAGGACATCGTCTACTACGTGGGCCCCAACGTGCTGGCCCTCGAGAAGCGCTACGGCTTCCCGCCCCGGGAGTTCCGCCTGTGGCTGGCCCTCCACGAGGTCACCCACCGCATGCAGTTCACCGGCGTGCCCTGGCTGCGGCCCTACTTCCTGTCCCTCGTCGACGAGAGCCTGTCCAACTTCAACCCCGACCCCAAGGCCCTGCTGGAGTCGATCAAGCGGGCCGTGGGCCAGGCCCGGGCGGGGGAGAACCCGTTGGACGAGGGCGGCATCGTCACCGTCCTGGCCAGCCCCGAGCAGCAGGCGGTGCTGCGCCGGATCGGCGGGTTGATGAGCGTGCTCGAGGGCCACGGCGATCTGGTCATGGACCGCGCCGCCACCGACCGGGTGCCCAGCGCCGGCCGCTTCAACAGCGTCCTGCATGACCGCCGCCACGCCAAGGGCCCGGCTCGCGTCATCCAGAAGCTCCTGGGCCTGGAGGCCAAGCTCCGCCAGTACGAGGAAGGTGAGACGTTCCTCAAGGCGGTGGAGGACTCGGGCGGCGAGGGGATCGACCTCCTCTGGCGGGGCCCTGAGTACCTGCCCGACCTGGGCGAGATCCGCAACCCGCACCGGTGGTTGGACCGCATGGTCCGGACCGGGGCCGCGGCCAGCGCCTGAGCCCGTCGGCCCCGTGACCGAGCCCGGCGCCCACGCTCGGCTCCTGACCCGCTGCACCTTTCCTCCCGCCGGCGCCGAGGTCACCTGCGCGGTCTCCGGGGGCGCCGACTCCCTGGCCCTGCTGGTGTTGGCGACGGCGGCCGGGTGCCGGGTCACCGCCGTGCACGTCGACCACGGCCTCCGGCCGGGCTCGGGGGCCGAGGCCGAGGCCGTCGCCGCCGTCGCCACCCGGTTGGGGGGCGCATTCCGGGCCGAGCAGGTCCACGTCGGCCCCGGGCCGAACCTCGAAGCCCGGGCCCGGGCCGCCCGCTACGGCGTGCTCCCGCCCGACGTGCTGACCGGCCACACCGCCGACGACCAGGCCGAGACGGTCCTGCTCAACCTGGTGCGGGGGGCCGGTCTCGACGGACTGGCCGGGATGGCCCGGGACCGCCGTCCCATCCTGGGCCTTCGGCGGGCCGAGACCCACGCCCTCTGCGCCGCCGAGGGCCTCACACCCTTCGACGACCCGACCAACGCCGAGCCCGCCCATCGGCGCAACCGCGTCCGGGCCGAGCTGCTGCCTCTGCTCAACACCATCGCCGAGCGCGACGTGGCGCCGATCGTCGCCCGCCAGGCCGACCTGCTGCGGGCCGAGGCCGTCCTGCTCGAGGAGCTGGCCGGGGCCATCGACCCCACCGACGCCCGTTCGCTGGCCGCCGCCCCGCCGGTCCTGGCCCGTCGCGCCCTGCGCCGCTGGCTGTCGGCGGGCGCCGACCATCCGCCCGACGCCGCCACCGTCGAGCGCGTGCTCGGCGTGGCCAGGGGTGAGGTCCGGGCCACCGATGTGGGGCGGGGCCGGCGGATCGTCCGTACCGGCCAGATGCTGCGGTTGGAGGCCGGGCCCACCTGGACGCCCAAGCGCTGAGCGCCCAACCTGAACGTATCCTGAACGCCAGTCCATCGACCATCGGCGGCTCGATTATCGTCGGGGCGTGATGGCCGCCCACGCCGATCCGGGGTTGGGTGAGATCGTCGTCAGCGAGGCGCAGCTGAAGACCCGCATCGCCGAGCTGGGCCGGGAGATCACCGCCGACTACGCCGGCCGGGCGCCGCTGCTGGTCGGTGTGCTCAAAGGGGCCTTCGTCTTCATGAGCGACCTGGCCCGGGCCATCGACCTGCCGGTGGAGTTCGACTTCATGGCCGTGTCGTCCTACGGCAGCGCCACCAAGACCAGCGGGGTGGTGCGCATCGTGAAGGATCTCGACGTCGACCTGTCCGGGCGCGACGTCCTGCTGGTCGAGGACATCGTCGACAGTGGGCTCACCCTTTCCTACGTCCGCAAGAACCTCAAGGCCCGCAACCCGGCGTCGCTGGAGGTGTGCGCACTGCTGGTGCGCCAGGGCCGCCAGAAGCGCAAGCCCGATCTGCGTTACGTCGGGTTCGAGATCCCGCCTGCCTTCGTGATCGGCTACGGCCTCGACGTGGAGGAGCGCTATCGCAACCTGCCGTTCGTGTGCGTCTACTCCGGCGTCGGTACCCTCACGTAAGTGAGCCGAACGATCGCCCCCGGGAACCGAAGCGGGCCCGGACCGGGCAGACTGACGCGGTGAAACGGCTTTCAAGACTTCTGCGCAGCGCCCCTTTCTGGGTGGCCGTCGCCCTGGTCGCCGTGCTGGTAGCGGGCGGGGTGTTCCGCGGCGGTGGCGACACCAAGAAGCTTCGCCTCGACGAGTTCGAGACCAAGGTCACCGCCGGCCAGGTCAAGAACGCCACCGTCACCGACCGCGACGCCTCCATCACCGGTGACCTCGCCGAGGGGGGGAAGTACCGGGTCAACTACGTCCGCGATGACGCCCCCAAGGTGATCGACATCCTGCGCCAGGCGGGGGTGCAGACCAAGGTCGACCATCAGAAGGATCCGCTGTGGTGGACGCTGGTGCAGACGTTCCTGCCCTTCGCCCTGCTCATCGGGGCCTTCCTGTTCGTGATGAACACCATGCAGGGCGGCGGCAACCGGGTCATGCAGTTCGGCAAGGCCAAGGCCAAACAGGTCTCCAAGGACCAACCGAAGGTGACCTTCGCCGACGTGGCTGGCGCCGACGAGGCGGTCGAGGAGCTGCAGGAGATCAAGGAGTTCCTGGAAGCGCCGGCCAAGTTCCTGGAGATGGGGGCCAAAATCCCCAAGGGCGTCCTCCTGTTCGGCCCCCCGGGCACCGGCAAGACCCTGCTGGCCCGCGCCGTTGCCGGGGAGGCGGGGGTGCCGTTCTTCTCCATCTCCGGCTCGGACTTCGTGGAGATGTTCGTCGGCGTGGGCGCCAGCCGGGTCCGCGACCTCTTCGAGCAGGCCAAGGCGTCGGCGCCGGCCATCGTCTTCGTCGACGAGATCGACGCCGTGGGCCGCCACCGTGGCGCGGGCATGGGCGGGGGCCACGACGAGCGGGAGCAGACCCTCAACCAGCTCCTGGTGGAGATGGACGGCTTCGACACCAAGGTGGGCGTGATCCTCATCGCCGCCACCAACCGACCCGACATCCTCGACCCCGCCCTCCTGCGCCCCGGCCGTTTCGACCGCCAGATCGTCGTCGACCGGCCCGACCTACAGGGCCGCCGGGCCATCCTGAACGTCCACGCCAAGGACAAGCCCCTGGCCAAGGGGGTAGACGTCGCCGTGCTGGCCCGGCGCACCCCCGGCTTCACCGGGGCCGATCTGGCCAACCTCATGAACGAGGCCGCCCTGCTGGCCGCCCGCCGGGGCTTCAAGGAGATCGGCATGCCCCAGCTCGAGGAGGCGGTCGACAGGGTGATGGCCGGCCCCGAGCGCAAGTCCCGGATCATTTCCGACGCCGAAAAGCGGGTGATCGCCTACCACGAGGGGGGCCACGCCCTGGTCGGCCACGCCCTGCCCGACGCCGACCCCATCCACAAGATCTCGATCATCGCCCGGGGCCGGGCCCTGGGCTGGACCCTGGCCCTGCCCACCGAGGACAAGTACCTCACCTCCCGTTCGGCCCTGCGCGACCAGCTGGCCATGCTCATGGGCGGGCGCACCGCCGAGGAGCTGATTTTCCAGGATCCGACCACCGGCGCCTCCAACGACATCGAGCGGGCCACCCAGATCGCCCGGGCCATGGTCACCGAGTACGGCATGAGCGACGAGATCGGCCCGCACCAGCTGGGCCAGAAGAACGGCGAGGTCTTCCTGGGCCGCGAGTTCGGCCACCAGGCCAACTACTCCGACCAGGTCGCCGCCAACATCGACTCCGAGATCCGCCGCTTCATCGACGAGGCCCACTCCGAGGCGGCCGATGTGCTCATCGAGCACCGGGTCACCCTCGACCGCCTGGCCGACGCCCTGATGGAGAAGGAGACCCTCGACACCCCCGAGGTCATGGCACTCATGGCCGACGTGCCCAAACGGGCCCGCCGACCGGCCGGGGCGTCGCCCGGCATCACCAGCCCGCCCCGCCGCATCCGGCCGTTCGGGACACCCTAGATGCCGACGCCGGAATCGGCCCGGGGCTCGGGCCCCGGCCCGGAGGGCCGCTCGGGTGCGGCCGCCGGCCTGGGCTCGGGGCGCGACTGGCGGGCGTGGTCCCCGGCCCTGCGGACGTCGGTGGCCTTCGGCATCGTCGGCGCCGTCCTGCTGATCCTGGGGGTGGTCTCCGGCGCCACCCCGGTGCTGATCGCCGCCACCGCCGCCGGCAGCCTCTCGTTGGTGGCGGCCCTCGTCTGGCGGTCCCAGCTCATCGAAGCGTGGCGCAAGGAGACAGGCCGCCCGACCCGCCAGTGGTGAGGGAAGGCCGCCAGTGGTGAGGGAAGGCCGCCAGTGGTGAGGGAAGGCCGCCAGTGGTGAGGGAAGGCCGCCAGTGGTGAGCGAGGGGGTCGACCGGCCGAGGATCGAGAACGCCGTCCGGGAGATCCTCGCCGCCATCGGTGAGGATCCCCATCGAGAGGGCCTGCGCCGGACGCCCGAGCGGGTGGCGGACATGTACGCGGACATCTTCGCCGGCCTGGCCGACGACCCGGCCGGGCACTTGGCCGTCACCTTCGCCGCCGATCACGACGAGATGGTCATGGTCAAGGACATCCCGCTGTACTCGATCTGCGAACATCATCTGGCCCCCTTCATCGGGAAGGCCCACGTCGCCTACATCCCGAACGCCAACGGCCGAATCACCGGCCTGTCGAAGCTGGCCCGCCTGGTCGATTCCTATGCCCGCCGGCCCCAGGTGCAGGAACGGCTGACCTCCCAGATCGCCGACGAGATCGACACCAAGCTCCAGCCGCGCGGGGCGCTGGTGGTGATAGAGGCCGAGCACCTCTGCATGTCGATGCGCGGGGTCCGCAAGCCCGGGACGACCACGATTACCTCCGCGGTCCGGGGCCTGTTCCGGGAGAATCCCGCCACCCGCGCCGAAGCCATGGCCTTCGTCCACAGCCGCCGCTGAGCGGAGGCCGGCCGCCACCCGGCGGCGGCGACGAAACGAGCGGGGTCGATGTTTCGCCCCGTTCCCGGTCTAGGTGACCAAAGGTGCCGGTACGCTCTGCGTCGTGAGGCCGTTGGTGATGGGTGTGCTCAACGTCACGCCCGATTCGTTCTCCGACGGCGGACGATGGCTCGATCCGGCGGCGGCGGTCACCCACGGGCTGGCCATGGTGGCCGACGGCGCCGACGTCGTCGATATCGGGGGCGAGAGCACCCGTCCCGGGGCCCCGCCCGTACCGGTCGAGGAGGAACTGCGCCGGGTCGTTCCCGTGGTCGAGGCCCTCGCCCCCCACGTCCGGGTCTCGATCGACACCCGCAAGGCGGCGGTGGCCGAGGCCGCGCTGGCCGCCGGCGCCACGCTCGTCAACGACGTCTCGGCGTCCCTCCCCGGCGTGGCCGCCGCCGCCGGGGCGGGCTGGGTGGCCATGCACATGCAGGGGGAGCCGGGCACCATGCAGCGGGCGCCCTCCTACGGCGACGTGGTGGGCGAGGTCGGCGAGTTCCTGCTGGCGCGGGCCACTGCGGCTCGGGACGCAGGAGTCGACGAGGTATGGATCGACCCCGGGATCGGTTTCGGCAAGACCATGGTCCACAACCTGGCCCTACTGCGCCACCTCGGCAAACTGGTCGCCACCGGCTGGCCGGTCCTCGTGGGCACGAGCCGGAAGTCGTTCCTGGGCCGCCTGACGCCAACGGTCGACGGCCATCCCGCACCGGTCGAGGACCGGCTGGAGGCCTCGGTGGCCACCGCCACATGGGCGCTCGATCAGGGCGCGGCCATGGTGCGGGTGCACGACGTACGGGAGACGGTGGCGGCCGCCCGGCTTCTCGCCTCCGCCACCTCATGAAGGGCAAGTGGGCCTCGGGCATCGCGCCCCGCAACTTCGCCTGGATCATCAAGGATCGTCTGGCCATCAGCGAGCGCCCGGGCGGCTACGCCCGCTCCCACCGCCCGGTGCGTCGCCAGGAAGAGATCATCTGGATCAGGGAGCAGGGCTTCGCCCGGGTGGTGTCCCTGCTGGCCTCTCCCCACAACCTCCACGCCTACGACGAGCTCGGCGTGGCCTGGGAGCACATCCCCCTCCGGCTCCACGAGGACCCCCAGCCCATGCTGGCCGAGCTTTACCAGAAGCTGGCGGGCTGGGGCGCCAAGGGGGAGAAGGTGCTGCTCCACCAGGAGGAGCTCAGCGACCGGCTCCTCGGCGTGGTGGCCGGCTACCTGCTGTACGCCGGCCTGGTGCCTGTCTCGGCCCAGGCCATCTCCATCGTGGAGCAGATCAGTCATCGTCAGATGGGCCCGCCCGGTCGGGAGCTGGTCGCCCTGGCTCTGAGCCTGGGGGCCCGCTGAGGGACGTGATCCAGCTGCGGGGCCTGCGGGTGATGGGCGTTCACGGCGCCCTGCCGGAGGAGCAGGACCGCGCCCAGCCTTTCGAGGTCGACGTCGACATCGTCGCCGACCTGTCGGCGGCAGGAGCGAGCGACGACCTGGCCGACACGGTCGACTACGGCGCCGCCGCCGCCGCCGCCCAGCGGATCGTGGCCGATGAGCACCACCAGCTCCTCGAGTGTCTGGCGCAGCGCATCGCGGAGGCCACCCTCGCCCTCGACGCCCGCATCGGCTCCGTCACCGTCACGGTTCGCAAGCTCCGTCCCCCGGTCCCCGCCGACATGGGCTCGGCCGCGGTCCGCATTACCCGGCCGTGAGGGCCTATCTCGGCCTCGGCTCCAACCTGGGCGACAGCCGGGCTCACCTGCGCGCCGCCATCGCCGCCCTTCCCGACGTCGTCGCCGCCTCGCCGGTGTACGAGACCGAGCCCCTCGGGGGGCCGTCCGGCCAGCAGGCCTACTTGAACCTCGTCGTCGAGCTGGAGACCGAGCTGTCGCCTCGTGAGTTATTGGAGCTGGGCCACCGCCTCGAGGAGGCGGCGGGCCGCGTGCGGCACGAGAAGAACGGCCCCCGCACCCTCGATGTCGACGTGTTGCTCGTGGGCGACCTCGAGGTCCACGATCCCGACCTGGTGGTGCCCCATCCCCGCATGTGGCAGCGACGGTTCGTGCTCGCCCCGTTGGCCGATCTGGCTCAGGGTGAGGTGCGCCGGCTCGGCCCGCTGTAGCGCTCGATAGCCTCGACAGATGCGCCGAACGGCCCTCGCCCTCGTCCTCAGCAGCGCCTTGCTGGTTGCCTGTAGTGGCGGCCGCGGGCCCTCGGGAGGACCGGGCGTCGGGGACGGAGCGGCCTCGACGGAGCCCGGCCCGGCGCGGACCTATCCGATCGGCTCCCGCACCGAGGTGTTCGTCGATTCCAGCCGGCCGACGAGCGAGCACGGATCGTCACCGGCGACCCCCGACCGCACCCTCCGGACCACGGTCCTGTTCCCCGCCATCAGCGACGGCGGACCGCCCGACACCAGCGCCGGCCCGTACCCCCTCATCGTCTTCGCCCACGGCTCGGGTGGGCTCGGTTCCCGCTACCTCCCGCTGCTGCGCTCGTGGGTCGCCCATGGCTACGTGGTGGCCGCGCCGGTCTTCCCGTTCGCCGCCGGCGACAACCGCGGCGGCGACGGCGTCGACGACGGGACGAGCACGCAGGATCTGGTCAATCAGCCGGCGGACATGGCCTTCACCATCACCCAGCTGCTCCGGCTGAACGACGACGCCACCAGTCCACTGAAGGGTGTCGTGGACCCAGGGCGGGTCGGGGCGGCCGGGCACTCGCTCGGCGCCATGACCACCTTGGCCCTGGCGGCCAACACCTGTTGTTACGACCAGCGGGTGAAGGCGGCTGCCATCCTGTCGGGCCGGGAGATGCCCTTCGGCAACGGCACGTTCTTCACCCGCATCCGCACACCGCTGCTGCTCGTCCACGGCGACGCCGACGCCAATGTGGCCTATCGCGACGGTCGGAAGGCCTACGCCGACGCCCCGCCACCGCGATTCCTCCTCACGCTGCTGGGCGGCGACCACTCGGCGCCGTACGACCCCTTCGAGAGTGCTGCGGCCCAAGCAACCGCCCAGGCCACGCTGGCGTTCTTCGACGGATACCTGAAGGGGGACAACGACGGTGTGGCGCAGCTTCGAACCGCCGGCTCAACTCCCGACGTGGCCAGGACGGAGAGCGAGACGTAGCCGTCCGCCCCCGGAACGGCCGGCGGTACAATGGGACCGTCGAACGGCACCCGTCCGGGGCCGGAACGAACAATCGAGGTCCGACGTGAGAGTGCTCGATCGGGGCGAACAGCTCCGCAAGGAACTTGACGCCGCCCGCGCCGCCGGCGCCGCCGTCGGCCTGGTGCCGACCATGGGGGCCCTGCACGGGGGTCACGCCTCCCTTATCGAACGCTCGGCTGCCGAGTGCGGGCTCACGGCCGTCACCGTCTTCGTCAACCCCCTGCAGTTCGGTCCGGGCGAGGAACTGGCCCGCTATCCCCGGGATCTCGACCATGACATCGAGGTGGCGGAGGCCGCCGGCGCCAACGTGGTCTTCGCCCCGCCCGTGGCCGACATGTACCCGGCCGGCCCGCCCGTCACCACCGTCCGCGTGGCCGGCGTCGAGGGCATGGAGGCCGCCAGCCGCCCCGGCCACTTCGACGGCGTGGCCACGGTCGTGGCCAAGCTGTGCAACCTGGCCGGTCCGTGCCGGGCCTACTTCGGCGAAAAGGACTGGCAGCAGCTCCAGGTGGTCCGCCGCCTCGTCGCCGACCTGTCGTTCCCCGTCGACGTCGTCGGCTGCCCCACCGTGCGGGAGGCCGACGGCCTGGCCTGCTCGAGCCGCAACGCCATGCTGTTGCCCCCCGAGCGGGCCGCCGCCACCGTGTTGTACCGGGCCCTCACGACGGGCGCGGCGGCAATGGTGCCCGGTGGCGAGGACGCCGACGGCGGGCGTGCGGCGATGACTGCCGTTGTCGTCGGCGAGGAACCCCTCGCCACCCTCGACTACGCCGAGGTCGTCGCCGACACCGCCGGCGGGTGGCGGCTGCTGGTGGCGGCACGTATCGGCGCCGTCCGCCTCATCGACAACGTCCACACCGACAACAACAGGCACACCGACAACAACAGGCACACCGACAACAACAGGCACACCGACAACAACAGGCACACCGACAACAACAGGCACATCGAGAGCAACAGAGGAGTGTCGTGCGCCGACGCATGATGAAGTCGAAGATCCACCGGGCCACCGTCACCGCCGCCGACGTGGACTACGCCGGGTCGATCACCCTCGACACGCGGCTAATGGGCGTGGCCGACATACGCGAGTACGAGCAGGTCGCCGTCCTCGACATCGACAACGGCAATCGCTTCGAGACCTACGCGATCGCCGGTGGACCGGGCGAGATCCAGGTCAACGGGGCGGCGGCCCGC
>JBBSIS010000055.1:0-16638 GCA_038231955.1 Acidimicrobiales bacterium
CTCCCGTAACGCCTCCGCCTCCTGCAGCGCAGCCGCGGCGGCGGCGCCGACCGAGCCGTCCATCGACAACGGCAGCCCTACGACCACCCGCTCGGCGCCGACCTCGGAGACGATCTCGGCCACCTTGGCCCGATCGGCCCGGGCGTCGCCCGACCGTTCGATGACGCTGTGCGGCATGGCCATGGTCCCCCCTGTGTCACTCACTGCCACCCCCACCCGCCGGCTCCCGAGGTCGAGGGCGACCGCCCTCACGGGCGCCCGTCGCCCTGGCCGGCCGCCTGCCGGGCCCGATCGAGCGCCTCGTCCAGCTTCGACGGGTCACGCCCCCCGGCCACGGCCACGTCCGCGCCCCGACCGCCGCCACCGCCGACGATCCGGGCCGCGTCGGCCAGCAACGTCGACGCGTCGAACCCGCTGCCCTTGGCCACCGCCGCCACCAACGACACGCCGCCGCTGTCGGGCACGCCGCCCAGTACCGCGGCCCGGATGCCCGGCTGGTCGCGTACGGCCAGGGCCAGATCCTTGAGATCGTCGCGCGTGGTTCCGTCGACGCGGGCCACCACGACGCCGTCGACCGCCCCGGCCGCCAGCTGGCGGCCCTGGCCGCCCGCGCTCTGGCGGCGCAGGACCTTGAGCTCGTCGGCCAGGCTGCGATGGTCGTCGAGCAGCCGCTCGACCCGATCCGGCACCTCAGGCGGCGTCACCCTCAGCAGCGTGGCGGCGCGGCCGAGGCGCTTCTCGTCGTCGCGGATGCGCTCGAAGCTGGCGGTGCCCGTCACCGCCTCGATCCGGCGCAGGTTGGCGCCGATCGAGCTCTCCGAAGTGATCTTGATCGGCCCGATGGTGCCCAGCGCCCCCACGTGGGTGCCGCCGCACAGCTCGACCGAGCGGGGACCGGCCTCGACCACCCGGACCACGTCGCCGTACTTCTCGCCGAAGAAGGCAATGGCACCCAGCTTCTCGGCCTCTCTCTTGGTCATCTCGCGGGCCCGCACCGGCTCGTTGGCCAACACCTGGTGATTGACCAGGGTCTCCACCGCCTCGAGCTGCGCAGGGGCAACCCCCTCGTAATGGCTGAAGTCGAACCGGAGCCGTTCGGGCGCCACCAGGGAACCGGCCTGCTTGACGTGGCTACCCAGCACCTCGCGCAGCGCCCAATGCAGGAGGTGGGTGCCGGTGTGGTTGCGCCTGATCGCTTCCCGGCGAGCAGTGTCGACCACGGCGGTGACCTCGTCGCCCGGCTCGATGCGGCCCTCGACGACCTTGACCGTGTGACGGTGGAGCGTCGGCAGGGCGTAAGTGGTGTCGACGACCTCGGCCCGGCCCGAAGGCCCGACGATGACGCCCGTGTCGCCCACCTGGCCGCCGCCCTCGGCATAGAAGGGGGTGCGGTCGAGGAATACCTCGTCGCCCAGCACGGCCACCACCGTGGCGGTGGCCTCGGTGTCCTGGTACCCGGTGAACTGCACGGGACCGTGCTGATCGAGCAGGGCCCGGTAGGCCGCCTTGCGGTCGGCGTCGACACCTGGGCCGGCACCGGTTCCCGCCGACGCCAGGCCGGCGGCCTGGTGGCCCATACGGCGCTGGTTCTCCATGGCGGCGCGGAAGCCGGCCTCGTCCACCTCGATCCCCCGCTCGCCCGCCACCTCGAGCGTGAGCTCCAACGGGAAGCCGAAAGTGTCGTGAAGCCGGAAGGCCACCGCACCGGCGAGGGGGGCGGCGGTCCGGGCCGCGACATCCAGCTCCTCGTCGAGGATGGCCGAGCCGGCAGTGAGCGTGCGGTGGAAGCGCTGCTCCTCACGGGCGACGACGCCGGCGATGTCCTGGCCCGCGGCCGTCAGCTCGGGGTAGGCCGGCCCCATTACCTCGACCACCGCGGCCACCATCTGGGGCAGAACCGGCCCCTCGACGCCCAACCCAAAGGCATGGCGGACGGCGCGGCGGAGGATCCGTCGCAGGACGTACCCGCGGTCCTCGTTCGACGGCGTCTGGCCGTCGGCCACCATGAACGTCACTGTGCGGGCGTGGTCGGCCAGCACCCGCAGGCTTACGTCGGCCTTGGCGTCGTCGCCCAGGCGGCGGCCCGTGACCTGTTCGGCGGCAGCGACCAGCAGGCGCAGCTCGTCGGTGTCGAACACGGACTCGACGCCCTGGACGACGGTCAGCATCCGCTCCAGCCCGGCGCCGGTGTCGATGATGCGCAGCGGCAGAGGGGTAAGGGCGCCGTCGGTCTGGCGGTTGTACTGCATGAACACCAGGTTCCAGATTTCGCGAAACCGGCCCTCGCCGCCGTGGGCGGGTCCACCCGGTTCCCCGGCCGCATCACCCAGGTCGTAGTAGATCTCCGAGCAGGGCCCGCAGGGACCGGTCTCGCCCATCTCCCAGAAGTTGTCGGCGCCCATGGCCTGGATCCGCTCGGCCGGAATCCCGACGGTGTCCCGCCAGATGGCGGCCGCCTCGTCGTCACTCTCGTGGACGGTGACCCACAGCCGGTCACCGTCAATCGCCAGCACCTCGGTCAGCAGCTCCCACGCCCAAGGGATGACTTGGTCCTTGAAGTAGTCGCCGAAGCTGAAGTTGCCCAGCATCTCGAAGAAGGTGCAGTGGCCCCAGGTGACCCCGACGTTGGCGATGTCGTCGTGCTTGCCCTTGACCCGCAGGCACTTCTGGACCGACGTGGCCCGGGGCGGAGCCGGCACCGCCTCCTCACCCAAGATGACGGGCAGGAACTGGTTCATGCCCGCGTTGGCGAACATGGGCGCCGCCGGGTGATGCGGGATGAGGCCCATCGAGGGGACCAGGGTGTGGCCGCGGTCGACGAAGAAGCCGGTGAAGGCGCGTCGGAGCTGGTCGGCATTCATCGGGGGGCGGGCGTCCATGGCCGGGCCAGACTACCGACCGGCGGCGCCCGCGGTCGTCGAGATCGGTCATAGCGCGACGTCGTCGCCGGTTGTCCGCTGTCTCTCCCTTGGGCGAACATGTGTTCGTGCAAACGAAGGCCACATCCTGCACGCGGACCTCGACGCCTTCTACGAGTCGGTCGAGCAGCGCGACGACCCCCCGGCTGCGGTGCTACCGCTTCTCCGGCCGGCGGTGCATCGTCACCCGCGTCGCCGCCAGCACCAGGGCCAATGCCGGAACCCACATGGACCCGACAGTCGAGAGCACCTGACCGGCCAAGGGGAGCTTCCTTCCAGGATGCGTCCAGGCCCCGACCGGGACCCAAAGGGCCAGAATCCCGCCGGACACCAGCGCGACCGCCGCCCTCCAGGCCGGCTTCGCCCAGTTCCACAGCAGCGCTGTGGCCAGGGCGACGAGCACGCCGACCGCGAGCATGCGTCCAGCCATGGGCCACCCCAGTCCAGCCCCGACGTCCCACGGCTCTGCGCCCTTGAATGCGGGCGGGGCGCTGAACCGAAGCTTGTGGACGAAGACGGTGGATGCGCCGAAGAGGTAGGCCGCCAGGGCGACAACACCGGTCGACCGCCGCCGCCAGCGTCCGTGGTCCGGGCCGGCGATCTTACGGAACAGCCACAGAGTGGCACCGGCGGCCACGACGACGGTCACCGCGGCGGCGGCCGTGGCGAGCCGGGGCACGAGCACGGTGTTGAGCAGGATGGCCGAAGCCACCACGAACGCGCCCCGAGTCAGCGCCGCCGCGGTCAGCAGCATCAGGGGGATTGCGAGCAGGGTCCGCTCCACTACGCCGACCACCCCGTCCCCGGGAACGACCGCACTGGCGGCCGCCCGCGCCACCCGCACACCGAGTGCCGTGGTCTGATGCTCGCCCCATACGTGGCTGACCCGGCGCGGGCTCTTCTCGTAGCTGGCCATCACCCGGGCAAGGTTCGACCGCGCCACGTCGAAGGCGCCTGGCCCGTCCTCCACGTCCCTCAGGGCCGGCATGGGCCACACCGCTCCGCCGGGCTGGAGCGGCTCCTGGAACATGGCCCCGACCTCTTTGAGGAATATCTCGAGCTGCCAGCGGGCTGTCACCAGCTCGCGGGTGTGGCTCAGCGCATGCTCCCCATTCGCCGGCCCCGTGAGCTCGGCGGCGACGATGGCGCCGTTCCGGCGCCACAGCTCCCGGCACACCTCCTCCCCGGAGGCCTTGAGCCTCCGGCACACCTCCTCTCCGGAGGCCTTGAGCGGGGAGTCGGCCATGTCGAAGGGCGCCTCCAGGGCGGCCTGCACCTTCCCGACTGCGTCCGGCGCCAGGTACTCGGGCCGCAGGAGGATGTCGACCATGCCGGCCGCCGCATCGAGGCGGCCCCACATCCAGTCGTTGGCCCGGAAGCGGGGCGACACGAACGCCGAGAAGTTCCCGAGGCTGTTCCCGGAGAGCTTGGTCTTGGGGTTGATGCCCTGATCGCCGTTGATGATCCCGGCGAAGGTGGGAAGCGTCGCTCCCAGGTGCCCGCACCCACCGGCCAGGGGGGACGGCGCCGCGCCGGAAAGCCGGTAGTAGTCGAGCGCCATCGGCACTCCCGCGGCGTGGCCGCGATGGAACCCGGCGCAGGCGACGTCGAGCACGATCAGGTGCGCCCTGACCCGGTCCGCGGTCGCCCCCTGGAGGCGGTCGTACAGGAGCTCGAATACATTGCGCCGGGGCGGCATCGTTGCACCGGGCGTTGCGGTGACCAGGTCGACGCCGATCCCGGCCAACCGATCCAACAGGCGACCGTCGAGGGCCGGGGGATCGGCGGGGGCCACCTCGCCGGTGAGCTCGAGCGTGCCGCCGGCGAGCGCATCCAGCGTCTGCTGCGACGTCCCCGAGAGCCGATCGCGGAGGTGGAGCGCATCCGGTCGAACGGTCTCGCTCTCGGCATCCGAGACCAGGGACTGCAGGATGGCCGACCGTCTGACCTCCCCGAGTCGCGTCTCCAGGTCCGACATGCGCTCGCCGTCGGCCTCGAGGAAGGCGGACTCCAGGAAGGCGTCGAGAAGCTGGGCCAGCACCACGACGTCGTAGACCTTGCGCCGCAGATCCCTCTGCGGCGTCTGCGTACTCAGCTCCAGGGAACGGATCCATTCGACGATGAAGAGCGCGATGCGGAGCAGGCGGGCGAAGGGGCGCACCGTGTCCGGCTGCCCGTCAAGAGCTTCCAGAATCCGCATCCGCTCGTGGAAGCGGTAATGGTCGTCCTTGCCGATGAGCGGGGACGCCCGGGGCTCCTGACCGATCGGCACCCACCCGCCGCCCGACGCCGGATCGTCCAGAAGGGCGTACAGGCGGTCCGCGTCGACCGACGCCAGCGCGGCGCCGCTGGCCGGCTCGACCACCTCGGGCAGGTTGATGCCCGCGCCGGCCAACGCCCGACGGATCAGGCCGGGCTCTCCGTCCATCGCCGTGAAGGCCGCCTTGCACAGGGAGTAGCGCTGCAGCCGCTGGGACTCCGACTCGCGGTTGTGGGCCCGGAGCGCCTCGAGGTCGTCGAGCAGCGTCTCGGCACCCCGACCGGCGACGACGTCCTGGGCGATCTCGATCAGCGACGGCTCGCCGTCGGGGACCGAGCGCGACGGTGCCGGGCCGAGGGTTCCGGGGCTCGGGTGCAGGAAGACGACCCATCTCCGGACCGAGTCCTGGGCAGGCGACAGCGCGGCGGCCTTGATGGCCCGGGCGACCGGGATGTTGTCGAGGATGCCGCCGTCGAAGCTGCGCAAGGTCGTCGGCCGCGGATCGGCGGTCGGGAGCAGCAGCCGGCCGTCGAATTCGCCCACCGTCAGCTTCACCGGTTCAAAGGCGGCGGGGAACGAGGCTGTCGACCGCGCCGCCCGCGCCAGGCGAGCCTCGGGCCGCCACCTCGGGTCGAGGTCGCTGAAGGCCTGGGCGGCCGCCAGGTGGCGGAAGTGGAAGTACGCGCCTCGGCGTGGGTCCCGGACGCCGGGGTCGGTCGGGTCCGTCACCTGGACGCCACCGAGCAGGGTGGTGGCGAGGAACAACTCGACGGGCCGACCCCTCCCACACCGCCCCTGCCCGTCGAGCGCCTGGAGCTGCTTCTCCACCTCGCCCAGGAAGTAGTCACCGTTGAGCAGCGAATGGAGGCGCCGGCCCGGCGAACGGCCGAGGAGCTGGTCGATGTCCGCCACGCCGAGCCACACCTGTCGCAGGGCCATAGGGGCGCCCTTGGCTATGGCCAGTCCTCCGAGGGCCGCGTTGAGGCCGCCGGCGCTGGCGCCCGTGAGGATGTCGACCTCGAAGCGAGCGAACCGGGTGATGGCGAGAATCTTGCGGGAAAACCCGTCGGAGGGCGGATCCCGCACGCCGTCGATCTCCGAGAAGGCGCCGCCGATCCACACCGCCAGGCTCACGCCGCCGCGCATGGCGATCGCGAACCGCAGGACGCTTCCCTCCGGCGGTGAGCGCGTGGTGGCGGCGGTCACGACGTCACGCGGTCGGCGTCGCGGTCGGGGTTGGCGCGCCCGGCTTCCGCAGTCCCACCAGGCGCCGGAGGACGTCGAACCAGAACTGGGCGCCGAACAGGAGCGCGATGGCGGTGATCGGCCGCCCGACGAACCCCCACCTCTGGGTGAGGTACGGCCAGACGTCGCTCCACTCGGCCTTGGCCGCCGCGGTCTTGACCCCGTGGGCCTGCTTGAAGTCGGTCCAGCCCAGTCCGGCGTGGAACGCGCTGGCCCGGGTCAGGATGCTGCCCGCGCACTTCAGTCGCTCCTTGGCCTGACGGACCGGGTCGGTCGTGGTAGTGGTCGTGGGGACTGTGGCGACCGCTGTGGTGGTCGTCCCCGCCGGCTGCTCGTTGCAGCTGGGAACCAACACCGCGTTGTCGAACGTCGTACCCGCGGCGGCGACCGCACCCCCGACGACGGTGTCCCGCAGGGCGCCGTCGTGCCACAGATCCAGAGCGAGGGCCACGGAGTTGGCCTGGAGGACCACCACCGCGACCAGAGCGAGGACGCCGAGGATCTTGCGGTTCTGCCGCCGGTAGAACGCGGAAATCTGGGCCATCTCGCGCTCGAACTGTGCGCCGATAGCGTCCTTCGCCTCCTTCAGGTCCTCTCCGGTCGCCGCGCCGACCGCCCGCCGCACACCCGCCAGGGCCGGGTTCGCCGCCAAGGCGTCCGCCAGGTCGCGCCCGGTCAGGCTGTTGGCCGCCTCGGCATGCAGGACGGGCCAATCGTCCGCGCTGAGCGGGTCGGGCGTCGCCAGGTCCTGCAGGTCGGCGACCGAGACTCGCATGTCGTGGCCGAGACCGGCGAGGGCCAGGCCGAGCTTCTCCCTCTTGGCCCCGGGCCAGCCGAGCCTCGCCGCCGCCGCCAGCAGATCCTGCTTGTGCACGTTGCTGGCCAGCGAGACGACGGCATCGGCGATCGCAGCTGGGGCGATGTGTGTGACCTTCGACAACCGCCCGGGCTGGGCGATCTCGACGATACGTGGCGCCAACTGCCGGTAGAGCGTGTCTGTGGCTTTCCGCAGCTCCTTGGCGTCTTCATCGGCCTTGTTCCCCGGGCGATCGGCAAAGTGCTTCACGATCGGGGTCGTCTGGTCCCTGGGGAGGGCGGACGAGGGAGGGGTAACAGGGCGAAGGTCGAACTTGCCCTGGACGGGCAGCCGGAAGGTGACGTCGAGGAACTTGAGCGGCAGCTTGCCCTTGGCCGGATCCAGGAGCCGCCCGATGCCGAGCCACAGGTGCTTGGCCCGCAGGTGCGTCGCCAGCGCGAACGCCTCGTTCACCGCGGCCAGCATCACGCTCAAGAGGAACCAGATGAAGACGACGCCGATCACGACGTCGAGCACGCCACTCTGCATCCCCGCCTCCAAGCGCCGACCAACCCCTGACAATAGGACTTCGCCGGTGAGAGCCGGAACTCCTCCCTTCGTACCCGGGCGGTCGCGGGGCGTTGGCTCAGGCGACCCCGTAACGACCAGGACTGGCCCTTGCATACGAACATCAGTTCGGGTAGGGTGGTGGTCGGCACTTCCCCCCTTGCCCGGTCGCCCGCTCGAAGGAGCCGGTGTGGCTGCTGTTGTGGATTCGCTGGTCAGCGCGCTCGACGGTCTGTGTGCTGTCGATGCCGCCCGGCTGGGCGACGGTGAGACGATCATGGCCCTGCACCGCCAGCTCGAGCGGCTGCATGCGGTGACGACGCGGGCGGTGGCCGCCTTCGACGCCGGGGGGAGCTGGGAGGCCGACGGAGCCCGAACGGCCTCGGCGTGGGTGGCGGGGCGCTGCCGGCTGCCCGTTCCCAGCGCCCGGCGGCGGCTGCATCTCGGCCGGGCCCTGCGCCACATGCCGGTGGCGGAGCGGGCGTGGCTGGCCGGTGACGTCGGTGAGGCCCAGGTGGGGCTGATGGCCGGGGCCCGGACGCCGGCCACCGCTGCGTGCTTCGCCCGCGATGAGGCCCTGCTGGTGGAACAGGCCGGGACACTGCGCTACGCCCACTTCGCCCGGTGCCTGGCCTACTGGGCCCAGCTGGCCGATCCCGACGGGTGTGAGGCCGATGCCGAGCGCCAGCAGCGGGAGCGACGCCTGCACCTGTCGCAGAGCTTCGGGGGAACCTGGGTGCTCAACGGGCGCTTCGATCCCATGAGCGGCGCCATCGTGGCCGAGGCGCTGCGCCGCATCGACGAGGAGCTCTTCGCCGCCGATTGGGCCGAGGCCAAGGCCCGGGTGGGAGCGGGCGTCTGTGCCGGTGACCTGGCCCGCACCCCCGCTCAGCGCCGGGCCGACGCCCTGGTGGAGATGGCCCGGCGCTCGGCCGCCGTGCCCGCCGGCGCCCGACTGCCCGAGCCGCTGCTCAGCGTCCTGGTGGGATATGAGACCTTTGCCGGGCGCATCTGCGAGCTGGCCAACGGGAGCGTGGTCACCCCGGGATCGGTCACCCGCTGGCTGGACCGGGCCTGGGTGGAGCGGGTGGTCTTCGACGGGCCGGGCCGGGTGAGCGACGTCGGGGTACGGCGGCGCCTCTTCACCGGGGCCACCCGTCGGGCGGTGCAGATCAGGGACCGGGAGTGCTTCCATGACCTCTGCGACGTCCCCGCCGAGCAGTGTGAGGTCGACCACGTCACCCCGTGGTCGCAGGGCGGGCCCACCACCGAGGACAACGGCCGGGCCGCCTGCGGGTTCCACAACCGGGCCCGGGCACCGGCCCAACCGCCACCGGCGGTGTAGGCGCCGTAGTGGGACGGACGATCGCCAGACGCGAAGCAAAGCGGCGAGCGACTCGTCGGCGGACGCGCGCTCGACAACCTCGCCCGCGGCATCCAGGTCGTGGATGGTGGAACCAGGGTGCGAGGATGCGCTCCCACGGCCTCTCCGACGGCGATGACCGGTGTCGGGCCGATGATTCTCAAGCGGCCCGGGCGGCGTCGGCGACCGACAACCAGGGGGCGATGCCCGTCGCCAGCCCAGTCACCCCTGGCGGAGGTGGTCGATGGCCAGGTAGAGGCCGATGAGCGACTTGGCGTCGACCAGCTCGCCGGTGGCGACCAGGCCAGGCACCGCCGGAAGGGCCACGCGTTCGATGGTCATGTAGCCCTCCTCGATGCCCTGGAACGAGGTCGGGCAGGGGGTCAGGCCGGTGGCCAGAAAGAGGAAGGAGTGCTCGTCGCAGAAGCCCGGCGAATTGTAGAACTCGGCCAGCAGGACCATGGAGCCGGCCTTCATGCCCACCTCCTCCTCCAGCTCCCGGTGCGCGGTCACGATCACGGGCTCACCCTCGACGTCGCGCTTGCCGGCCGGCAGCTCGAGCAGCTCCCGGTCGACGGCGGCGCGGTACTGGCGGACCATGACGACCTCGCCCTCGACGACCGGCACCACCACGACGGCGCCCGGGTGGTGGACGACATCACGTTCGAAGGTGGCACCGTCGGGGTCGGCGAAGGTGCCGATGCCGGCCGAGACCAGCGTCCCCGACCAGGCCATGCGCTCCCCCAGCTTCCGAAAGCCCGCGCTCACGAGACGGCCCGGGCCTGGCTGACCCCGACCCCGGAGGCATCGTCGAGCTGGAGCAGGTGGGGCGCCCGGCCCTCGGCCCGCGACAGGGCGGCGGCCACGAAGGCGACGAACAGCGGGTGGGGCCGGTCTGGCCGGCTCTTGAACTCCGGGTGGGCCTGGGTGCCGATCCAGAAGGGGTGCCCGGCCAGCTCGACGAACTCGACCAGCCGGTCGTCGGGCGACGTGCCCACCGGCAGGAGGCCGGCCTCCTCCAGGCGGCGGCGGTAGCGGGAGTTGAACTCGTAGCGGTGGCGGTGCCGCTCGTAGACCAGGGGCTCCCCGTACGCCGCCGCCACCTGTGACCCCGGGACCAGGCGGGCGGCGTAGAGACCGAGGCGCTGAGTGCCGCCGAAGTTGACCACCTCGCGCTGTTCGTCCATGAGGTCGATGACGGGATGGGGCGAATCGGGGTCGAACTCCGACGAGTTGGCGCCGTCCAGCCCGAGGACGTTCCGGGCGAAGTCGATGACCATGGTCTGCATGCCCAGACAGAGGCCCAGGCACGGGATGTCGGCCTCGCGGGCGTAGCCGGCGGCGGCGATCTTGCCTTCGATGGCCCGGGGCCCGAAACCGCCGGGGATGACGATGCCGTCGAGGTGGCGGAGGCGGTTCTCGACCAGCAGGCCTTCCACCTCGCCGGCGTCGACGTAGTCGATCTCCACCCGGGCGCCCGAGGAAAACCCGCCGTGGCGGAGGGCCTCGACAACGGATAGATAGGCGTCGGGCAGGGCGTACTTGCCGACGAGGCCGATGCGGACGGGAGCGGAGGCGGCGTCGACCCGGGCCACCAGCGCTCGCCAGCCGGTGAGGTCGGCGGCGTGGGCCACGGTGTCGAGGTGCAGCAGCCCGCAGAGGTACCCGTCGAGGCCCTCCTCGTGGAGAACGAGGGGGATCTCGTAGAGGTTGCGGGCGTCGACCGCGCTGACCACCGCCTTCTCGGGGACGTCGCACAGGAGCGAGATCTTGCGCTTCAGCCCGAGGGAAATGGGACGGTCACTGCGGCACACGATGGCGTCGGGCTGGATGCCCCGGGCCCGCAGCTCGGTGACCGAGTGCTGGGTCGGCTTGGTCTTCTGCTCGCCCGATGGCCCCAGGTACGGGACCAGGGTGACGTGCACGTAGGCCACGTTGTCCCGCCCGACGTCGTTGCGGAACTGCCGGATGGCGTCGAGGAAGGGCATGATCTCGATGTCGCCGACGGTGCCGCCCACCTCGGTGATGACCACGTCGACGTCGTCAGTGGCCAGCCGGGATATCCGCTCCTTGATCTCGTTGGTGATGTGGGGGATGACCTGGACGGTGTCGCCCAGGTAGTCGCCCCGGCGCTCCTTGAGCAACACCGACTGGTAGATCGAGCCCGTGGTCACGCTCGAGTCGCGATGCAGGTTCTCGTCGATGAACCGTTCGTAGTGGCCGAGATCGAGATCGGTCTCCCCACCGTCCTCGGTGACGAACACCTCGCCGTGCTGGCTGGGGTTCATGGTGCCCGGGTCGACGTTGATGTAGGGGTCGAGCTTCTGCAGCGTGACCCGCAGGCCCCGTGTCTTCAGGAGCCGCCCGAGGGACGCGGCGGTCAGACCCTTGCCGATCGAACTGGCCACGCCGCCCGTTACGAATATGTGTTTCGCCACGGGAGGTCACCCTATCCGGCGGCCGGTCAGTCCCCGGCCGACGGCTCGGCCCGCAGGAGCATGGCCGCCTTCTCCACCGCCCGGCGGGCCCGTGTGATGCGGCGCTCGGCGGCGGCGGCGCCGGCGTCACCCTCGACGGCCGCCCGCAGGCGGTCGATGGCAGCGTCGGCCAGTTCCTCGGCCATGAGTTCCAACCGTTCACGCAGGTGGTCGAGATCGGGCCCCACGCCGGTACCCTACGCCCGTGCCTCTACGCCTGGCCGAGTGCGTCGACAACAACACCGAGCGCGATCACCTCCACGCCGGCCCCGGCGCGCCGACGGTGCTCGTCTACGGCCATCACGACGTGCAGCCGATCGACCCGCTCGAGGAGTGGACGTCCCGCCCGTTCGAGCCCGTCGTGGTCGACGGTGAGCTCCGGGCCCGGGGTGCCATCGACGACAAGGGCCGGCTCCTCTTCCAGATCGAGGCGGCACGCGGTCTGCTGGCACGGGGCGGCGCCCTGGCGGTCAACGTCAAGTTCCTCCTCGGGGTCGAGGAGGAGGTCGGATGTCCCAACCTGTACCTGGGGATGGCGCTGCCCGACGACCGCTTCCATGCCGCCGGCGAGCTGCTCCACGAGCTGGGCGAGCTGCATGTCTGACATCGAGCCCACCGCACCCACGGCGCCACCGACGGCGCGGGAGTGGATCTCTTTCGAGGATCCCGCCGAGGAGCGAACGTGGGTGTTCGACGTCACCTTTCTCCTCAGCGGCTGGACCTGCATCTTCGGGCGCGGGTGCCAGGGCGTGCTCACCGGCCCTGCGGCCGAGCTGGTCCAGGGGTGCTGCTCCTACGGCGCCCATTTCACCGACGACGCCGACGAGGCTCGGGTCGACGCGGCGGCCGCCACCCTGGAGCCGGCCCAATGGCAGTTTCGCAAAGAGGGCCGCCAGCGGGGCGTGATCAAGACCAACGCCAGCGGCGAGCGGGTGACCCGCATGGTGGCAGACGCCTGCGTGTTCCTGAACCGGCCCGGCTTTCCCGGTGGCGCCGGCTGCGCCCTGCACCGGGCCGCCCTCGACCGGGGCGAGCGCCCCATGGACCTCAAGCCCGACGTGTGCTGGCAGCTCCCCCTGCGGCGGGAGGACCGCGACGACGGCGGCGGCCACGTGACCTCGACCGTCGTGGAATGGAAGCGGTCGAACTGGGGCGCGGGCGGCGAGGAGTTCCACTGGTGGTGCACCGAGGCCCCGGAAGCCTTCGGGAGGACCGGGCCGGTCTACCGCAGCATGGCCGACGAGCTGACGGGCCTCGTCGGCGCCGACGTCTACGACCGGCTTGTCGCCTACCTGGACGTCCGCGGTGGCTCGAGCGTTCCCCTGCCGCATCCCACCGTGCGGGACTGAGGACCTACTCCCCGCTGTCGACTGCGCCGTCGGCGTCGATTTCGTCGCCCTCGACTTCGTCGTGCAGGCACCAGGCGGCGTGGTCGTCACCGGGCATGGCACCGCATTCCGGGCACGGCTCGACCCTGGGCTCTGTGGTGCGCTTGAGGGCACGAGCCTCCTCGAAGCGCCGGTGCCGTCCCTTCTTCACCTGGGCGCTCCCGAACTCTGCTCGTAGAAACAGAAAAACCGTTCACCGAAGTGTCGATGTCGATCTGGACCTCGACGGCGCCACTCTACAGGCGCGCCAGTCGCTAGCGTAACTTCGGATGGCCGACGACTTCGACGTGGACGCCCTGGTGGCACGGTTCAAAGAGCGGGCCAAAGCCGTCCGCAGCCGAGGTGTACCCCCGCTCGAGGGCGCCGATCGGCGCCGGTTCGTCGAACGCATGCAGCTCGATTTCCAGGATTTCGCCATGCTCGGCGACGCAGCTGCGTCCCTCGATGAGGGCGTGCTCGTCCTGCGGGTCGACCTACGGCCACCGGCCGCCCCGGACGGCCCCTGAGCTTCGAGATCTGACGTGCCAACGCGCTCGTCGTGCGCGACAATTCAAAACTGGTTGAGCATCCAGCCTCGTCACCGCGTTTTGGTGGAGTGCCACCCGGCTCGAGCCCGGTGGCAGCACAGTGAGGACGTGTTCCCGTGGGTGGTCCCGATGAAGCCGTTCGCCCTGTGCGGGTCAGCCCCGGCGACCTGCAGGTCATGGTCTCGGGTGCGGACCGCCACCACGAGGTGCGTCTCCTCGGAGAGCTCGACCTGGCCACGGCCGGCCAGCTCCGCCACGAGCTGGAGCGACTGACGTCCGAAGGGGCCACGTTGGTCACCGTCGACATGACCGACCTGGCCTTCATCGACTCCACCGGCTTGTCCGTGCTGGTCAGGGCCCTGAAGGGTCTGCGCCGGCTGGGTGGTGACATGGAACTGCACGGCCCCGGTCCGGGAACCCGCAAGGTCCTCGAGATCACCGGGCTCAGCGAGCTTTTCTCCATCTCCTGAGCGCCCGGCCGCGCTACCCCACCGCCGTCAGCGCTAGCCCGGCAGGGGGCCCCTGGCCGTCTCGTGGCCGGCTTCGGCCCATGCCTTGGTCCCCCCGGCCACAGAACGGGCATCCACGCCCTGGTTCCGGAGGAACTCCGTGGCCCGCAGGCTGCGCTGGCCGCTCTGGCAGATGATGTAGACGGGACCCTGCCTCGGTATCTCTGCGAGCCGGGCCACCACGTCGGCCAGCGGCATCAGCTTGGCGCCTGGCACATGGACAGCCTCGTACTCCTCGGGCTGGCGGACGTCGATGACGGGGATGCCGGCGGCCCGGCCCGTCGCCAGCTCGTCAATGTCGATCTCGGGCGCGGTCACGGTGCTCCTGCTTTCGTCATGGCGGCACTTCTGTCTCGATCACGCCTCTCGTCGGTCAATGCCAGTCCACTCACTCGAGGCGCCGCAAATAGCGAAGATCGGCCCCGGCGACCGGGCCGATGGCGGCGCCGGCAACCGCGGTGGAAAGGACGACGAGGCGGGCCCGCCCTTCGGCGCAGCGTCGTCCCGTCGCATCGGCGATGAACGCCCGGGCGGTGACGGCGGTGTCGGTGTGCTCGTGCACCCGGGCCTCGACGCGGTGGAACTCGTCGACCCGCACCGGCCGGTCGAAGGTCGTGGCCGTCGACTGGACGACGGCGAACCGACCAGCCAAGGCGATGGCGGCCCACGCCATGGCCTCGTCGAGGATGCTCAGCAGCACCCCACCATGGACATAGTGAGGCGCGCCCGACAGTTCCGCGCCCAGGCGGAGCTCGGCGACGACAGTCCCGGCCTCGTCGTCGTGGAAGAACGGGATACGCAGGCCCTGAGGGTTGGCCGGGTCGCACACGAAGCAGTTGCTCTCGAAGCCCCACGAGGCATTGTCGAGCGAGCGCAGGGCCATCCCGGCCACCCTACCTATCTACCCTACCTAGTAGAGGAAGTCCACGGTCAGGGCGCGATGGTCGGACAGGGCCAGCTCCGTTGCCGACACCGCCCCGATGTCGGGAAGGGGACCGTGGCCCAGGGCGTGGTCGATCTGCATCGACGGCCGGCCGCCGGGGAACGTCTTGACCTTGGCCAGGGGCCGCCAGCCAGTCGTCCACGCCGGGAGGCTCCCAGGCATGTTCAGATCGCCCAGGAGCACGCAGGGCAGCCCGAAGGCGGCCAGGGCCTGGCACACCTGGCGCAGCTGGACGAGATTCCAACCGGGCACGAACGAGAGATGGGTGGTGGCCACCAGGAGTGGGCCCGCCGGTGTCTCCACCTCGGCGGCCAGGGCGACGCGCGGCTCGTCTGGCAGGAGGATGAAGCGACCTCGGCCGCCAGGGACGGCGACGGGCGCCCGCACCTTTGCCGCCCGCAGGCGCACCACGTGCCACGCCCGCACCGCCAATGTGGACACCAGTCCGACGCCGTAGCCGGCACCGGCACCGGCCCCGTCGTCGGGCGACCGGTCGTCGTCGACCGCCGCCCGCCACGCGGCCCCCGGCTCGCCGATGAGCGCCGGCTCGAACCGCCACGCTGCCGCTCCGGTGGCCTCGGCGATGGCTTCGGTCTGGTCCACGCCACCGGAGCGGGCCTGGCCTCGATCGATCTCCTGGAGGCCGAGCACATCAGCCGACAGCGAGGCACACGCCTCGACCAGGCGCGGCGTCGACACCTCACCGTCGACTACCGACCGACCGTGCAGCACGTTGAAGCTGGCCAGACGTATCCGCGCCGGAGCGCTAGCCCCCGTAGTTCATCCTGGTGTCCTCCATGCGGAGGACGGGCGTCTCCTCCGGCTTCTGGAACCCGACGTCGACGATCTCGCCGACGAAAAGGGTGTGGTCGCCGAGGTCGAGCTGCTGGTGCAGTCGGCAGTCGAGCCAGGACACGGCCATGTCGAGAACGGGTGCGCCGGTCGGCCCGTCGTGGAAGCCGAAGCCGGTCATCGTCATGGCCGCGATGTCGACTTCTACCGGCTTGGTGAACTTGCGCACCACCGCCCGGTCCTCCCGGTCGATCATGCAGACGCTGAAGACCCTGCCCTCCACGATGAGCTGGTGAGTCAGCGCACCCTTCTCCACACCGATGCCGAAGAGCTTGGGGGCGGAGCTCACCTGGGTGGCCCAGTTGAGGGTCATGGCGTTGCGCCGCTCACCGGCGCGGCTACCGATCACATAGAGGCCCGAGGGCATCGACCACAGCACGCGGCGTCGCAGCTTGTCGTACTCCGCCGGGTCGCGTCCCTCGGGGACGGGTCCGACGATCCCGGCGTTGATCGGCATCCGAGGACGACCCTAATGCCCCGGCTGGATCAGCGGGCCGCGAAACGCCGGGGGTGGCGGCTCCGCGGGCCGGCGGAGCCCGGCCGTGAACGGGCCACGCCCTGCAGGTCGGCGGCGGCGTCGAGGGCCACGGCGTCGAGGCCCGGCGCGGCCCGCAACACCACCACAGTGGGGAGAAGCACGGTGGGGACCAACACGCCGGACCCACAATCGGGCGTGCTGGCGTCGACAACCTCTTCGAACCCGAGCGCCGGCTGGTCTGCGGCGCTCGGGCATGCGATGGCCACATCGCATGCCCCGGCGTCGGCCTCAGACGCCTCGGGGGCCGGGCGAAGC
>JBBSIS010000056.1:0-16264 GCA_038231955.1 Acidimicrobiales bacterium
TGGCGGTCACCACACCGGGTGGGCCTCCGGGCTGAGCTGGTCCCCTCAGCCCGTCGGTGTGCCGGCGCCGCCGACCTCGTGCCAGACCGGGCCACCGTCGGGGCCCAGCAGTGTTTCGGCGTCACGCTGGCCCAGGCGGATGGCGCCGTCGATGAAGTCGGGGTCGAAGAACAGGTAGCTGGCCAGTTCGGCCCGGTCCGGGTCGTGAGCGAGCACCCGGCCGAGGGCCCTGCGGGCCACGACCGAAAGCGGCCCGCGGCGGCGCCGAGGCCCGGGCCCGGCCCCCCCGAGGACCTCGCAGACGAGGCGACCGAACAGCCCGTCGTCGTCTCGCCGGGGGCCCCCGAACGTCCAGGGGACGAGATCGCCATCGGCGGACGGCTCGTTTCGCCCCGCCAGGGCCCGCAGATCTTCGATCATCCGATCGGCGAGGATGGCGTAGAACAGCTCGGCCGCGCCACCGGCGATACCGGGCGGCGGCGACGAGGCGGTATGGGGCCCATCGACGGGCGCCTCGGCCGGGGCAGTGGCGACCACCAGCACACGGGATGCCCCCAGCGCCAGCGCCGGCTTGATCGGTGTGTTGAGCCGGGCGCCACCGTCGAAGTACCAACCTGCCGCGACCTCCGGGTTCAGGATCTCGACGGCCGGGAAGACCACGGGCATGGCCGACGACGCCCGGACGTGGTCGGCCGCGAGCGACGCCTTGACGTAGCGAATGGCGCGCTTGTCGTCGACCGGCGGGCACCTGTCGCCGGCGGTCTCGACGAACACCGTCGAGTCGCGCGTCGACGACGGGGTGGCGACCACCCCCACGGCGGCGACCTTGCCACTGGCCACATTGGCGTGGAGCTGGTCCCAGTCGACGATGTGCTCGAGGGTGGCGATCAATGGCGTGGTGTCCAAGAGTGCTCCCGCACGCCTCCCGCCGGCCCCCCGACCGGCGAGCCTGCGCACGGCCGTCCTCACCGGCGAGCGGAACACCGAGCCGAAATGGACCTGCCGCCACAGTTCGAGCACCGCCTGCGAGCAGGCGGCGGCGCCGAGGTGGTGGAGCGAGGCGAACCCCACGGCGTTGATGGCGCCGGCGCTCGTGCCCACGAATACGGTCGGTGTCGCCCCGTGCTTCTCGAGGGCGGGGAGCAGGACGGACAGGACACCGGCCTCGTAGGCGCCGCGCGAGCCTCCCCCGGCGAGCACGACAGCGAAGTCCTGCGCCACGACCGGCCTCGTCTCAGCAGGCGTAGTTCAGGTCGTAGCCGTTGACGAACTGCGTCAGGACGACCGGCCCCCCGGTGGCCGAGAACGCCGGCGCACACCGTACCTGGGCGTTGGCAAGGTCTCGGGCGCCGGCGACCCAGTTGGGGAGGTCGATCACCGTGTTGCCGGCGATCCTGGTCCACATCTGGCGGATCGAGTAGATGCCGACCTTCACACCGGGCTGGCGCTGCAGGAAGTCGATCGAGCCGCGAATGGAGGCGACGTTGGCGTTGAGGTCGGTGGTCGACCACGAGTTCTCCGTCTCCACGTCGAGCCACCACATGGTGTTGGCGCCGTGACCGGTCTGAGCCTGGGCGTAGGACATGGCTGTAGCGGCCGCGTTGTAGCCGAAGTTGTACGCGCACGCCGCCTCGCGACCGGGCCGGCACGTGGCGTCGGGCGACCGTTGGCCGTACCAGTCCAGCGACGTGGTCCGGGCGCCGGGGTCGGCGGTGTTCATGTAGAAGGCGGCGCCGCCCGAGGTGGCCGCGGCCCACGAGTACTCGCTGGCCAGGCACGGATTGGCGGTGTACGGCTTCCCCCCGTTGACGCCCACGATGCCGAACGAACTGGCCGCCGGCAGGCCCCGGCCGCACTGCGGGTAAGAGATGTCATGGCCCACGGAGCCCCGGGCGATGAACTTGGGGGCGATGCCGGGGGAGGCCAGGCCCAGGCCGGCCAGGATCGTCATGATCAGCGCGGCCAGGTCGTTCATGTCGGCAGAGAGTAGCCCTGGTCCCACCAAGGGTGGCTTCGGTGCCGGTCGAACTGGGTACATCGACGACGTGGACGACGTGGACGACGTGGACGACGATCAGCACAAGAGCCTCATCGAGCGACTTCGCGGATCAGGGGTGGGTGTCGAGGATCCCAACATCGTGGGCGATGTCGGCCCCACCGACATCCCTCCCGGGCGCGATCCCGAGACCGGGGGCGGCCTGTTCGCCGATCCTCCCCAGCCGATCGACCCGGACGGCCCGACCGACTCGGACGGCCCGTCCGCCTCGGGGGGACCGCCCGACCTCCTCGAGCCCTAGTCCCAGCCCCTACCCGGGCAACCAGTCCCTACCCGGGCAATACGGCGCGACGGACGGCCCGCATGACGGTGCGCTCCCCGACCCGACGGACGGAGAGCTCGTCGGTGAGGGCCCGTACGACATAGAGGCCGCGACCCTGTTCGGCATCGAGGTCGGGATCCTCGAGGCGGGCGCTGAGTTCCATGCCCGGCCCGTCGTCCTCCACCTCGACGACCAGCGCGTCGGCGTCGGCCCAGGCCCGCATGGACAGCGCCCCGTGCTGGCCGCTGGCGTGGCGTACGGCGTTGGAGCACAGCTCCGAGGCCACCAGCAGGATGTCGCCCGTCTCGGCCTCGTCGAGGCCGAGGTGCTCGAGCCAGTCGCCCAGGAGATGACGGGCGAGGGGAACGGTGGCCAGGCTGGGGGAGAAGTTGTACTCGAAGGCGCCCAGCGCCGGGGTGCGGTCGCCGCCGGGAGGTATACGTCGGCGCAGGACCAGGGCCAGGGAGTCGTCCCGTCGCATGGCGCCGGCCAGTGAGCGCTCCACCAGGGCTCGGGCCATGTGGGGCGCCGGGTACTTCGCCGTCTCCCCGGCGGCCGCGCAGATGCGCTCCAACCCCACCAGGATGTCCTGGCCCGCCTCGATGAGCCCGTCGGTGTAGAGCACGAGGGTGTCGCCTCGACCGAGGGTGAGGGAGACGACCTCGCTGGTGCCCGCACCGGGGTAGCCGATCGGGATGCCGGGGGCGCTCACCATGCGGACGGTCTGGTCGGCGGCGATGACTAGGGCGGGCGGGTGGCCCCCACCAGCGAGGCGGACGTGGCCATCGGCCGGTCGGTAGCGGACCACCATGACGGTGGCCACCAGCTCCGGGCTCTGGGCCGTGGTGAGGGTGTCGGCCCGGGCGACGAGGTCTTCCATCGGGCAGCCGTCGAGCGTCAGGAGGCGCAGTGCGTGAGTGACGCTCACCGCTTCCTTCGTGGCCCCCACGCCCTTGCCCATGACGTCGACGATGGCCAGGTGGAGGTCGCCGTCAGGCAGGACCAGCCAGTCGTAGAGGTCGCCGCCGGTGGGAGAGCTCGGATCGGCGGAGACGTAGTGCACACCGAGCTCGGCTGATTCGGCGACCACCGCCGGCGGCGCCACCGCCTCCTGGAGCTGGTGGACGATCTCCCGCTGGACGGCCTGCAGCTCGGCCAGGCGCTCCATGGTCTCGAGATTGTCGAAGGCCACGCCCAGGTGGGCGGCGAGGGCGGCCACCGCCGCCTCGTCCCCAGGTCCGAACATGCCCGGCTCAGGGTGGACGAGGAACAGGGCGCCGAGGGGCGCGCCGGTCAGGCCGGCGACAGCAACGGCCAGGCAGCTGGCGTCGCCCGGGAGCTCCAGGCGCTGGAGGAAGCGGCGGTGGCGCCGGTCGAGGGCCAGATCGCCCGAGCGCAGGAGGGGACCGACGCCGGCATCGGCGCGGATCAGTCGGGCCAGCGCCGGCCGGGCGAAGCGGTCGATCTCCCCGACGGGGGCGCCGATGGCGGTGACCATGTCCACTCGGTCCCCCAGCCCGACGAAGGCGGCGAGGCTGGCTCCGGTGAGCAATCGGGCCTCTTCGGCGACCCAGTCGAGCTTGTCGGTGATGTCGCCCGCTCCGTGGACGGCGCGAGCGGCCCGGGCCAGCACCTCCACGTGGGAGCGCATCGAAGCGAGGTTACTCGCCAGGCGCCGATCGCCTATGTGGTCCGGAAGGCATCGACGTAGCCACCGGCCGCACGTCTGGAACCGCCCCGGCGCATCAGGTCGGTAGCGTTCCTCGCATGCGCTGGGAAGGGGAGGCCGAGGTCGACGACGGGATCCGTGAGCGACGCTTCGGCGTCGAGGTCGACGGACGTAACGTCCCGGGCATCCTGTGGGTGCCGGAGGCCGGCGGCGGCCCACGACCGCTCGTCCTGCTCGGTCACGGCGCCACCCGGCACAAGCGGGTCGACTACCTGTTGGCCCTGGCCCGGATGCTGGCGGGCACGCACGGCTTCGCGGTGGCGGCCATCGACGGTCCCGGTCACGGCGACCGGCGGGCGCCCGGTCACGACGACGACATCGCCCTTTTCAGCGCCTTCCTCGGCGAGTGGTCACGGGAGGGGACCACCGAGGACATGGTGGCCGACTGGCAGGGCGCAGTGGCGGCGGTACGGCAGCTCGACGAGGTGGGCGACGGCCCGCTCGGCTACTGGGGCCTGTCGATGGGCACGATCTACGGCGTACCCCTCGTGGCGGCCGAACCCCGCATCCAGGTCGCCGTCTTCGGCCTTATGGGCCTGGTCGGCCCGACGCGGGAACGAATGGCCGCCGATGCCGCCGCCGTCGCCTGTCCGGTGTTGTTCATCCAGCAGTGGGACGACTCCCTCATCCCCCGTGCGCACGTCTTCGAACTGTTCGGGGCGCTGGGCTCGCTCGACAAGCGCCTCCACGCCCACCCCGGCGACCACGCCGCCGTACCCGTCGAGGAGATCGCCTTCTCAGCCGACTTCCTGGCCCGCCACCTCGCCGCTCACCCGTCCACCATCTGAGCCAGGCGCAAGGATCCGACCGTGGTCCCGGCAGCGGCCGACGACGTGGCCGGGAAAGACCTGCACCGCCATCCGCTTCCCACACTCGGGGCAGAAACGGGCCGGTTCGAGGGGCGAGGTGGCCGGACAGGCGCCCGCACATGCCGTCGACGGTCGCCCACAGCCTGGGCAGTACGGCGTCACAAGACCCGGGAAAGCGCGCCGACCGGCATGGCCAGGTCGGCGAGGAGATCGAGGTCGTCCTGGGGCTCGCGGCCGAGAGTGGTCAGGTAGTTGCCGACGATGAGGGCGTTGATCCCCGAGGTCAGGCCCATGGCTTGGAGCTGGCGAAGGGTGACCTCCCGCCCGCCGGCGTAGCGCAGGATCACCCCGGGCAGGGCGAGGCGGAAGAGGGCGATCCAGCGGATGGCCTCCATCGGCTCGACCAGTGGCCGGTCGCCCATCGGCGTGCCCGGACGGGGGTTGAGGAAGTTGACCGGCACCTCGGCGGGGTCGACGCCGCGCAGCTCGGCCAGCAGCTCCAATCGCTGGTCGTCCGACTCCCCCATCCCCAGCACCACGCCGCAGCACAGCTCCATGCCCGATTCGCGCACCAGACGACAGGTCTCCACCCGCTCCTCCCACCTGTGCGTGGTGACGACGGAGGCGAAGAACGACCGGGCCGTCTCCAGGTTGTGGTTGTAACGGTGGAGGCCGGCGCCGGCCAGGCGCCGGGCCTGATCGGCGGTGAGGATGCCGAGGCTGGCCGCCACCTGGAGCCCGGTGCGGGCGCGGATCAGCGGGACAGCCTCGATCACCCGGGCCAGCGTGCGCTCGTCGGGGCCGCGCACGGCCACGACGATACAGAACTCGGACGCGCCCAGCCGGGCCGTCTCCTCGGCTGCGGCCAGCAGCGCGTCGAGGCCGAGGAGGGGAGCGGCCTGCACCGGCGATGAGAACCGGGCCGACTGGCTGCAGAACCCGCAGTCCTCCGGGCAGCCGCCGGTCTTGGCCGAGAGGATGCCCTCCACCTCGACGGTCGGCCCGCACCACGCCAGGCGTACCTCGTGGGCCAGAGCGGCCAGAGCCGGGACCGACTCGGGCGGGAGGTCGGCCAGGGCCCGCAACTCGTCGTGGCCCAGCGGCCGGCGTCCGTCGAGCAGGGCGGTGGCGGCGCGGGCCAGGGCGGGATGGGTCACCCGGCTTACCGTAGTCAGCGATGTCGGCGGGCTGGAAGCCACGGCGCACCCTTGCGGCGGTGGTCGTCTTGCAGTCGGCCGTGCGTTGGGCCAGGCTTCCAAAGCAATCCGATAGGAAAGGTAGTGAATTGGACCTCGGTGTGACGGCGATGGGGCTACTCGTCGGTTTCGTCGTGGGTCTCACCGGCATGGGGGGCGGCGCCCTGATGACGCCGCTGCTCGTGCTCCTCTTTCACGTCCAGCCTCTGGCCGCCGTTTCCAGCGACCTGGTGGCTGCGGTGGTGATGAAGCCGATCGGCGGCAGCGTCCACCTCAAGCGCGGGACGGTGAACCTCGGGCTCGTCAAGTGGCTCGCCATCGGGTCGGTCCCCTCCGCCTTCGCCGGCGTGATGATCCTGCGGTCCTTGGGCAGCAGCGACGCGGTCCAGGACCGCATCAAGGTGCTCCTCGGCATCGCGTTGCTCGTCGCCGCCGTCTCCATGGTGGCCAAGGCCACCTTCGACCGCGGCCGGGAACCGGCTGGCGAGCCCGTCCGGGTACGACCGGTGGCCACACTCGGTATCGGCGTCGTCGGCGGCCTCATCGTCGGTATGACGTCAGTCGGGTCGGGTTCGCTGATGATCGTCCTGCTGCTCGTCGTCTACCCGCAGCTCACGGCCCGGCAGCTGGTCGGCACCGATCTGGTACAGGCCGTGCCGCTGGTCCTCTCCGCCGCCATCGGCCACCTCCTTTTCGGCGACTTCGTGCTCGACCTCACCGCCTCGCTCCTCCTCGGCAGTGCTCCCGGCGTGTACATCGGGGCCCGGGTCTCGGCTCGCGCCAACGACGCCGCCATCCGTCCCGTGCTGGCCACGGTCCTGACCGCCTCGGCCCTGAAGCTGCTCGGTGTGCCCACTGCGGTGGTCGGGGCCCTTCTCCTGGTCGCGACGGCGGCCGGTGCGGTCGCCGTGCTCGGGGCCCGTCGCCGGCGACCGGAGTCGGCAATGCGGTCGGAGGTCGGTTGAGGCGTCGGTCCCGCCTCCTATCATCGGTATCCCGTGACCATCGATGTGGTGATCCCCGCCCGCAACGAGGCGGCGACGGTCGGCGGTGTTGTCGCCGCCGCCCGGGCCTGCCGGTACGTACGGGAGGTCGTCGTCATCGACGACGGCTCCAGCGACGGGACCGGCGAACTGGCCCTCGTCGCCGGCGCCAAGGTCGTCCGCCGGGACGGCTCAGACGGAGGGTCGAAGGGCCACGCCATGGAGGCGGGGGTGGCAGCGACGGATGCCGACGCCATCCTCTTCTGCGACGCCGACCTCGTCGGCTTGACCGCCCGTCATCTCGACGCCGTCTGTGTGCCGTTCGCGGAGGGGAGGGCGGCCATGTCGATCGGCTGGTTCGACTACGGGATGCTGAATCCCCTGGTCTTACGCCTACCGCCGACCAGCGGCGAGCGGGTCGTGCCGCGCTGGGTGTGGGACGCCGTCCTGCCGGAGAAGCGCACCGGCTATTCGATCGAGATCATGATCAACGAGGTCATCGCCGAGGGTCGGCTGCCCACCAGCGCCCGGATCATGGCCGGCGTGACCCACCGGACGAAACGGGACAAGCTCGGTCCCCGCCGGGGTTATCGCGAGACGTGGCGCATGTTCTGGCACCTGGTCGGCCTGCCTTTCACCGGCGTCGTCCGCTGGCGCACGTACTGGTTCTACCTGCGGGAGCTCACCCTGGAGCCGTGAGGGAGCCATGGGATCAGTCGGCGGAGAGCCGCCATGAGATCAGTCGGCGGAGAGCCGCCATGAGATCAGTCGGCGGGACGGCGGGCGACGATGGTGACGAGAGGGGGAAGGACGACGGGGTCGTCGCCCGGGCTGATGCCGGTGAGGGTGGTCAGGTAGTCGGCAACCGGGCCGGGCCCGGCACCGGCGGGGGCCTCGGCCCAGGCGTCGACGACGTCGAGGCCAGCCTCCCGGGCCAGGGCCGGGAGCAGGGCGCCTATTTCGGGATGGCGGGCCCCGGGCATGGACAACGGCTGGCCCCCGATCCGTCCGGCCGAGGTGATCGGCTCCTGGACCACCACCCAGCCCCGGGGGCGGACGGCGGCGCCCATCCGGCCCAGCACCACCAGCGGGTCATGGACGTGCAGCAGCAGGAACCGGCAGAAGGCCAGGTCGACGGCCTCGGGCAGCAGCAGATCCTCGCCCGCCTGGGTGATGGCGATGACCTGGGCGTGGGCCGCCGCGGCCTCGGCCACGGCGTCGCGGGCGTGGGGGTCGCTGTCTACTGCGTAGACCCGCCCGTCGCGGCCCACGATCTCGGCGAGGGCCACGCTGACGTCGCCACCACCGGCGCCCACGTCGGCGCAGCACCAGCCCTCCCGCAGGCCGAGCCGGTCGAGGGCGGTCATGAGCGGCCGCCGGTACACATCATTACGAAGGCCCAGTTCGATCACCGGCTCACCCTCTCACGAGGGCGGCCCGGGATCGCCACTGGGCTCCATTGCGTTCGGCACGCAGCCGGGTTCGATCACCGGCTCACCCTCTCACGAGGGCGGCCCGGGATCGCCACTGGGCTCCATTGCGTTCGGCACGCAGCCGGGTTCGATCACCGGCTCACCCTCTCACGGCGACGTTACGCTCGCGACGCGTGACGACGGTGCAGGACCTGCTCATGGCGTGGGCCGTCGGGGCCCGGCGCGACCTGCCCTGGCGGCGGACGCGCGACCCGTGGGCGGTGCTGGTCAGCGAGGCGATGCTGCAGCAGACGCAGGTCACTCGGGTGGTGCCCAGATTCGAGGCCTTCGTGGGCCAGTTCCCCACGCCGGGTGTGGCCGCCGCCGCTCCGGTGGCCGCCATCGTCCGGGCCTGGGCCGGGCTCGGGTACAACCGCCGGGCGGTGAGTCTTCACCGCGCCGCGGTGGCGATCGTTCACCACCACGGCGGCCAGGTGCCGGCGGATCTGGCCGATCTCCTGGCCCTGCCTGGTGTCGGCGCCTATACGGCCCGGGCGGTGCTCAGCTTCGCGTTCGAGGCCGACGTGGGCGTGGTGGAGGTCAACAGCGCCCGGGTGCTGGCGCGGGCCGTCGCCGGCCGGCCACTGTCGGCCTCGGACGCCCAGGCGCTGGCTGATGGGCTCGTGCCGCCCGGCCGGAGCTGGTCGTGGAACCAGGCCGTGCTCGATCTCGGCGCCACGATCTGCACCAAGTCGGCGCCGGACTGCGCAGCCTGCCCGCTCCGGGGACCGTGCGCATGGGCAGCCGGGGGGTGCCGGGGGCCCGATCCGGCGATCGGCTCAGCCGGTTGCGGTCGGCCCCAGGCCGTCTTCGCCGGATCCGACCGCCAGGGTCGCGGCCGTCTGGTCGACGCCCTCCGGCTGGCTCCGGTGGCCATGGTGGACCTGGCGACGGCCACCGGCTGGCCGTCGGAGCCCGGGCGGGCGCAGCAGGTGGCCGCGGGACTGGTCACCGACGGCCTGGCCGTCGTGATGGACGGGGCCCTCCGTCTGCCGTGACCAGGGGACGCTCAGCGAAACGCGACGGCGTTCCAGGTGTGACCGCCGTCGACGGTCATGAGCAGTGAGCCGGCCCGAGCGTCGGACGGGATCTCGACGGCCACTCCCTGGCTGGGGCTGGTGAAGCCGAGGTCGGTCCAGTCGCTCGGAGCCCCACGCGCCACCGTGGACCATGTGGCCCCGCCGTCGAATGTGCCTACGAGGAGGGCGCTCCCGCCCGCAGCGACGACCGCAGTCCGAGCGGCGGCACTGGCCGCGGCGTTCGTGGACGTGGACAGCGGTACCGGCGTCTTGGTCGGGCGGAAGGTGGTCCCTCCGTCACTGGAGATGTAGGCCCGGGTGACCGGTGTGTCGCCGGTCCACACGCCCTCGTCGCAGACGGCGACGAGATCGCTCGGGGTGGATGCCGCCAGCACCATCGGTCCTCCGGCATCAAGGCACGGGGGCTGCCATGGCGCCCAGGCGCCGCCGGACAGCCGGGCACCCCCGATCACCGTCCGGTCCACCTCGACCACCCATCCGGTGGTGCCCTGCACGACGAGCTGGGCGCGAGGAACCGGGCCGGCCCCCACCGCGACGGTGGTCGGAGAGGCGCGCCACGCGTCGGTTGCGACCGGGCTGCTCAGGATGCGGACGCCGTTGGCGCCGAAGACGACGGCGTGGGCGACACCGTTGGCGGCCGCCAGATCCCACACTTTCGATCCCTTGTCGGGCCCGGGCAGGCTGACGGCGCTCCAGTGCGAGCCCCCGTCGTGGGTGGCCCACAGGTCCGGTCCGAAGGCCCAACCGTTGTCGGCGTCGGCGAAGCGGAGCCGGCTGACGCCCGGCGACCGGTCGACGGACAGATCGGCCCGCGGGGCGGGGACGCCGGCCCAGCTCTTCCCGCCGTCCCGGGTGCGGACCAGCGATGTGCACGGCGGCGACCCACACAACGCCGTGCCGAGCACCCACCCCGTCTGCAGCGAGACAAAGGTCACCGACACGGCGGCGAAGTTGGCTGGGACCGGCCCACCCTGTGGCCCACTGAGGACAGTGGGGGCGGACGTCGATGGGGTGGTCGACGTGGTGGTGCTGGCGAGCGTCGTGGTGGAGCTGTCCTCAATCGACGGACCGGGGCCGGCGCGGGAGGCCGATCTGGTGCTGGAGCACGCGGCCAGTGCGATGAGCAGCAGCACCAGCCAGCGCGCTGGTCGAGAGGAGGGCGATCGTCTGCCGCCGGGGCAAACCATGGCGCCACTCTCCCACGGCGGTCGTCGGGCCGGGCCGCAGGACCGCCGTTGACGCCCGGCCTACCCTGGGGTGATCGACCCTCCCGGCTCCGCCAGCATGTCCAAGGGGATCGACGAGGCCCGGTTCCGCCAGGTTCTGGGTCACTTCGCCACCGGTGTCACCGTGGTGACCGGCGTCGCCGCCGGTGTCCCCGTGGGGTTCGCCGTGAACTCCTTCACGTCGGTATCGCTGGAGCCCGCCCTCGTGGCGTTCTGCGTGAACGTCAGGTCGTCGAGCTGGCCCAAGCTGCGGACGGCCGGCGCCTTTTGTATCAACATCCTCGGCGAGGACCAGGAGGCGCTGTCACGGGCGTTCGCCGGCCACGGAGCCGACCGGTTCACGGGGGTCGGATGGCGGCCGGCGCCGTCCGCATCGCCGGTGCTCAGCGGCGTCCTCGCCTGGATCGACTGCACGTTGGAGGCCGAGCACGGGGCGGGCGACCACGTCATCGTCGTTGGCCGGGTGGTGGAACTGGATCTGGTCCAGGAGGGAAGGCCGCTGGTGTTTTACCGGGGCGGTTATGGTCGCTTCGAATCATGAGCAACGCAACCGTTTCCGAGTCCGACGTCATCTCCGGGGTCTACGTGGTCGAGCCGACCGCGTTCGGCGACGAGCGCGGCCGGTTCGTCGAGAGCTACCGCCGCTCGTGGTTCCCGGCCGGCCGGGAGATGGTCCAGGGCAACCGTTCCGACAAGACGGCCAACACTGTCGTCGGGCTCCACTACCACCTCCACCAGGCCGACTACTGGTACTTCACCAAGGGTGAGGCGGTCGTGGTCCTCCATGACCTGCGCGACGGTTCGCCCACCGACGGGGCCTCGCTCATGCTCGAGATGGGTGAGGCCGACGGCCGGGGCGTGTTCATCCCGCCCGGCGTGGCCCATGGCTTTGCCGCCCGCACCGACCTCACCATCACTTACCTTGTCGACCAGTACTACAACCCGGCCGATGAGCTGGGCGTGGCGTGGGACGATCCGGCGCTCAATGCGGACTGGGGCCTGGCCGAGCCGATCCTTTCCGACCGTGACCGCCAGAACCCCCTCCGGGCCGACATCCCCGCCGGCCGCAAGCCCTACTACGGCCTGCGGACGTAGCGGCTCGGCCCCGTTCATTTTTCGTGCACGCGAATCGCAAGGGCACCGTGAGTGAGGAGCTCGCCGGCAAGGTCGTCGTGGTGCCGGTCCAGTGGTCCGCCGGCAAGGCGCTGGCCGAGCGCCTTTCCGCCCAGGGGGCGACGGTCGTGCTCGTCGGGCCGGACGCCGACGAGGCCGGGCGGGCGGCGGCGGCGATCGAGACCGCCGGTCTCGAGGGTGGAGGCTCCGGCCGCCCCGCGGTGTTCGTGGCCGACGGATCGCCCGCCAGCCTCGACGCCCTGGCCGGGTTCCTTGCCGAGATGTTCCGGAGCTCGTGAGAATCGTCGACCGGTAGATTTGACCTCGTGAAGCCTGTGATCGGGATTTCGTCGCACCCGAGGGTGGTGGAGACGGCCACCGGACCGGCCCTCCTGCACACCGCCAGCCGGTTCTACGTGGAAGGTGTGGAGCGTGCCGGCGGCATCCCCGTGATCCTGCCCGTGCTCGACCCGGATGCCGTCGACCACCTGCTCCCCGCGCTCAACGGCCTCCTGCTCACCGGGGGGGGCGACGTGGCCCCGTCGCGCTACGGAGCCATGCCCGTGGCCGAGACCCACAACGTCGACCCCCTAAGGGACGCCTTCGAGATCGGCCTCATCCGGGCCGCGATCGCGTCCGACATGCCGCTGCTGGCCACCTGCCGGGGGATGCAGGTGCTGAACGTGGCCATGGGCGGCTCGCTGGTCCAGCACGTCCCCCATGCCACCGGCCAGGACCACGACCGTGCCGACCGCTGGAAGGAGGCGGTCCACAAGGTGAAGATCGAGCCCGACAGCCACCTGGCCGAGGCCCTCGGCGCCACCGAGGTGGTGGTGAACTCCATCCATCATCAGGCCGTCGACCACGCCGCGCCCGGCACCCGCGCCGTCGCCTGGGCCGAGGACGACACGGTGGAGGCCATCGAGGTGCCCGGTAGCCCCCACGTGGTCGCTGTGCAGTGGCACCCCGAGCTCCTGGAGGACTGGCCCGAGCAACAGGGCCTCTTCCGCCAGCTCGTCGAGCACGCCACCGCCCGAGCCCGAGCGGCCCCTTGAGCGGGTACCGGCCCGAGCGGCCCCTTGAGCGGGTACCGGCCGAGCGGCCCGGGGATGACGGCGTTGGCGCGTGATGGTAAAGTTCTGCCATGCACACCACCATTGACGCCGGCGGCCGGGTCGTGATCCCGAAGGCCATCCGTGATCGACTCGGGCTGAGCCCGGGCGTCGACGTGGAGCTGGCCGAGTCGGACGGTCAGGTGGAGATACGACCGGCGACGTCGCCGATGGAGCTGGTCGAGGTGAAGGGTCGGCTGGTGGCGCAGGGCGTTGGGCTACCTTCCCTGACCGACGAGATCGTGCGGGAGACGATCGAGCGCTCCCGGCGGTGATCGCCGCCGACACCAGCGTGGTCGTCGCCGCCCTGGCCAGCTGGCATGAGGGCCATGAACAGGCGTCGGCGGCGGTCGGCAAGGGTGTGCGGCTTCCCGCGCACTGTCTGATGGAGTCGTATTCGGTGCTCACCCGTCTGCCACCCCCTCATCGGATGGAACCCGGCATGGCGCAGGCTCTCCTTCGCGCCCGCTTCCCGGAGGCGCCCTTGGCCTTGGAGGACGACAGCCATACTGTCCTGGAGCGCCTGGTCGGAGCGGGGGTTTCCGGGGGTGGTGTCTACGACGGTCTGATCGGGATCATCGCCGCCGACCACCACGCTGTCCTACTGAGTAGGGACCGGCGGGCCGCCCGGGTCTATGCCGCGCTTGGGGTGCGCTACGAGCTCGTGGGAGTGGCAGGTGGATGATCCTGGCGGGCGGATGATCGCGGGCAGGAGGTTTGTTACTATCTACGTAGGAGAAATTATCTCTCGGGAGTTGGTGCGCTGATGGCTACGACAGAACTCGATCTCGGCAAGTACACGCTCGGCTGGAGCGATGTCGAGGATTACGTCTTCAAGCCCAAGAAAGGCCTCAACGAGGACATCGTCAACGAGATGTCCTGGATGAAGGGCGAGCCGGAGTGGATGCGCCAGTTCCGCCTGCGCGCCCTCAAGATGTTCGAGCGCAAGCCCATGGCGCCGTGGTTCGCGGTCAACATGCCCGACCTCGACTTCCAGGACATCTTCTATTACATCAAGCCCACCGATCATCAGGTCGACGCGTGGGACGAGCTGCCCGAGTCGGTCAAGGCCACCTACGAGAAGCTGGGCATCCCCGAGGCCGAGCGCAAGTACCTGGCCGGGGTCACCGCGCAATCTGAGTCCGAAGTCGTCTACCACAAGAACCGTGAAGACCTCGAGGCCGCCGGCGTGCTGTTCATGGACATGGACACCGCCCTCCGTGAGCACCCGGAGATCCTCAAGGAGCACTTCGGCACCGTCATCCCCCCGGGCGACAACAAGTTCGCGGCTCTGAACTCGGCGGTCTGGTCGGGCGGGTCGTTCATCTACGTGCCGCCGGGCGTCGAGGTCGACATGCCCCTGCAGGCCTACTTCCGGATCAACGCCGAGAACATGGGCCAGTTCGAGCGGACCCTGATCATCGCCGACGAAGGCTCCACCGTGCACTACATCGAGGGCTGCTCCGCCCCGGTGTACAGCACCGACTCGCTGCACTCCGCGGTCGTCGAGCTGATCGCCAAGCCCAGCGCCCACATCACCTACACCACCATCCAGAACTGGTCGACCAACGTCTACAACCTGGTCACCAAGCGGGCCCGGGCCGAGACCGAGGCCCGGGTGGAGTGGATCGACGGCAACATCGGCAGCCGGCTGACCATGAAGTACCCGTCCGTCTACCTCATGGGCCCCAAGGCCCAGGGCGAGGTCTTGTCGGTGGCCTACGCCGGCGCCGGCATGCACCAGGACGCCGGGGCCCAGATGGTCCACGCCGCCCCGGAGACCACCTCCACCATCATTTCCAAGTCGATCTGCAAGGACGGCGGCCGCACGTCGTACCGGGGCAAGGTGCGGGTCGAGCCTGGCGCCTACGGCGCCAAGAGCCACGTCCGCTGTGACGCCCTGATCCTCGACGAGGACAGCCGCTCCGACACCTATCCGTACATGGAGATCAACGAGCGTGACGCCCGCATCGGTCACGAGGCCACCGTCTCCAAGGTCGGCGAGGACCAGCTCTTCTACCTGATGAGCCGCGGCCTCAACGAGCAGCAGGCCATGAGCATGATCGTCAACGGCTTCATCGAGCCCGTCACCCGCACCCTGCCCATGGAGTACGCAGTGGAGTGGTCGCGGCTGATCGAGCTCAACATGGAAGGGTCGGTGGGCTAAGCCCCACCGGTCCTGAGCTCAGCGCCGGATGAGGCCGTCCCGGATGGCGGCGCTGATGGCGCCGAGCTCTTCCACCTGGGTCGCGCTGAGCTGGTCGAAGAGGTTGCGGCGCACGGCGTCGACGTGGCCGGGCGCCGCCGCCTCCAGTACGGCCAGGCCCTTGTCGGTGAGCACAGCCAGGGCGCCGCGCCGGTCGGTGGGGCAGTCACGGCGCTCGACCCAGCCCTCCTCCTCCAACCGGGACACCGCGTGCGACAAGCGGCTGCGCGACGACATCGATATGCCGGCCAGCTCGCTCATGCGCAGCGTTCGGTCGGGGGCCTCCGACAGGGCGACGAGGATCTCGTAATAGGCATGCGGCATGTCGGCGTCGCGCTGAAGATCCCGGTCGAGCTCGGCCGTGAGCAGCCGCACGGCAGCCAGGAAGGCCCGCCACGTCCGCTGCTCGACGTCGGACAACCATCGGGGCTCGGCCATGGGCCCATTCTACCGAACCAGTTGAAGTCTCAACGGCAGCGGGTGGCGGTCCGTCGTTGACCTCCGCCGGGCCCATTCCCATCCCGGTCGACGATCCGGCCGACGAGCGCGTCGCCGATTTCTTCGCCCTGAACGACCCGGACCTGCGCCGGGCCCGAGCCCGGTCGGATGGCGACGACGGCGGGTACTTCGTCGCCGAGGGTGTGTTGGTCATCCGCCACCTGCTCCGGTCGCAGTTCCGGCTCCGCTCCGTCGTGGTGACGCCCAAGGGCCTCGCCGCCCTTGCCGGTGACCTCGGCGGCGTCGACGTCCCCGTCTACCTGCTGCCCCAGGCGGTCATGACAGGCGTCACCGGCTTCCACTTCCACCGGGGCGCCCTGGCTTCGGCCGACCGCCCTCGATCACCCGGCGATCTTCTCGAGGTGGTGGACGGCGCGCCACTGGTGCTGATGGCCGAGGGCGTGACCGACAACGAGAACCTGGGCGCGCTGTTCCGCAACGCCGCCGCGTTCGGCGCCGGGGCGGTGGTCGTCGACCGGACCGCGGCCGATCCGCTCTACCGCCGCTCGATCAGGGTGTCCATGGGGCAGGTGTTGCGCCTCCCCTTCACGCGGGTGGACAA
>JBBSIS010000057.1:0-15948 GCA_038231955.1 Acidimicrobiales bacterium
CCACCGCCTCCGAAGCCGGTTGGCAACCCCTTCGCCGGCCGACCCGTCGGGGGCCGCTCGGCTCCGGGAGCTCCCCGTTCTCCCGGCTGGCCGTCGTCCATGTGCTTTCTGTTGGCGGCGACACCCTCGTCACCGTGGCTTTGGCCGGCTCCCTCTTCTTCTCCATCTCGCCCCAGGCTGCCCGCGGCCGGGTCGCCCTCTACCTCCTCCTGACCATCGCCCCGTTCGCGGTGGTGGCCCCGCTGCTGGCGCCGATCGTCGACCGCAGCCGGGGCGGCCGGCGGGCGCTCGTGATTGCGGGCGCGGCCGGCCGGGCGGTCGTCTGCCTGTCAATGGCCGTCCACCTCGACGGGCTGCTGCTCTTCCCCGAGGCCTTCGCCGTCCTGGTGCTGTCCAAGACGCACATGGTGACCAAGAGCGCGCTCGTGCCCGACACCGTGTCGGGCGAGGGCCAGCTCGTGGCGGCCAACTCCCGCCTGGCCATTCTCGCGGTGCTCGCCGGCTTCGTCGCCGCCGTGCCCGGGATCATCGTGCTGAAGATCGGCGCGCTGGGCGGCCCCTGGGTGGTGCGCCTGGCCGCCCTTACCTTCGCGGCCACCGGCGTCGCCGGCTTCCGCCTGGTGCGGCCGGCCCCGGGCGCTGATCGCCTGGCTCCGCCGGTGGTGGGTGAAGCCGAACTGCGCGCCGCCTCCGTCCGCCTGGCAGCGACGGCCATGGGCGTCCTGCGCGGGATCGTGGGCTTTCTCACCTTCCTCGTCGCCTTTGCCTTTCGACGCGAGCAGGCGCCGGCGTGGTGGTTCGGCGTGGTCCTGGCGGCCAGTATGGCCGGCTCCTTCCTCGGTGCCGCAGTCGGACCTTTCCTCCGGCGCCGGCTGGCGGAGGAGCGCATCCTCATGGGGTCGCTGGGCGTGGTGGCCGTCGCCGGCCTGGCGGCCGTATGGATCGGCGACCGCCCCGCCGCCGCCCTGTTGGCGGCCGCCGTCGGCATCGCCGCCGGGGCCGGCAAGTTGGCCTTTGACAGTATCGTCCAGCGCGACGCGCCCGACGCGCTACGGGGCCGGACCTTCGCCCGCTTCGAAACCCGGTTCCAGCTGGCCTGGGTCGCGGGCGCCGCCCTGCCGGTCGCGCTCCGTATCCCGACCGGTTGGGGCACGGTCCTGCTCGCCCTGGTCGCGGCCATCGCCGGCGCGTCCTATGCCGCCGGCCTGCGGGCCGCCCACCACCACGGGGATTTCCCCGCCTGACGGCTTGCTCCGCCCTGCGGTTCCTGGCGAGCTGATCGGCATCGAGCCGCCGATCAGCGGGTCAAGACCGGGAACTCAGTCCTCGGGGAGGTCGATACGAGCCAGCCACAGGCCCGGGGCGTCGAGCTCGGCCGGGGTCGGAAGCTCCCGCTCGGAGTGCCAGAGGCGGGCGAGGCCGTCGTCGCCGGCCCGCTCGGCAACGCCGCGCACGAAGGTGGCGCCCCGCTCGTACTGGCCCCGGTTCAGCTCGAGGCCCAGCAATCGGCCAGCGAACCGTTCGCCGTCGTCGGCCTCCACCCGACGGCGGCGCAGCGCTTCGGTGATCTGGCCGTAGGAGCTGATGATGCCCCGGCCCGCAGTGTCCAGAACGTGATCGACGTAGCCCTCGATCACCGCGGTGAGCGTCTCGATGCGGCCGAGCGTCTCCTGCTGGCCCGCGGAGCGGACGGCGCCCAACAGCGTCTCGGGATTGCCCAGCACGGCCTGGAGGCCAGCCATGTCGGTGGGGTCGATGTCGCCCAGGCTGGCCTCGAGGGCGGCGGGGTCGACTTCGAACCGGCTGACGTACTCGTTGATCAGCTCCTCGAGCCGGGCCCGGACGTGCGGACGCCCGAGCACGGCGTGATGGGTCACCTCCTGCAGGCACACCCACATGCGCAGGTCATCGGGCTCCATGCTCCACTGCTCGGCGAAGGCGTCGATGTTGGCCGGCACCACCAGGAGCTGGTCGGCGGCCAGGCGGGGGAGGGGCAGGTCGTACTGGCCGAGGGCGCGGCGGGCCAGGTGCCCGACCATGAAGCCCGATTGCATGCCGAGCAGGACGGGACCGAGCAACTTGCCCAGGTCGCCCAGGAGCTGGACGGTGGCATCGGGCCCGGCCTCGGCGTCGGCGGCGGCCGACGACAGTGACGTGGCCAGCCGCTCCAGGAAGGGCCGGTACGCCTCGATGCTGTGCAGTGCCCAGTCGCGGCGCGTTACCGGGAGGATGCTGAGAACCCCACCGGCGATCGAGGTGTTGAGCCCGGTCTGCTGGCTGACGTGCAGGTCGGCCACCCGCACCAGCTCCTCGAGACGGATGCGTTCCAGAGGGTCCACATTGGGCTCGGGCTGGCCGTCCGACGCCAGCCACATGGCCGTCTGGCGGGCCACGTCCCAGTTCACCGGGCCCTGCTGGCTGAACATGCGGGCCAGGTCGCCGAACATCGGCAGGCCCTCGAACGGGTTCCCGCCCTCGGGGCCGGAGCTGGTCACCTGCACATCGTAGATCCCCGGACGGCTAGGAGCCCGGCGGCCGTTCGGCGACGGTGACCCTGAAGGCGCGGTGCTCCTTGGCCCGGACCACGTCGAGGACGATCACGTCGCCCGGACGGTGCTCGCGCAACATGACGAAGAGCATCGCCAACGAGCGCACGGCCCGGCCGTCGATGCTCACGATGACGTCCCTCGCGGTCAGCCCGGCGTGTTCCGCCGGGCTGTCGGTACGGACGCCGTCGACCATGGTGCCGCCGACCACGTCGAGATCGACGGCGGTCGCCCCGTCGAGGTCGATGCACTCCACGCCCATCCACACGTTCGTGACCTTGCCGGCGCCGATGAGCTGGTCAGCGGCGGAACGGGCGGTGTCGATGGGGATGGCGAAGCCGAAGCCGCCGTTGCCGCTGTCGGCCACGGCCGTGGTGACGCCGATCACGTTGCCGTCGGCGTCGAGGAGGGCCCCACCCGAGGATCCAGGAGCGACGGGAGCGTCGGTCTGGACCATGTCGACCAGCGCCTGGGCACTCTCGCGGGCTCGTACCGTGCGGTGCAGTGCGCTCACCACTCCGACGGTCACCGACGGCCCTCCGGCCCGTCCGAACGGCGAGCCGATGGCGATCACCTGCTGGCCGACCTCGAGATCGGCCGTGGTGCCGAGCTGGGCCACCTGGTAAGGACCGCCATCGACCTTCACCACCGCCGTGTCGGTCACGGCGTCGGAGCCGAGGAGACGGGCCGGCAGTTCCCGGCCGTTCGACAGCACCACCACCAGGCTCGTCCCCCCTTCGACGACGTGGGCGTTGGTGAGGATGTGGCCGTCGCTGCGGAAGATGAACCCCGACCCGGTGGTGGTCCGGCTGTTGTCGACCCGCAGTTGGACCAGAGCCGGCCGTAGGTGCTCGGCGATGTCCACGATGCGGTCGTCGGTGGCCGGGAGCCGCCCGGGCAGGACGGCGCTGAGCAGTGACCCCGAGCCGTTGCCCTGGTCGAGCAGCGTGCCCGCCACCACGGCAAGGCCGGTGGAGAGCAGGCTGGCGGTCACCGCTGAGACGAGGCCCACCACCCAGAGCTGACGACGCACCGAGGGCCGCTTGACGCCCACTTCCGACGGATGGCGCCACACCCGGTCGTCGGGAGGAAGCGGCGAACGGTAAAGGTGCGGTCCGTCCTCCGGCTCGACGAACTCCATCGCCATCGAGCTTACGCGGGCCGCCCCTCAGTTGGACGGCGGCCCCCCGGTAGCATGCCCGTGTGGGCAACGACCCCCCGGACGGCCGGGACGACTGGGTGGCTGTCATCGCCGACCCCCTCCCTCTCCACGCCGCCGCCGCGTTCGTGGACCAGCCGGACTGTGGGGCGACGGTCGTCTTCACGGGTCTGGTGCGGAATCACTCCGACGGTCGTCCGGGCGTGCAGTGCCTCGAGTACGAGGCCTATGAGGAACAAGTGACTCCCCGATTGGCCGCCATTGCCGAAGAGGCGCGGGCCCGATGCCCGGTGATCGGGCGCCTGGTGTTGCTGCACCGCACCGGCCGGCTCCAGGTCGGCGAGGCATCGGTGCTGGTGGCGGCGTCGGCGCCGCACCGCGACCAGGCGTTCGATGCCGCCCGGTTCTGCATCGACACACTGAAGGCCACGGCGCCCATCTGGAAGCGCGAGACGTGGGACGGCGGCGAGGACTGGTCGACCTGCGCGCACCCCGTCGCCGAGGTGCCCGGCCAGTGAACGCACTCGTCTTCCTGGGCATCGCCGTGGTGGTCAGCCTCCTCGGGTGCGCCACGCTGTGGCTACGCAGCCGCCAGCCCCGGTCGATGGACGCCCACATCAGGGAGTTCGCCAGAGAGCTTGACGCCCTGGCGCCCGGCTCGCCGCCCGATGGCCAGCGTCGCCGCCCCAACCGGCGAGCGGAAGAGGAGAGAGGCCGGAACCCTGGCTAGGGACCTCGCCATCGACCTGGGGACGGCCAACACCCTGGTGTACGCCAAGGGTCGAGGCATCGTGCTCAACGAGCCCACGGTGATCGCCCTCAACGTCGAGACGCACGACGTGCTGGCCATGGGCCACCAGGCCTGGCAGATGATCGGGCGGACACCGGGGTACATCCAGGCCGTCCGCCCCCTCCGCCAGGGCGCCATCACCGACTTCGAGATCACCCAGCGCATGATCCGGCTCCTCTTGCAACGGGCCGGCCTGTCGCGCTTCCAGCGCCCCCGCGTGTTGCTCTGCGTCCCCTCCGCCATCACCGAAGTCGAGCGGCGGGCGGTGAAGGAGGCGGCTCGTCAGGCCGGCGCCACGGACGCCCAGCTCGTCGCCCAGCCCATGGCCGCCGCCATCGGCGCCGGCCTGCCCATCCACGAGCCGCTGGGCAACCTGATCGTCGACATCGGCGGTGGCACCTCGGAGACGGCCATGATCTCCCTGGGCGGCATCGTCGCCCTGGAGGCGATCCGGGTCGGCTCCTTCGACATCGACGCGTCGATCCAGGCCTTCGTCCGCCGGGAGTACGGGATGGCCATCGGGGAGCGCACGGCTGAGGAGATCAAGCTCGCCATCGGCTCGGCTGCGCCTGTGGCCGACGACGTCAAGGCCGAGGTACGGGGCCGCGACCTCATGAGCGGCCTTCCCAAGACGGCCATCCTGTCGCCCGAGGAGGTTCGCGACGCCATCGACGAGAATGTGCGGGCCATCGTCGACTCGGTGGTGAAGTGCCTCGGCCACGCCCCGCCCGAGCTGGCCCAGGACCTGATCCAGCAGGGCATCCACCTCGTGGGCGGTGGGGCCATGCTGCGGGGCCTCGACCACCGCTTGGCCGAGGAGACCAAACTGCCCGTCCACCTGGTCGACGCCCCCCTGGAGTGTGTCGTCCTCGGGGCCGGGAAGTGCCTCGAGGCCTTCGAGTCGCTCAAGGTTCTCTTCATGGGGGCCGAGCGCTAGCCCCCGTCCTCCGCACATGGCGGTCGGCTCAGGCGTCCCGAAGGTCTTCGGCGGCCTGGCGGACCTGCCAGTCCCTGTCGCTCAGCGCCAGGTGCAGGGCGGCGTCCACCTCGGGACCGCTGAAGGGGGCGAGGGCGATGACGGCCCGCCGACGGATGGCCGGTCGGTCTCGCGTGGCGGTGAGGATGGCGGCGAGGCCCCCGTCGTCGCCGATGGCCCCCAGCGCCGCCACTGCCGCCTCACGGCACAGAGGATCGACGTGATCGACGGCGACGGCCGAAAGCCGGGCGATGGAGAGGGTGCCCGCTGCAGTCGCGCCGCGCTCACCGAGCGCCCACGCCGCCACCTCGACCACACCCGGGTCGGCGTCGGCCAGCATCGGCACCAGATCCGCTCCCACCATGGCGATGGCCACCTGGCAGGCCCGGCGGCGGACGTCGGGCTCGTGATCGGCCATGGCGGTGGTGACATCGTCGAGCGCGGCCGCTCCCAACCGGGCGAGCGCGCTCAGGGCTGTCGACCGCACCGGGCCCGCGGCATGGGGGTCGTTGAGCAGGGCCCGGGCACCGGCGACGTCGCCGGTGTGGCCGGCCAAGGCGGCACGCCGACGGTCGCCGACCGTCACCGGAGGGGCACTAGCATTAGCTCGTCGCACTGCGGATCACGAAGGCGGTCCCCACCAGAAGCCCGGCGATGACGAGGGCCAGCAGCGCGCCGAGGACGGCGACCAGCACGATCAGGGCCGTGGCCGAGCGGATCCTCACCCACACGGTCGTCGGGGCCGCCGGCAGCACGCGCAGGAGCATGGTGTCGGAGTCTGGCACCGCCAGGACCGCTGATGCGGCCACCGGGGAGGAGCCGGCGCGGTTCGGGGCCGCCTTTCGTCGCTCGGGCGCGGCGCCTGAGCGACGAGTACGCGTCCTCGGCTCGAACCGCTCGAGGCGCGTGGCTCGGGCCCGGCGGGCGCGAGCCGGTTGGCGTCGGATCGTGGCAGGCTGGTCAGGGCCACTCAGGGCCACGCGCAGCACGACACCGATCGTCGCCGCGATGACGCCGAGGCTCACAAGGATCGTGGACACGAACGAACAAATAGTAGCGACGCCTGACGAGACCGGCCCTGGGGCCCCCGCCGGCCACCGTCGCTCTACGCGTCGCTGGGCTGTTGCCCTGGTGGTCCTCAGCGTCGTGCTCACCGGTCTCGGTGTGGTGGCCCGGTACGTGCAGTTGCCGTATGACACCCTCGGCCCCGGCCGGGCCCAAGCCGTGAACTCGGTGATCACGGTGACGGGACATCCTTCCTACCCTCCCGTGGGGAAGCTCTTCTACACCACGGTGTCCGTCCGTGAGCGGGTCAATCCCTACGAGGCGCTGGCCGGCTGGCTCGACCCAACCGTCGACGTCCTCGCCGAGAAGCAGGTCCGCGGCACGGTGCCTCCCGACCAGTACCAGCGGATGAACGTCGAGGCCATGGCCGACTCCAAGACGACCGCCGAGGTGCTGGCCCTTCGCCAGCTCGGTTTTACCAACCTGGGCGCGGGCGCCGAGGTGTCGGAGGTCCAGGCCGGCCAGCCCGCGGCCTCGGTGCTGGAGCGCGACGACGTCATCGTCGGCGTCGACGGCAAGGCCATTTCCACCAGCGGCGATGCGGTGGCGGCCATCCGGGCCCGGTCCCCGGGCGACGTCCTCCACATGGAGATCCGGCGCAACGACGGCCCGCCGACCGACGTGGAAGCGGTGCTCGGCCCGGGCCCGGACGGCAGGCCGCTCCTCGGCGTGCGGTTGTCGACCAAGGTCAAGTTGCCGTTCTCGATCAGCATCGACTCGGGACGGGTGGTCGGCCCCTCGGCCGGGCTGGCCTACGCCCTCGAGCTCATCGACCTGCTGACCCCCGGCGAGCTCACCGGCGGGTCGCCGGTGGCGGCCACTGGGGAGCTTCAGCCCGACGGTACGGTCGGCGCCATCGGCGGCGTGGCCCAGAAGACGGTCACGGTCAAGCGGGCGGGGGCCAAGATGTTCCTCGTCCCCAAGGCGAACGAGGCCGAGGCCAAGGCCCACGCCGGCAGTGGCTTGGAGATCCGTGGCGTCGACAGCTTCGACGACGCCCTGCACGCCCTCGGATCGCTGAGCGGGAGCAACGCCTTGGCGCTGGGCCGGCCCGGCTCGGCCACCTGAACGGGAAACGGGCCCCCACGCGGACGGACTGAGCCAGACCGGTCCGAGCTATGGCTCGAGGAATAGTTGCATTGTGGGGCTGTGGCCACGGAGGGTGAACAATGGGGGCGCTAGGATGGCGACTGACGTCCGCCGCCGGCCAGGGCCCGAGGTTGCCGATGACCGCATCCACGCTCGTGGCCCATCCCAACAGTCGCGTCGTTAGGCGCAGGTAGCGACCGAATGTCGCCCGAGGCAGCACAGCTGCGCTTCGCCGTCGAGTTCGCCACCTTTTTGGTCGCGGTGGCCGGGGCGACGATCGTCCTGATCCGCCCGCAGCTGGTCGGGGCCAATCAACGGTCGCGCATCGTGCTCGGCCTCGGCTTCCTCAGCGTGGCCGCCGCCGCGTTCCTGCACGGCTCGCTGCTCACCGGCACCCGGGAAGTGTCGGTGATCGTCCTGCGTAGTGCCGGCATCGTCCTGCTGGCGGTGGGCACGCTGGGCTGGGGCGACGACCGGGCCACTCGCCGGGCCTTGTGGGTCGCTCTGGTGCTCATGGCCGCCGCCGAGGGGGCGACGGTGATCGACGCCACCATCGCCGCCGATTGGCTGCGGGGGGCGAGCGCCGTCGCCCTCGGCATCGTGCTCATCACCTCGGCCCGGCGCTCGGTACCGGCCCGTATCGCCGTCAGCGCGATGGCCAGCCTGCTGGTGGTCGTGCTGTCGGTGTCGGTGGCCCTCTCCCTCGTGATTGCCAACAACGTCGAACAGGAGGCCTCGCAACGGGTCGCCATCCGGGCGCTGGTGGAGGCCGACGCAGTGAGGAATTCGTCGGCACGCGACGCCATCAACAGCGCCAAGCTGGTCGCGCTCACGCTGCAGGGCCGGCCGGTCGACTTCCTGGTGGGCCTGTCCACCCGGCCCCGTTCCGACCCGTCCGTCGCCGCCGACCTGGCCAATTTCGTCAATGGTGGCCTCCTCGCCGCCACCGGGCCGCTGCTCTACGCCACCGAGCAGCGGCGGGCCATCGCCGGCGTGGGGCTCGACCAGTCGGGGGTCGAGGCCCTCGTCGGGGCGCGGGCTGTCAATGAGATCCTGGAGAAGCGGACACCCTCGGCCGGGTCGATCGAGGTGATCGGAGGCCGGGTCCTGGCTGTCGGGGCCCACGAGGTCACCGTCCAGGCGCCGGAGGGCAAGAGATTGGTCGGCATCGTGATCGCCTCGGCCGTGCTGGACAACACCTACCTCACGCTGCGGGCGCAGAACGACCCGGGCGTCACCCTGTCCCTCGTCGACCGTGACCAGCGCCTGGCCTCCGTGGGCCGCCTCCTGCCTGAGGGCCCGGTCCTGGGCGTGGCCCGTGAGGCTCTTGGAGGAGCGGGACGGGCGGGACGGGTCTCCGGAGGGACGTTCCTCGCCGCCCGGGCGGTACTGGCGCCGGACGGGACGCGTGTCCTGGCCGTGGTCGCCAGCCTGCCGACCACCACGGTCGACCAGACGCGAAACTCGCTGTTTCGCAGCCTCTTCCTCGTCGGCCTGCTCACGGCCCTCGTCGCCTTCTTCGTCGCCGTCTTCGTCGGTGAGCGGATCGGGCTCGGCCTGCGCCGGCTCACCCGGGCCGCCGAGGCCATCCAGTCCGGCGATCTCACCGTCCGGACCAGTGTGGCCAGTGGCGACGAGGTCGGGGTGCTGGGCGCCACCTTCGACTCGATGGCCGAGTCGATCGAGACCCTCGCCGCCGAGCTGCGACAGGCCGCCGACGAGGAGGCCAGGGTGCGGGCCCGGATGGAGGCGGTGGTGGCGGGCATGGGCGAGTCCCTCATGGCTGTCGACGCTGACGGGCGCATCACGACGTTCAACGCCGCCGCCGAGGATCTCTTCGGGGTGCCGTCGCGTGATGCCCTCGGTCGACCGGCGGCCGAGGTGGCGTCGATCGTCGCCGAGGACGGCGCCGATCTCTCCGCCCGGATTGCCCAACCCTCCCGCAGCCCGTGGACCGCGGCGGCGGTGGTCGTGCGGGACGACGACACCCGCATCCCCGTCGCCCTCTCCGCCGGCGGCTTGGGCATCGCCGGCGCACCGGTGGCCGGCGCGGTGTACGTGCTGCGGGACATGCGGAGGGAGCGCGAGGCCCAGCGGGCCAAGAGCGAGCTTCTGTCGAACATCAGCCACGAGCTGCGGACGCCCCTCGTACCGATCAAGGGCTACGCCGAGCTGCTGTTGAAGCGAAAGGTGCCGGCGGCCAAGGCCCGGGAGTCCCTGGAGGAGATCGTCGAGGCCGCCGACCGGCTGGAGGTGGTGGTGCAGCGCCTGCTCGATGTGGCCGCCCAGGAATCGACACCGCTCAACGTTCGCCATGAGGCGGTGGAGGTCCGCCCGCTGGTGGAGTCGGTCGTCATCCGGTGGAAGTCCAGGGTCGACGCCCGTCACCCGATCAGTCGTCGGATCATGCGCAACGTCCCTGAGCTGTCGGGGGATCGTCGCCTCCTCGAGCGCTGCCTGGATGAGCTTGTCGACAATGCGGTGAAGTTCTCCCCGACGGGCGGGGCGGTGTCGGTGACTGCGATGACCTCCACCAACGGCTCGTCACTGCCAGGAGCGGACGCGTCGGTGCAGATCTCGGTGCGCGACCACGGGATCGGCATTCCCGAGGATCGCCTGGACGGGATCTTCGAGGACTTCGCCCAGGGCGACAGCTCGCCCACCCGGCAGTTCGGTGGCCTCGGCCTCGGCCTGGCCCTGGTCCGTCGCGTCGTGGCCGCCCACCAGGGCGAGCTGGTCTGTGAGACCACGCCCGGCGAGGGCTCGACGTTCACCATCGTCCTCCCGGCCGCCACCTCCGCCGGTCAGTCATGATTCGCCCGGTGCGCCCGAGTCGTCGTGCCCGCCGGTGCGGGGTGTTCCTGCTGTTGGCGTTGGTCCTCTCTGCTGCCGCGGTCGGCTGCCGGCGCCCCCCGGCCTCCGTCGCCGGCCGTCTCACCGTCATCGACGGCCAAGCGGAGATCGGCCGTCCGGGGGAGGAGCGACGGGAGATCACCGGATCGCGCGATCTCAAGGTCGGCGACGGCGTGCGGATCCGCGAAGGCTCCACCGTGGTGCGCCTGGGCGGAGACCGCGAGCTGGAGCTCCGGCCCGGGTCCGACCTGGAGCTTCGCGCCATGGATGGGCCGGAGCAGGCCCGTCCCACCCTCGTGGGCGGTGATCTCCTCGTGCGCTCGCCGGGACAGCCGGTCACGGTGACCTCGGGAGGCGAGGACGTGGTGGTCCAGGGCGTGGCGCGCATCTCGAGGGGCTTGGCCCTCCTGGTCGCGACCTACGAGGGTTCGGCCACTGTCACCTCGGCGGCCAAGTCGGTCGTGGTACCGGCGTTGCGCGAGGTGGCCATCCCCGCCGCCGGGCTGTTCCCCGTCCGACCATCGCCTCTCGATTTTTCGCCCGACGACACGTGGGACCAGCGGTACCTGTCCGGCGCCATAGGGCTCAGCGCCGAGCTCCTGGCCCGTAGCCGAGGGTTCTCGGCTCAGCAGACGGGTGGCGACACCAGGACGGTCGACTTCTTCCGGGCCCTGTTGCCGGGCCTCGCCGCCGAGCCGGCGTTCCAGGCCTCGCTCCTCGACTCGGCCCGGCCGCCGGGAGAGACCTTGGTCGGTGCCGCCATCGTCCTCGAGTCCACCAGGGGCTCCTTCGCCGATCGGTGGGCAAGTGTCTTCGGCTTCCACGATGCCGGCGCGCCGTGGGGCCTGGTGGCCCTCGATCAGGGCGTGAACCGGATCCCGCTGCTGGCGGCCATCGAGACCGCGGTCGGCCGCAGCCCGATCAGCTTTGCCCTTCCCCGCCCCGGAAGCAGTGCATCGCCGCCATCTCCACCTCCTCCGTCCACCAGCCGACCGCCGTCCTCCGGGGCGGTCGTGGCGACGACGGTCCCGGTCGTGCGGCCCGCCCCGCCGAAGACCATCACGCCGTCGCCCACCACGCCGACCACCGTGAGCCAAGCGGGGCCTCTGAACACCGGGGCGCCTGTGGTCGACAACACGGTGAACGGCCTGGTGAACACCCTCTCCGGTCTGCTCACCAGCCTCGGCCGTCAGTAGGTCCGCGGCCCTGGCGGGCTCACCACCTACCCTGGGGCCCATGGGGGACGGGCAGATCGTCGTCTCCACCGGACCGGTCCTCACGCCCGAGTCGGTGATGAGCCGGACCTTCTCGGCCGCCTTTCGCGGCTATCACCCCGCCGAGGTGCGTCAGTTCCTGAAGCTGGTCAGCCACGAGCTGGCTGCCGGAGCGGCCCGGGAGGCGGAGCTGCGACGAGCGCTGGAGGAGGCGAGGGACCGGGCTGCCCATCCCGTCTTCGACCATGCCGCCATGTCGAGCGGATCGACGGCGTGGTCTCCGGCGACACCTGAGCGCACCGAGGAACGACGACCGCGACCGCCCCGGCCACCGGACCGGCCCGCCATGCGGCCCCAGACCGTGGCCGACGCCGCTCCTGGCCGATTGGTCGCCTCGCCGTCGCATGATTCCGAAGTCGTCAAGAACGGTTCCGGGCCTGGAGAGTCGGGCCCCTCCGCGCGTCTCTCTTCGCCTCCGGCGCCCGATCCGGTGGTTGTCGAGCAGGCCCTGGCCGGCCGTGACGAGCTGCTCGAGAGCATCGAGACGGGGTTGGCCAGAGCGCTGAAGCGGGTCTTGCAGGACGAACAGAACGTGGTACTCGACGGGCTGCGCCGGCTCGGCCCATCCGACGCGGTGCTGCCCGAGCCGGCTGCCCATCTGGCGTCCTACCGTGACGTCGCGCTGCCCTGGCTGCAACGGGCGGCCAGGGCGGGGGTCGGGCATGCGTCGGGCGCGGGACCGGGACCGGAGGACAACGTCGTCCATCCTCTGATTGAGTCCCAGGCAGAAGCGCTGGTGAGCGAGCTCGTCGAGCCTCTGCGGGAACGACTGCTGCGGACCCTGGCCGACGGCGCCGCCAGTGAGGACATCGCCGTCGTCGGTGAGAGCACCCGGGCGGTCTACCGGCAGTGGAGGGCCCAGCGCATGGAGGACGCCGCCCGTCACCATGCGGTGGCCGCCTTTGCTCTCGGCGCGTTCGCCGCCACCCCCGCCGGGGCGGCGCTGCAGTGGCTGGTGGACGACGACGGGCACTGCCCCGACTGCGACGACAACGCCCTCGCCGGTCTCACGCCGAAGGGCCAGCCTTTCCCGACCGGGCAGTTCCACCCACCCGCGCACCAGGGTTGCCGGTGCCTGCTCGTGCCGGCGACAGCCTGAGCCCTCCCCAGCCCGGTCAGCACATAGGCTGAACCAGCCGTGCGCACTCCCACCGACCTCCCTCGCCGTCGCCGACCGGCGCGGGGCCGCATCATCCTCGTGGCCGTGGTCGGGATCCTCTTCCTGTTCCTCGTGTCCCTGCGAGGTATCGCCGGCTTCTACACCGACTTCCTGTGGTTCGACGAGCTGAAGCTGACGTCGGTCTGGCGGTCGGTCCTCGGCGTGAAGCTGGCCCTCGGCGCCCTCTTCACCGTCCTCTTCTTCGCCCTGCTCTGGGCCAACCTGGCCATCGCCGACCTCATCGCTCCGACCTTCCGCCCACTGGGGCCCGAAGAGCAGCTCATCGAGCGCTACCACGAAGTCGTGGGGCCGCGAGCGGGGCTGGTGCGCCTGGCAGTGGCGGCGGTGTTCGCGCTCATCGCCGGACCAGGGGCGTCCGGCGAGTGGGGCGCGTGGATACTGTTCCGCAACCATGTGCCGTTCGAGTCCAAAGATGCCCTGTTCGGCAAGGATCTCGGGTTCTACGTCTTCCAGCTGCCGTTCGCCAAGTTCGTCGTCGACTGGCTCTTCGCCTCGCTGGTGATCATCGCCATCATCACCGCCGTCGCCCACTACCTGAACGGCGGCATCCGCTTCCAGACGCCGATACAGAAGGTCACCCCGCAGGTGAAGGCCCACCTCTCGGTGCTGATGGCGGTGCTGGCCCTGCTCAAGGCCGTCGACTACTACCTGCAGAAGTACGAGCTCGTCTATGCCACCCGGGGGGTGGTGCAGGGCGCCGGCTACACCGACGTCAAGGCCCAGCTCCCGGCCATGAAGCTGCTGCTGGGCATCTCGCTGATCGCCGCCGCCCTGCTCATCTACAACATCTTCCGGCGGGGCTGGGTTCTGCCGGTGATCGCCGTGGGCCTCTGGGCCATGTTGAGCGTGGTCGTCGGGGCTGCCATCCCCGCCGCCGTCCAGCGGTTCCGGGTCCAGCCCACGGAGTCCACCAAGGAACTGCCGTACATCGACCGCAACATCAAAGCCACCAAGACCGCCTTCGGGTTGCGCGATGTCCAGACGATCGACTTCGCCGCCGACAACAAGGTCAGCAACGCCGATCTCGAGAACAACAAGGCCACCATCGAGAACGTTCGCCTCTGGGATCCCGCGCCCGAAGTTCTCGGCGCCACCTACAACCGGCTGCAGCAGATCCGGAACTTCTACCAGTTCAACGACGTCGACGTTGACCGCTATGTGGTGGACGGCAACGTCCGCCAGGAGCTCATCTCGGCCCGGGAGCTGAACATCGGCGGCATCCCGTCGGCCTCGTGGGTCAACCAGCATCTCGTCTACACCCACGGGTACGGCGCGGTCATGACGCCGAGCAGCGCCGTCGAGCCCGATGGCAAGCCGGCGTTGCAGCTGAAGGACCTCCCTCCCGTCGGCACGCCCACCATCGGCCAGCCCGCCATCTACTACGGGCAGGACATCACCGGCTACGCCATCGTCAACACCAAGCAGCAGGAAGTCGACTACACCGAAGCCAACGGCACCAACCACACGACGGTCTACAGCGGCAGCGGTGGCGTCAAGATCGACTCCTTCGCCCGCCGGGCCGCTCTGGCTCTGCGCTTCGGTGATCTGAATCCCATGATCTCCAACTTCGTGACCGGAGACTCCCGGGCCATCTACGTGCGCGACGTCGACGAGCGCGTCCGCAAAGCGGCGCCGTTCCTACGTTTCGACAGCGACCCGTACCCGATCATCTACAAAGACCGCATCCAGTGGATCTACGACGCCTACACGACCACCAGCCGCTATCCCTATTCTCAGGCCGCGGACACGTCGCGCCTCAGGGTGAGCAGCGACCTCAACACGAACTTCAACTACGTGCGGAACTCGGTCAAGGTGGTCATCGACTCCTACACCGGCAAGATGACCTTCTTCGTCGTCGACCAGGCCGACCCCATGATCAAGGCGTGGAGGAAGGCCTTCCCCAAGCTGTTCACCGACGGCACGAACATCGACGACGAGCTCAGGGCTCACTTCCGGTACCCGGAGGACATGTTCCGGGTCCAGACCAACATGTTCGGCCGTTACCACATCGGCAACGCGGTCGACTTTTACAGCAACACCGACGCGTGGGACATCGCCCAGGCGCCCGGAGCGGTGAGCAACGTAGCTGCGGTCGGCGCCCCGGCCCTCAACGCCGCCGGTCAGCCCGTGCAGAGCCGTGAAGACCGCATGGATCCCTACTACCTGCTCATGCGGCTGCCTGACGAGACGGGCGAGGACTTCGTGATCCTGCAGCCGTTCGTGCCCCGGTCGAAGGACGACAGCGTAAAAAACCTGAGTGCCTTCATGGTGGCCAAGATGGATCCGGCCAACTATGGGCAGCTCGCGGCCTACGTGATGCCCCGCGCCCGGACGGTCGACGGCCCCGCGCTGGTCAACGCCCGCATCAATCAGGACACCACCGTGTCGCAGCAGATCACCCTGCTCGACACGTCGGGCTCCAAGGTCCGGCTCGGGAACCTCCTTGTCGTCCCGATCGAGCAATCGCTGCTCTACATCCGGCCTCTGTACGTCGAAGCCACCGGCACCCCACTGCCGCAGTTGAAGAGGGTGATCGCCGTCTTCGGTGACAGGGTGGTGATGAGGGACTCGCTGCGGGAGGCGATGTCGGTGCTGTTCCCGGGAAGCTCTCCTTCCACCCTGGAGCAACAGGGCACGGGCCAGACCGCCAACCCGTCGCAGGGCCAGACCACCGGCGGCAGAGGGACCGGGACTGGGACTGCGCCAAGCCCGTCCGTGTCCAACAGCGTGGCCGATCTGCTCACCCAGGCCAGTGCTCGTTTCCAGGCCGCCGACGACGCACTCAAGACGGGCGACCTGGCCGCGTACCAGAAGGCCACCAACGACGGTCGGGATCTCGTCCGCAAGGCCACCGATGCGACCAAGACCAGCGTCCCGCCCGCCACGTCGACATCAACGACGAGACCCGCCGCCTGAGGGTGTAATCTAATCAAGCCGCCGCGGGGTGGAGCAGTCTGGTAGCTCGTCGGGCTCATAACCCGAAGGTCGCAGGTTCAAATCCTGCCCCCGCCACCAA
>JBBSIS010000058.1:0-15935 GCA_038231955.1 Acidimicrobiales bacterium
CAGAGGGCCAGGCCAACCGCGGGCCCGGCGATGCCGGCGCCGATGGCAACCTGGGCGACGGCCCGACGGGAAGCGCCACCCCGACCCGAGCGCTCCACAGTCCGACCGTGAACGACGCCAAGGCCAGGGCCCACGCCCACCACGGAGGTGAGGACTCCCCCGAGCACCGGTGCCAAGCCGGCCACTGCCGCCCACAGCCACGCCGTCACCCGCAGCCGCCGGTCGCCACTCAGGCCGGCAGCTATAGCCTCGGCCGCGAACAGGAGGGGCGCCGGGACGGGCGAGATTGAGGACACGCCTGTCGTCAGGACCGCCACCGATGCCCACCCCGCCCTGGTGAGTATCACCGACCGGGTGGCCCACCCAAGCCCGCCCAGAACGCCCCCCTAGGGCGTTCAGCGCGACAGGAACGACAGCGATTACTCGATGCCGTGCTCCAGTGCGTAGCGGATGAGCTCCTGGCGGCGGCTCAGGTGGAGCTTGCCCAGGATATTGCGGACGTGGTTCTCCACCGTCTTCTCGGCGATGTACAGCCGCCCGCCGATCTCCTTATAGGAATGCCCCCGGGCCACGAGCTGGAGCACCTCGCGCTCTCGCTCCGACAGCGGTGAGATGCCCGACGAGGCCTTGGCCAGCTTGCGGAACTCGCCGAGGACCAGGGCGGCGAGGGCCGGGGAGAACACCGGCTCGCCCTTTGCCGCCCGCAGCAGCGACGCCCGCAGCTCGGGCCCCGGCGTCGACTTGACCAGGTACCCGACGGCGCCGGCGGCAACGGCGTCGAGCAGGTCGCGCTCCTGCTCCGACACGGTAAGGATCACGATGCGGGTCTCCTCGCCGCAGGTCCGGGCCACTTGATCCCGCCGCCCCCCGGCATCTGGAGGTCGCACACCGCAAGATGAGGCTTGTGGGCACGAATGGCAGCGATGGCCTCCTCGGCGTTGCTCGCTTCGGCGACCACCCAGAAGCCCTCCCCCAGATCGGCCCGGACACCGTCGCGCCAGATGGGGTGATCGTCGGCCAGCACCACCTTCACGAGGGCAGCCACAAGAGCACCTCCGTCCCTTCACCGGCCGTGCTGACGACGTCCGCCCGAGCGCCCACTTCAGTCACTCTGGCCCGGATCGAGCGGGAGAGCCCGACCCTTCGGGGGTGGCGGCCAGGTCGAAGCCACACCCGTCGTCCTTGACCGAGCAGAACACGCCGCCGGGATCGTCGGGCTCGACATAGACCTGGACCTTGCCGGCCCGGCCGTGCTTGCCGGCGTTCATCATCGCCTCGCCGACCGCCCCGGTGAGAGCAGCGACCGATGCCGAGCCCAGGGGCGGAAGGTCATCAGCCACCAGAACCTGGGCGCGCCCGTCGAAGGAGTCCTCGAAGCGGGCGGCACAGGCCCGCAACGCGGTGCCGACATCGGCCACCACGCCCTCCGGCGCGGCGGCGCCGAACAGCCAGTCACGCAGTTCGCGCTCCTGCTCACGGGCCAGCTTCGACAGGGCCGGGTCGGTCGCCCGCCGCTCGACGACGGCCAGCGTCTGCAGTACGCCGTCGTGCAGGGTGCGGGCCACCTCCTCCCGCGCCCGGGCCGCCGAGATCTCGCCCTCCGCCCTCCGCAGCAGGCGGGCCAGGTAGCCCGCCGCCGCCCCGCCCAGGGCGTAGAACACGACGCTGTTCACCACTGAGAGGGCCCGCCCGCCGGTGTCGATGGATGCCCCGTTGGCGAGTACGGCGCCCATGCGGGCGACGCCGAGGCCGACGCCGGCAGCCGCAGCCGCGAGGGGGCCCAGGGCCAGTCCGGCGCCGAGGATGCCGGTGAGGGGCCAAACCGAGCCCAGCGACTGCGAGGTCGAGAATGCGTGGCCGGGCCCGTACGCCGCCCCGTCACCGAGGACCAGGGCCGCCCCGACGGTGAGCTCGGCGACCACAGCCGTCGGTCGCAGGAGGGCGTCGGGGTTGGTCCGCAGCAGGACGGTATCGGCGGCGGTGACCACCAGGGCCAACCCGGCGAGCCCCACCGCCAGCCACGTTCGGTCAAGCTGGTGGCGGGAGACGAGCAGGACGGTGGACATCCACAGCCATGCGGCCCACCGGAATGCGGCCAGACCCTGGAGTGCAGACCGCTCCATGGCCGCCCACGCTACGTCGGTCCGGGCGCGGCTACCCGGGCGCGTCGCCGGCCGGGCGAAGGGACCGGACTCCGGCGACCGCGAACGCCGCCCCATGGCCGCCGAGGCCGTTGGCGGGCGCCGTACCAGGTAGCTGCCCGCCGATGTCAACCCTCAGTTGAGCCGGGCCCGGAAGGCGAGCGCTTCCCGCTGAAGCGCCTCCTGATGGGTAGGCAGAATCTCGACCAGGCCCTCGAGCTCGGTGGCGGCGTCGATGAAGCGCCCCGTCGCGCCCAGGAGCCGGGCCCAGTCCCGTCGCTCGACCGACGTGGCGCCGGGAAGGCTGACGCGTAGCCGCAACACCCACTCCAGATCCGCCATACGGCCCCGAGCCGTGTAGATCGACGTGAGGTTGTTGAGCATCCTGGAGAGGATGGCGAGCCGGCCGACGGGCTCGAGGTAGGCGGTACGGAACTCCACATCGGAACCGTTGACGGCGTGAAACCGCTCGACGCAACTGGCCCGGTCGAGCACGGCGCCATCGCCGAACGGGTCCACGTACACCTCGGCGCCCAAGGCGGGAGCGTGGCGAAGGAGGAAGTGACCGGGCATGCCCACGCCCTCCAGTTGCAGTCCGACCCGCCGGCCGACCTCCATGCCAAGCACGGACAAGGTGATGGGAAGCCCGCGCCGGCGCCGCATCACCTCGTTCAGGAAGGAGTTCGACGGGTCGTAATAGCGCCCGAGATTGCCGGAAAATCCCAGTTCGACGAACAGGTGACGCCGCCAGCCATCCAGACCGGGTTCGCCTATACCGGCGGCCAGTCCGTCGAGGGTCCGTAGTTCGGCCGGGACATCGAGCCCGGGCTGGGCGTGGGCCGCGATGAGCAGCGCAGCTTCGTCGAGCGGGATCCGGTCGTCAGGCCGCTGCACGAACTCGGCGAACCGGGTCGTCGGGCCCACGCTCCTCACGCTACTGCCAGTGCCACGGCACTACCATGCGCCTCCATGGCCGCCGCCGTTCCCTCGCCCACACCCAATCCCAACGCGATGAAGTACAGCCTCGACGTGAAGTTGCCGGCCACGCTCAACGTGGCCAATGCCGGCGCCGCCGCCAGCGACCCCTTCGCGGCCGCGGTGTTCGCGGTCGACGGTGTGCAGTCGCTCTTCGGCGTGAACGACTTCGTCACCGTCACCCGCAAGCCCGGCGCCGACTGGGACACGATCACCGCCGGTGTCACCAAAGCAGCCGCCGAGCACCTGTAATCGGGCTCGAACACACCTATTCGCCGGGGTCGACGCCTTCCAGGGCGGGCAGGTCGAGCAGGGCGGGAAGAGCGGCCGTCGGCTGGGGGCGGGAGAAGAAGTATCCCTGTCCGTAGGGACAGCGCAGCCGGCGTAGCTGGAGCAGCTGCTTGCGGGTGGTGATGCCCTCGGCCACAGCCTCCAGCCGCAAGGTCGACGCCAGCTTCACCACGGCTCGAGCCAGCGCCGACTCGTGGGGGCCGTCGGCCACGCCGTCGATGAAGGACTTGTCGATCTTGAGGATGTCGACAGGGAGGCGACGGAGATAGCCGAGCGACGAGTAGCCCGTGCCGAAGTCGTCGATGGCGATACGCACACCCAGCCTGCGCAGCTCCTCGAGACGCAATGCGGTGGCGTCGGTGTCGTCCATCAGCACGCTCTCGGTGATCTCCAGCACGAGCTGGCGCGGCCCGAGGCCCGAGTCGGCCAGGATCTGGGCCACCTCGTCCGACCAACCGGGCTGGGCGAGCTGGCGGGCCGAGACGTTCACGCTCACCCGCAGAACCTCGGCCGGGTGGGTGGTCTGCCAGGTGGCGGCCTGCCTGCAGGCCTCCTGGAGCACGTAGCGGCCAAGGGGCACAATGAGGCCGGTCTCCTCGGCCGCGGGGATGAACTCGAGGGGAGGCAACAGGCCGCGGAGGGGATGCTGCCAGCGGACCAGCGCTTCGAAGCCGGCGATCACCCCGGAGTCGATGTGCACGATGGGCTGGTAGTAGAGGCGGAGCTGGCCCTGGCTGATGCCCCGTCGCAGGTCGTTCTCGACCGACAGCCGCTCACTGGCATGAGCCAGCATGGACTCGTCGAACATCTCGTGACGGTCGCGACCCCGGTCCTTGGCCCGGTACATCGCCACCTCCGCGTTGCGGAGCAGCAGCTCGGCGCTCAATCGCTCATGGTCCACGACGGCCACACCCACGCTCGCCGTCACCGACATGTCGACGTCGTAGACCCGGAACGGCTTCTCGAACGCCTCCACCATCCGAGCGGCGATGCCGGCGGCCTCCTCGCCGGTCCCGACGTCCTCGCACAGGAGGGCGAACTCGTCACCGCCCATACGGGCCAGGGTGCCGCCAGGGTGGACCATGGCGGTCAGGCGCTCAGCCACGGCCACGAGCAGGCGGTCGCCACCCTCGTGGCCCAGGCTCTCGTTGACCACCTTGAACCGGTCGACGTCGGCGACGAGCAGGGCCACGGCGCCGACCCGCCCGGCGGCCCGGGCCAGGGTGTGTGCGATCCTGTCGCCCAGCAAGGCCCGGTTCGGCAGGCCGGTGAGGCGGTCGTGCACGACCTGGCTGGCCAGCTGGCCCTCGATGCGCCTGCGCTCGCCCAGGTCCCGGACGAATCCGCAGATGCGGCCGCTCCCGTTGCGCCCGACGGCCCACACCGTCACCTCCACGGGAAACTCGGCGCCCGAGCGGTGCAGGGCGGTGAGCTCCTGGCGGCCGACGGGAGCGCGCTCGCCCGTCATCAGACGACCGACGACGTCTGCGAAGGCTTGGCGCTGGCGGGCGGGGACGGCGACCTCGCTCAACGGGCGGCCGATCGTCTCGGCGCTCGACCAACCGAACATGGTCTCGGCCTCGGGGTTCCAACGGACGATCACGCCGCGGTGGTCGACGGCGATGAAGGCGTCGTGGGAAAGGTCGGCCAGGTGCCGGGCGTCGACTTCGGCGGCCACGGCGCGCAGCCGGTCGGCCACGCTACCGAGCTGGCCGACGACGGCCGAAGCCACATCCAGCACCGCCTCGTCGGGGCGGTCCAGCTGATCGGAGAGGAACTCGACGAGGGCGACGATGCCCTCTCCGTCCATGACGGGGAACGTCACCGCTGATCGGAGACCGGCGGCCGCCGCCGCTGCTCCCACGGCGCCAGCGCCGGCCAGGTCGGCTGTCCACGCCGGGGCCAGTCCTCCCGCGCCCGGATCGACCGCGGTCGTGGCGCCTACGGCCGATAGCGGGCGGAATCGATCGGCGTCCACCGTCCGCCACACCGCGGTGGGCTCCACCTCACCGTTGATGAGGTGGAGCAGGCGGCCGACGCTCCAGCCGCTCGCCGCGCACACCTCGTCGATGACGGCCTCGGCTGCGCCTTCGAGCGTCGCCCCGGCGGCGGCGGCCGCCGTGGCCGCACCTCGCAGGGCGCCGAGCCAGACGACGGCGTCGATCACCCTCAGTGTCACGGGTCGGCCAGCTCCCTCGGGGATAGTGGTCACCGTCCCCAAGGATGCACTACGGCGGGGCTCTACGCCTTTTCCAGTAGCAGCTTGAACTCCAGGGTGGCGTCGGGGTCCACGGTGACGAAGCCGCCGATGCTGGGCGGGTCGATGGAGAAGTCACTCATCGGAAAGCTGCCAGCTTGGTGAGGTCGACCCTGAAGTTGGCGTCGGTGGTCCACGGTCGACGAAGTCATCCCTGGATCATCGCCGCAGCGCCGGGTCGTTGCAGGCCATGGTCATGCCCGGCTGGGCGGCAGAACGGACCGGCGCCGAGGTCCGGACCGACACGTTCGCCACCATCCCGCCGGCGGCGCACAGGCCGGCGGCGATGCGCAGCGCCACCTGGGTACCGCCGACGAACGCCGGATCAGCCGGATCGATCCCGCTCAGCCCGGCCAGCGCCGGCAGCAGGGCCACCGAGAGCAACCCGGCCACGCGGGCCACGGCGTTGTTCACCCCCGACCCGGCGCCCAGATGACGGTCCGCCACCGAGGCCATGACCGCCGCGGTCAGAGGGGCGACCGTGAACGACAGGCCCAGTCCAAAGACGACGACGCCGGGTAGGACCCCGCTGGTATAACCGGAGCCGGCCCGGACGGTGCTCATGAGGATCAGACCGGCCCCGGCGGCGATGGGCCCGACCGTCATGGGTAGTCGGGGGCCGACGCGCTGGGCCAGCCGGCCCGTACGCGACGAGAGCAGGACGAGGATCAAGGTCACCGGCAGCATGGAGGCCCCCGCCTCCAGGGCCGAGTAACCCAGGCCCTGTTGGAGGAGGACGACGAACAGGAAGAGGGCGCCGGCGAACGCCCCGTACACCGCGAAGGTGGTGGCGTTGGCCCCGCTGAACTGCCGGGAGCGGAACAGCTCCAATGGCACGAGTGGCTGGGGATGCCTGCGCTCGATGAACGGGAAGGCGACGAGAGCGGCGACGCCCACGACCAAGGCGATGGCCACTGGCGCCGACCATCCGCCTCCCGATCCCTCGATCAGGGCGAAGACCACCCCCCCTAGGCCGACGGTGGCCGCCGCCGCCCCGGCCACGTCGAGCTTCCCGCCCGCCACCGCCGAGGCATCCCTGCTCTCGGGGACGTGATTGACCACGACCCACACCGTCACCGCGGCCAGCGGAAGGTTGATGAGGAAGACCAAACGCCACGACACGGCGTCGACCAACCAGCCGCCCAGGAAGGGACCGACGGCGCTGGCCACGCCGGCCAGGCCCGACCACGCGCCCACGGCCCGACCCCGGTCGTCGGGGTGGAAGCTGGCCGAGAGCAGGGCCAGGCTGCCGGGCACGAGCAGGGCTCCCCCCACTCCCTGCACCGCTCGGGCAACGATGAGGCCGCCCAGCGAGGGCGCCAGGCCGCAGAGCGCAGAGGCGGCACTGAAGGCCACCAGGCCGGTCACGAACACCCGCCGGCGACCATAACGGTCACCCAGGGCGCCACCGAGCAGGAGCAGCGAGCCGAGGGTGAGCAGGTACGCGTCGAGGGCCCATTGCAGCCCCGACAGGCCGCCACCGAACTCGCGCCCGATGGCGGGCAGGGCGACGTTGACCACCGTCGCGTCGAGGAACGCCATGCCCGAGCCCAGGACCGTCGCCAGGATCACCCACCGACCGGCAGTGGTGCCCACCCGCACGGTGCCGGGACCGACCGGGACCAGCGGGCCCGCCGTCATTCGGGGAGCCTCCACCCGTCGCCACGAGCGGGCTCGTAGACGCAGAAGGAGCCGGTGCGGATGCTGCGCCGCAAGTGGCGGCCGAGATCGGGGAGTGCGTCGTCGACCCGCTCGAGGGCGACCCGCAGCTGCGTGCCCACCAGCCGCCGGGCGCGGTCGCCCCTCTCCCTGGCTGCGGGCCGGCCAATGGCGAGGGTGGCCAGCTCGGCCTCCAGCTGATCGACCTCGGCTCGGGCCAGCGAGGCGGCAACGGGGCCCGGGTGTGATCGTCCCGCCAGATCGTCCAACCGGGACCGGCACTCGGCCGCCAGTTGGTCGGCCAGGCCCGCGTCCGCCGGGCTCCCCGCCAGGTCGACGACGTGGACGGGGCGGCCGGCGGTGGCCACCAGCCGGGCGACGTGGGCCAGGCCGGCGCAGTCGGCGACGACAGCGAACTGCCGGGCGTAGAACAGCTCCCATCCGCCGTCGTCCCGGCGCAGGACGTCGGGGCCGGCCGCGTGCGGTGCCGCGGTGTCGGCCACGTCGAGCGATCGGCGCAGGATCGACTCGGCTTCCTCGGCCCGAACATCGATGTCCAGCCGGCGATAGATGTCGGCGGCCTGGGCCAGCAGGTCGACGGCTTGGTCCCAGTCCCGGTCCCTGCCCCGCAGGCGCAGCACGGCCGAGTACTGCAGGCAGGTATGGGCGACCAGCACGGGCGCACCCGCCGACCGGTTGGCCTTCAAAGCGACGTCGAAGTGCTCGGCCGCATCACTCCAGTCGCCCAGGACGTGGGTCACCAGCCCGAGGTGGCGGGCCAGGGAGCCGTGGAAGCCCACCAGGTCGGCGGAATGGGGGACGAGGCGCCGGTGCAGGACCTTCGCCGCCGGCGTCAACCGGAGCACGCCGGCGACTTCGGCCGCCAGGGCGCACACCGGCAGCGATGCGGTCGCCAGGTCGATCGCGTCGAGCTGGCGCCCGGCGTCGGAGTCACGGCCCAGATCGGCGAGGACGGCGGCGAGCATGGCCCGGGCCATGTCGTCGTCGGAATGGCCGGCGGGCAGGTCACGCAGGAGGATCTCGGCCTCGGCGGCCCGCCCCTGCTCCCGGCACGCAGCCACGGCGAGCACCCCGGCCCCTACGTCGGTCGGGGCGAGGGCCGCGGCCTCGGCCGCCAGCCGTTCGCACTCGCCGAACCGGCCGGCGAGCAGCGCATCCGTGGCCGCCTGGATCAGCCGCCCCAACGCCTGACCCACTACACCAAGTGTACGGTGCCCTGGGCCGTATGGCGGGCACCGGTAGCGTGGTCGGCCGTGGTCGGGAGCCGGTGGGACGACGTCGAGGCGGCACGCTGGCCGGGTGACCTGGCCCAGCGGGTTTACACGTCCCGCCTGCTGGGACAGGACCCGGATCTGGTCCTCCACGGCGGTGGCAACACGTCGGTGAAGCTGCGACAGCGCACGGTGTTCGGCGACGAGGTCGACGTCCTGGTCGTGAAAGGCAGCGGCAGCGACCTGGGCGACATCGAGGAGCCCGGTTTCGCCCGGCTCGAGCTCGACCACGTCGCCCGCCTGGCCGAGCTCGACGCCCTGTCCGATACCGACATGGCCGAGCAGCTCCAGGTGGCGTCGGTCGTCGCCGGCGGCCCGGCGCCGTCGGTGGAGGCGATCCTGCACGCCGTCCTGCCGCACCGCTTCGTCGACCACACCCACGCCGACGCTGTCGTCACCCTGACCAACACGTCCCGGGCTGCGCAGGTGCTGGGCGAGATCTACGGCGACGAGATCGTCGTGGTGCCGTACGTGATGCCGGGCTTCGAGCTGGCCCGGACCTGCGCGGCACGGGTGCACGAGGCGCTGCGCCCGGGTGTCATCGGCATGGTTCTGATGAACCACGGGATCTTCACCTTCGGGGACTCCGCCCGCCAGAGCTACGAGCGCATGATCGACCTGGTGAGCCGGGCGGAGGAGTACCTGGTCAGGCACCGCCGCGCACCGGTGCACGGCGGGGCACCGGCGTCGGCCTCGATCTCGGTCTCCACCCGAGGCGAGCGGGCGACGTTGCGGGCCGCGGTCTCCGCCGCCGCCGGGGGCCCGGTGATCATGTCGGGCCACGTCGACCCGTCGGCCATGGCCTTCATCCACCGGCCCGACGTGGCGACGATCTCCCAGCAGGGGCCCGTGACTCCCGACCACGTGATCCGCACCAAGCCGTTGCCGATGCTCGGGCGCGACGTCGAGGTGTACGCCAGCGCCTACCGGCGCTACTTCGAGCAGTATCGCGGTCGCTCCGAGGCCGAGCTGCAGGCGCTCGACCCTGCGCCCCGGGTCATCCTCGACCCGACCCTCGGGCTGTGCTGCGTGGGCCGCACCGCCGCCGACGCCGGCATCGCCGACGACATCTACCGGCACACCATGAAGGTCATCCTCGGTGCCACCGAGCTGGGCGGGTACCAGCCGATCACCATGGCCGAGCTGTTCGACATGGAGTACTGGGAGCTGGAGCAGGCCAAGCTCAACCGGCGGCGGAGCGGGGCGGCGGCGTTCGCCGGCGAGGTGGCGCTGGTGACGGGGGCGGCGAGCGGCATCGGCCGGGCCTGCGCCGAGGCGCTGCTACGAGAGGGCGCGGCGGTGGCCGGGCTGGACGTGAACCCGGCGGTCACGGATGCCTTCGACGGTCCGGCCTGGCTCGGCCTCGTGGGCGACATCACCGACGACGACGCCCTGGAGCGGGCGCTCGAGCGAACCGTCGAACGGTTCGGGGGGCTTGACATGCTCGTGCTCAACGCCGGGGCGTTCCCACCGGGCGCGGCGATCGCGTCGACCGATGTCGAGATGTGGCGACGGCTCATGGCTGTCAACGTCGAGGCCAACGTGGTCCTGCTCCGAGAGGCTCACCCGTTGCTACAGGTTGCGCCGCGAGGCGGACGGGTGGTGGTGATCGGGTCGAAGAACGTGCCCGCGCCCGGGCCGGGTGCCGCTGCATATTCGGCGTCCAAGGCGGCGCTGACGCAGCTGGCCCGCGTCGCCGCGCTGGAGTGGGGCCCGGATGGGATTCGGGTCAACGTCATCCATCCCAACGCCGTGTTCGACACCGCCATCTGGTCCGACGAGATCCTCGCTGACCGCGCTCGGCGCTACGACCTCAGCGTGGAAGAGTACCGCACGAACAACCTGTTGCGGACGGAGGTCACGAGCGCCGACGTGGCCCGGCTGTGTGTGGCCATGTGCGGCCCCGCCTTCGCCAAGACGACCGCCGCCCAGGTCGCCATCGACGGCGGCAACGACCGGGTGGTGTGACGGCGTGGGCGGGCACGCGGGCGTCGCCGGGCCGTGACCACCGGGTAGGGACCACACGGCCAGGGCCACGAGGGCGATAACGACACCGGCGGCGGCGCTAGCGACGCGTGCTCCAGGGCCACCAGATAGTCGACCCGCAGCCTGGCCCTGGCCGGGGCCAGGCTCACGGCCACCGCCCCCGGTGACGTATCCATCCGGCGCGCCAGCTCACCGGTGCTCGCCCCCCCTCGCGCCCGAGGACAACGGCTCGGTCGGACTCGGCCAGTTGATCGAGGGCGGCCACGATGGCAACCCGCTCCTCGGCGGTGACCAGCGCGGCGACCGCCAACCTTTCGGTGATCGTTGACTCACAGAAGGACGTCCGCCTCCTGCCGTCCTTCCTGGGTCGGGGTGGGTGGAACGGGGTTGGCCGCCGCCGGCGCCTTCATCAACGACGTCGCCCCCGGAGAACGTCACCGCTCGCCCCCGGGCCGCCATCGCTACGGCCTGATGACGGGCAGGCCGTCGACGAAGGAGACCCGGGCGATGTGCAGCGAGCGCTTCCCGCCTTTGGGATAGCCCACGGCCCCGGGCGTCCAGGCGTGGTACGCCATGCGCAGCGCCCCGCCGTGGTCGCCGAAGAACTCCTGGCCGCCGGGGCCGGCGGCGTCGGCGCCGGCGGCGAACCAGGGCCCCCGGGTCGTGACCTTGCGGAAGGGCCCGAGCGGCGACGTCGAGGTGGCGTAGCCGATGCAGTACCGCTCGGACTCCCACCAGTTGGCCGAATAGAACAGGTAGTAGGTGTCGCCGTGGCGCACCATGGCCGGCGCCTCGATGAGCGGCTCCTCCCATGCCTTGTCGTGGCGGAGGAGCTGGACCGGCTCGCCGAGCAAGCTGAGGCCGTCGTCGGCGAGGCGCTGACCCCAGAGGCTGGACCGCTTGTGCAGGGCGTTGTCGTCGCTCTTCCAGAGCAGGTAGGCCAACCCGTCGCCGTCGACGAAGGGGCTGGGGTCGATCGAGCCGCCCCGGCGGAGCTGGAAGATAAACGGCCCGCCGGCCCGGTCGACGAAGGGGCCCTCGGGGCGGTCGGCCGAGGCGAGGGAGATGCACTGCCGGTCGGACTTCGGCTCCCAGACCACGTGGTAGAGGACGTAGCCGTGCCTGCGGGGGAGGACGGCCGGCGACCACGTGCGGCCGGGCGCGGCCCACTGATGGAACGTGGGGAGAGCGTCGCCGACGCGCTCCCAGTGGGCCAGATCGTGGGACCGCAGGACCGGGATGTTGTGGCCGTGGGCCTGGGTGCCGTAGGCGTAGTGCACGCCCCCCACCTTGATGACGCAGGGGTCGGGGAAATCGCCGGCGTACACCGGCGGGCCGCCGGTAAACGGCGTGGCGCGTGCCATGGCGCCAGCCTGCCACTCGATCGCGGGCGGACGGCCTACAAATCCGCCCGAATTCGTGGCGGGGGGAGACTTGGGCGGCTCGGTGGGCACGATGTGGCTGGACGCCGGCGGCTTGAGCCCCCGCCCAACGCAGACCGTCAGGAGCCGCACCTGCTGCGGCCACCGAAGAAGTCGGCGCCGTCGCTGCTCGACGGACAGCTGTTCTTCGAGCGGTTAGAGGAGGCCTTCCTTGCCCTCCTCAACAACAATCCACGGTCGCCGGACTACGCAAGTCGACCTTCGGCTGACCACGACTTCATTCGAAGGCAGATCCGAGCAGTCCCGTAGTGGCATTGTGGGTCCGGACGTCGCGTTCGAGCCGAGCCGCACCACCGACGCAGAGGCCGCTCGGCCGCCACTACTCACCCGGCGCCAGCGGCGGATAACGGAACGAGCTGTCGGTGATGTCGTGGCCCACGTCGACGATGCGTTGGTGGTCGATGAGGCCCTCGGCGTCGACCCACACCGTAATCCATGTCCGCTCGCCGGGCAGGTAGAGGCGGAAACCCCGTTCGCCGGCGAGAGGCTGGATGTCGTCAGCCGTCCCAGCCGCGTACGGTTGGAGGTCGACAAACTTCCCGCCGGCGATGCGAAACGTGGGCGAGACGAAGGTGGCCGGTCCGCTCGAGGTGCGTTCCACGAACTCAACCAGCGGCACGGCCCGCATGCGGCTCACCAGATCGCTAAGCAGCCCGGCTTGGTTCGGCGGCGGCGGCCAGTCGACCCGAGCGGTGTAGGTGCCGCCCTGCCAGCCCGGTGCAGACGCACCGATGGTCAGATTGGTCGTGCCGGGGAGCAAGCTCAGTGCCTGGGTGAAGCAACCCGGCCCGCACGGCCGGGGCAACAGCGTTGAGCCCTGCCCGGTGGGAGGTTGGGCCTCCAAGGTGATGCGGGCCCGCTCGGCGCCGTCGCCGCCGGGGGCGAAGACTTGCACCTGCAGGCGGTCGTCGCCGGCAGCGACGGCGACGGTGAGGAGCCCGGCCATCCCGGCGTCTCGCACCACCGGGCCGGAGAGGGGCGGCGGGCCGAGCAAGCTAATAGCGCTGGCCAGCGGCACCGGCGGCGCGGTTTCGACGAGCACAGCCGTAACCGCCAGCACGGCGACGAGCAGGCCTGCCTCCACCGGCGTGACCCGCCGCAACACGCCGAGCCGAGCCCGCCGCAGTCCTCGGCGTGCCACAACCGCCGAGGCGAGCGCGCCCACGACCAGTGCGGTCTTGGCCACCAGCAGCTGCCCGTACCCTGTCGACCACAGCGCGCTTGGGCGACCGAGGAGCAGAGCCGCCGACGCGATCCCGGCGGCGGCCAGCACTCCGACGAGGACCAAAGCCAGGCGGGCGTAGCGGCGAGCAGTCGCCAGGAACTCGCCCTGCCTCCGTTGGCGATGCAGGTCCACTGCCAACAGCCCGAGAGCGCCGGCCCAGGTGGCACCCGCAGCGAGATGCACGGCGTCGATGACGCCTCCCACGGGTCCGGCCGACAGCGCTATGGCCGCGGGCCGACCAAGCCACACCGGCTGCTCCCACCGCGAGCACGACCGGGAGTCGGCGCCGGCCCCGGGCCAGCGGCACGGCAACCGACAGAGCGGCGGCGGCGGCGGCCAGGAGCAGGCTTTGACGGGTCAGGTTGTGGGCACTCAGCGCCCGCAGCCAGGCCGCGAACGCCCCGGCCTCGCCGATCAGTAGCCCGGCGCACAGGGTGTTGCGGCGCCGGCGGAGGGGCTCATCGGCTGCCACCGCCAAGGCGAGGCTGCCGCCCGCCAGCGCCAACCCGACGAAGAACAACCAGCCGGCGCCGACCTGTAGAGGCGACACCGCTGGAACTCGGCCGTGGGCAGCTGGAATCGAGCGTACCTGGCCCGAAGCGAATGCGAATTCGCCGGCTGTGCCGTGGCCGTCTTCGGCGCCGGCCGACCAGGTGACCACGTACAGGCCGGTGCGCCGCTCTGGGAGGTCGGCCTTAAGGACCCGGCCGCCGGCCAGCTGTCGAGCCACCAGCGGCTGACGGCGGCCGCCGTCGACAGCCACCTCAAGGTGGCTGCCCAGGGGAATGAACGCCTCGCTGAACTCGAGGCTGACCTCCTGCGGAGCACTGGCCAGGCGGGCGCCCTGCGGTGGGTCGGTGCGCACAAGGAAGGTGTGTGCGTCGGCTCGGCCCGCCCCGACAGCGGTGAGGGCGGCGGCGAGAAAGGCGGCGGCGGCGAGAAGGGCGGCGGCGCGCCGCGGGCGCTGCGGGTCGGGTTGGGAGGACGCCGATTCCACTGCCACTACATCGAACCGACGGCGGCCCGTCCTGGTGGCTCGGCGGCTGAGCACGGCCGGTTGCATCCCAGATCTGGTGGAAAAGTCGACCGACGCGGACTCCTCATTGATCAGTTGCGCGGCAGGTGCACATCAGTCTCGGCGAGTGCCTGGTCGTCGGACATCGGGTCGGGATGGGACAGCTCCCGGCCGAGCTCGGCGAGCAGGCGGATGGACGGGATCGTGTGGTTGGCGCCCCGCCAGCCGCGCTGGCCCGGTCGAGCCACGGCCGGTCGATCACCTTCGCCCGGCGACGGGCCTCGCCGAAGGTGCGCTCGATATGAAGTTGGAGTGGCGGATGCGGCCGGCCGGGAAGCGCCGGTAGGTGGTGAGGTGCTCGAAGTCGTCTTCGAGACAGTCGACCGCCACCGGGTAGAGCTGGTGCCACTTGGAGGCGAACGCCCGGGCCCGGCTGCGGACGACGACCTGGGCGCGCTCCCGCAGGGCCAGCGCCCGCGCCTCCGGGCGTCCCAGCTCGCTGACGGGAAGGGCCGAGACGTAGGACAGGTAGCTGGGCACGAGCGGCAGACAGCACGGGGAGCTGAACGAGATGGCGCCGGCGACCACGGCACCGAGAGGCAGGAGCAGGAGGCTCATCTTCGGCCTAGCGTAGTAGCACCGGCAGCGAAGGATAGATGGCAAACGCCGAACGGATCCGTACGACGGCGTCGATGGTGAGGCGCTGCGGCGTCGTCAGGAAACGAGGGGCCCTTGTCGACTATCGCCAGTCCGCCCGCGCAGATGAGCGGCCGCTGGGAGGGCCCGGGCCCGGGTAGCCCCAGTCGGTGGTCGGAGGAGGCGGAATGGGAGGTTGACGAGTCGGTTCTGGACGCTGAGGCGATTAAAGCTTCGATTCCGTATCGTAGTATCGGTCTGCACTGACCGGCGGGCATGGGAGCGGCGAGGCTCGTCGTGGACGGACTTCGATGAAGGAGGCCCCTGATGACCCGGTTCAAAGAGTTCGCGGCGATGGTGCTCATTGGCGACGGCATCCTCGGCCTGCTCGCTCCCGCCCAACATGTGGCCCGCTGGCGAGTTGGGCCGTGGCGGGAAGCGCTCGGCTGGGCGGAACAGCGCCCGGAGTTCGTCCGAGCCATAGCGGCCGGCGAGGTCGTGGTCGCGGTGTGGTTTGCCCGCCGGCTCAGCGTCGAGGAGCCGTGACGGTCCCCAGACGGCGCTGCCGTCCACGGCGGTACGTGGACCTGGAGGGCGCAGCAGCCCGAGCCGCCTCCCGGGGCGCCTTCGCAGCCCTTATGCCGAGCACCGCCCGGCCATGGCGAACACGATTTGGACGCGATCGAGCCACGAGACCAGGACTGGGACGGCGGCCAAGGCGGCGAGCGTCCCCGGCAGGTACAGCGCACAATGCCTGACCAGGCCGGCCGGGGCCGGTGGTTCGTCGAGGGCGGCAATGCGAGCAGCGACGGTGGCGGCGGTGGAGAACCCGGCGACTCCGGGGCCCGGGTCGGCGCCGGTGAGGCGCAGGAGGGCGTCGCGCACGGCGAAGCGGCCTGTTTGCGACCCGGCGGTGGCATCTTCGTCCGCCCATCGCTCCACGGCCAAGCCCAGCGCCACCGTTGACGACCTGACCAAGGGCAGCCAGCCCAGCGCTCCGCTGACGACACCGCCGA
>JBBSIS010000059.1:0-15789 GCA_038231955.1 Acidimicrobiales bacterium
CCCTGGTCGGGCTCGGAGCGGGGATGGTGCTGGTGAAGGGTGGTCACCTGGGAGGGGACTCGTCGCCCGACTGCCTCGTCACTGGGGGCGACGTTGGCGGCGTGTTGTGGCTCGACGGGCCCCGCCTGGTCACCCGCGGCGCCCACGGGTCGGGCTGCGTGCTGTCGGCGGCGGTCTGCGCCGCGCTGGCGCGGGGTCTGGAGCCGGCCGACGCCTGCCTGGCCGCCAAACGCTTCGTGGCCCGGGCCATCGAAGCGGGGCCCGACCTGGGCGCCGGCGTGGTCCCGGTGGATCCCGGCTGGGCGGCGCGGTGACCCGAAAGCCGTCCCGAGCGGTACCGTCGATGGCGGTGGACGGCGACCGCGTCGACGAGGAGCAGATCGCCCTGGTGCTTCGCCGGGCCACGGAGCTCGACGGACAGGCGCACGCCGGTCGATCGGGCATCGACCTCGCGCTCATCGAGGAGGCAGCCGTGGAGGCGGGTCTGTCGCGGGAGTCGGTCCGGCGGGCCGTCGCCGAACTGCGGGCGGGAGCTTTGGCTCTCGACGACGCCGACGCCGGGTCGACCCGCTCGGGTCTCGGGCCCGCCACCCTCACCGTGAGCCGGTGCGTGCCCGGCCCGGTGCAGGCCGTGGACGACATCCTGCGCCGGTTCCTCCACAAGGAGCAGTTCCATCTCCGGCGTGACTTCGGCGCCAACTCGAGCTGGGACCGTCGCCAGGACATGCCGGCCCGGGTGCGGGTGTCGCTCGACAAGGGCGTGCACCGCCGTCTGCTCCTACGTGAGATCGAGCGCGTGGAGATCGCCGTCGTCGAGGAGCCGGGCAGTTCCGGCGGCACGGCGATGGTGCGGGTGGCGGTCGACGCCCGGCCCCTGCGCCGGGTCCACCGGACCGCCATGGGCCGGGGCGCGGCGTTCGGCGTAGTCGCCGCCGCCGGTGGTCTGGCCCTGTTCGGCATCCCCGACGCACTGCTCGTGCTGGCCGGCGCCACCGGCTCAGGCGTGGCCGTGGGCCACGTCGTCGGATCGGCCCGGTGTCGCACCAGCCTCGAGGATCTCGAGGTTGCTCTCGAGGGCTACCTCGACGGCATCGAGCGCCGGGGCTAGAGCGGGGCTAGCGCGAGCCGGTCAGCCGAAGGCGAGGGCCGGCGGGGGGATGAAGCGGATCGACTCGACCACGGCCCGGAGGTCGTCCGGCAGTGGGTCCAGCGGCAGGTCGAAGCCGCCACCCTCGACGGTGACCGAGGTCACCAGATCCTGGTCGTTCACCACGAGCAAGCGGTTGAAGGTCTTCTCGAACAGCGACTTGGGACCGCCGATCCCGAAGCTGGCCCCGAGCGGGGCGTGGACCTCGAAACCGGCCGAGGTGAAGTGGCCCTTGACCGGGGCGATGGACGCCATGTCGTTGGCGGGTACCGACAGGCTTACGTTGGCCGAGACCCAGGGCTCCTGCATCATCGTTGGCTGCCTCTCGTGTGGTTGGCCTCGGCGGCGCGCAGTCGGAGGAGAGCTATCGGACGGCCTTCTGGACCTTGCCCGCCTTGATGCACGACGTACAGACCGACAGGCGCTTGGGAGTGCCGGCGACGATGGTCCGGATGCGCTGGATATTCGGGTTCCACCGCCGGCGGGTGCGGCGGTGCGAGTGGCTCACGGCCATACCAAACGACGGGTGCTTCCCACATACTTCACAGACCGAGGCCATGGCGGACCAGGGTAGTCGACCGCGGGTCCCGTCTACGATTCGCCCCGTGAAGGCGCTGGAGACCCTGGGCCCCGAGCAATTGCGGGCGACGATGGTCGCCTATCGCGACGCGCTCCGCGCCCATCAGGACCGCCTCAACCGGCTCAACGTCTACCCCGTGCCCGACGGCGACACCGGTACCAACATGGCGCTCACCTTGGAGTCGGTGGTCGCCGGCCTGGAGAAGCTCGACCTCGACCTCGACCTCGACCTCGACCTCGACCTCGGCGACGGCCACGGCGACGGCGACGGCGATGCCGTCGCCGTGGCCAAAGCCGTCACCCACGGCTCCCTCATGGGCGCCCGCGGCAACTCGGGCGTGATCCTGTCGCAGATCCTCAAAGGCCTGGCCGACGGCCTGGGCGGCGCCACACCGGTCGGCGCCGACGGCGTGGCCGCCGCCCTCCTCGCCGCCAGCCGGGCCGCCGACCTGGCCGTGATGCACCCGGTGGAGGGCACCATCCTCACCGTGGCCCGGGACGCGGCCGCCGCCGCCCGCGGCGGCACGGTCGTGGAGGTGTTGGAGGCGGCCTCGGCCGCCGCCGTCAAGTCGCTGGACAAGACGCCCACGCTTCTGGCCGTCCTGGCCGAGGCCGGCGTGGTCGACGCCGGCGGGGCCGGCTACGTCCTGCTCCTCGACGCCCTCCTCTACGTCGCCGACGGCCGCCCCCTTCCGGAGCCTCCCGAGTTCCTGTCGCGCCCAGCGCCCTCAGACGGCCTTGAACGCCACGAGAACAGCGGGCGGGGGGAGGAGGGCGGCCGCTACGAGGTCATGTACTTCCTGGAGACGGCCGACGAGGAGGTCGACGGTTTCAAGCGGGCGTGGGATGCCATCGGCGACTCGATCGTGGTCGTCGGCGGCGAGGGCCTGTGGAACTGCCACATCCACATCGACGACATCGGCGCCGCCATCGATGCCGCCATCGACACCGGGGGCCGGCCCCGCCAGATCCGGGTGACCGACCTCCACCAGCAGGTGGCCGACGAGGCGCACCATCGAGGCGAGGGATCGGCGCGCCGGGAGCGCACGCGGGTGGCCACTGCGGTCGTGTCCGTGGCCGCCGGGGCGGGCCTGGCGGGCATCATGGCCTCCCTCGGGGTGCAGGAGGTGGTTACCGGCGGCCAGTCGATGAACCCGTCGACCGCCCAGGTCGTCGCCGCCATCGACGCCTCCGACGCCGACGCCGTCATCATCCTTCCCAACAACAAGAACGTCGTCCCCGTCGCCGAACAGGCTGCCCGCCTGGGTAAGAGGCCGGCCCAGGTCGTGCCCACCCGGAGCGTGGCCGAGGGACTGGCGTCGATGCTGGCCTACGACGCCGCAGCCGACGCGGCCACCAACGTGGCCGCCATGGTCGAGGCGGCGGCACGCGTGGCTTGGGGCGAGGTCACCCAGGCCGTGCGCGACGCGGCCGCCACGTCGGCCGGGCCGGTCAAGGAGGGCGACTGGCTGGGCCTCGACCACGGCTCCATCGCAGTGATCGAGGCCGACCTGGCCAACGCCGCCTGCCGGCTACTGGACCGTCTGGTGGGCGACGACCACGAGATCGTCACCGTCATCCACGGTGAAGGCGCCACCACCGCGGTCACCGGCATCATTACCGGCTGGTTGGCCGAGCACCGCCCCGGAGCGGTGGCCGAGCTCCACGACGGCGGCCAGCCGCTCTCGGCCTACCTGTTCAGCGCCGAGTGACGTGAGGTGACGGAAGGCAAACGGCTCGGCGAGCTGGCCGACATCTCGGTCGCCAAGCTCACCGGAGTGGGCGAGAAGAAGCTCGAGAGCCTGGCCCTCATGGACATCCACACCGTGCTCGACCTGCTGACCCACTACCCCCGTCGCTACCTCGACCGCACCAACCAGGCGTCGATCGCCTCGCTGAGGACCGGCGAGGAGGCCATGGTGCTCGGCGCCGTCAAGCGGGTGCAGAGCCGTCGCACCCGGCAGCGCAAGACCATGGTGAACGTCGACGTCTTCGACGGCTCGAGCTACCTGCACTGCGTGTTCTTCAACCAGCCGTGGCGGGCCAAGCAGCTCAGCGTGGGCACCGAGGCGGTCGTCTTCGGCAAGGTGGAGTCCTTCCAGGGGCGGCGGCAGATGACCAACCCGGTGGTCGACCTCGTCGGTGACCGCACCGGCCGGATCGTCCCCATCTACCCGCAGTCGGCCAAAGCCGATCTGAAAACGTGGGAGCTCGCCGGCTTCGTCGAGGAGGCGCTGCGCCGGGCTCGGCGCCTGGCCGACCCGCTGCCGGAGACCTGGCGGGACCGCCTCGACGTCGTCGACCGCACCTGGGCGTTCAATCAGATCCACAACCCCGAGTCGATGGCAGCCAAGGAGGCGGCCCGGCAGCGCCTGGTGGTCGACGAGCTCCTGCGCCTGCAACTTGCTCTGGTCATGCGCAAGCGGGCCGTCGAACGGGAGTCGAAGGGAATCCGCCACATCACTGGGTTGTCGGGCGCCGACTCCCGGTCGGCGCGCGGGACGCTGGTGCGACGGTTCCACGCCGGGCTGCCCTTCGCCCTCACCGGCGCCCAGCAGCGGGCCATCGCCGAGATCGCCGCCGACTTGGCCGGTGTACACCCCATGCACCGGCTGCTGCAGGGCGACGTGGGATCGGGCAAGACCCTGGTGGCTGTCACCGCCCTGCTCATCGCCGTCCAGGGCGGGTACCAGGGGGCGTTCATGGCCCCGACCGAGGTGCTGGCCGAGCAGCACGGTCTGTCGGTGCGCCACGTGCTCGGCGGCCTTACCGTGCCCGACGACGGCACCCTCATGGGTGACCGGCCACTGCGGGTGGAGCTGCTCACCAACCGCACCACCGCGTCCGAGCGCACCCGTATCCACGCCGGCCTGGGCGACGGCTCCGTCGACCTGCTCATCGGCACCCACGCCCTGCTGGAGGAGAGAGTGGCGTTCAAGGCCCTGGGGGTGATCGTGATCGACGAGCAGCACCGCTTCGGCGTGGAGCAGCGGGCCGCCTTGCGGGGCAAGGGCGACGATCCCGACGTGCTGGTGATGACGGCCACGCCGATCCCGCGCACCGCGGCGATGACCGTCTACGGCGACCTCGACGTCACCGTGCTCGACGAGCTGCCGCCCGGTCGCTCGCCGGTGGTCACCCATTGGGCCCGGGGCGAACTGGAAGAGGCGGCCGCCTACGGCCGGGTGGCCGACGAGGTGGCGGGGGGACGTCAGGCCTACGTGGTGTGCCCGCTGGTCGACGAATCGGAGAAGGTGCAGGCCAAGGCGGCCACCGCCGAGTTCGCCCGCCTCGACGCCGAGGTGTGGCCCCACCTGCGCCTGGCCCTGCTGCACGGACAGATGCCGTCGAAGGAGAAGGAGTCGGTGATGGCCGCCTTCCGGGCCGGTGAGCTCGACGTGCTGGTGGCCACCACGGTGATCGAGGTCGGCGTCGACGTGCCCAACGCCACCGTGATGCTCATCGAGGACGCCGACCGCTTCGGCATGGCCCAGCTCCACCAGCTCCGGGGCCGGGTCGGACGGGGGGCGGCGCAGTCATGGTGCTACCTGCTGGGTGCCGGCGCCACCCCTGAATCGGAGCAGCGGCTGGCGGCCATCGAGGCCAGCACCGACGGCTTCCAGCTGGCCGAGGTCGACCTCGACATCCGGGGGGAGGGGACCGTGCTCGGCACCCGTCAGAAGGGCCAGAACGATCTGAAACTGGCCAGCCTGCGCCGCGACAAAGCGTGGGTGGCCCGGGCCCGAGAAGTGGCTTTCGCCATCGTCGACGCCGATCCCACCCTGGCCGACCACGACGTGCTGCGGCAAGAACTGCGCCTGCTCGTCGACGCCGACGAGGCGGAGTTCCTCTTCAAGAGCTGACCTCGCGCCGAAGCGCAGGTCAGACGGGACTGTGCCGGTCTCCAGGCCGCACAGTGTCCGCAGGAGGGGCGAGAGCGGCATCGAGGACGGCCCGGCCCACATCCTCATCAGCCGGCATGATGGGCGTATGTGGACAGCGTGATCGTCGGGTTTGCGTGGCCCAGCCCGCCCGAGACGGCCTTGACGGACGCGCAGGTGCGTCACGTTCCCCGGCTGCGGAGGCTGCTGCCCGCCTCTGACGTCGGCGACGATGACGGCGCCATCTTCGCCGATTCGCATCTGGGAGCGGTGTGCGTCGCCGATGCGCACCCGTTCGACAAACCCGAACGCGGAGCTGAGCCATGCCACGGCGGCGCGCACGCCGGGTACACGAGGACCGGGATGACGGTGGCGGTCGGTATCGAACTAATTGGTCAACACAAGGTCCAACCTACGTCCGTTACGACCCGCCCTCGCCGTGTCGGCTGGCTACGGTGAGCCCGTGGCCTACGACGAGGCTCTCGCCGACCGCATACGCGAGTTGGTGCCGGCGGAAGTAGATCACACGGAGATGAAGATGTTCGGCGGCCTCGCGTTTCTCGTGGGCGGCAACATGGCTGTGGCCGCCAGCGGCCAGGGCGGCATCATGGTCCGGGTGGATCCGGCGACTCGGAGCGCCTTGTCGCAACGACGAAAGCGCATCTCGTGGAGATGCGCGGACGTTCTATGCGAGGGTGGCTGCGCCTTGATGCCGCGGACATCCGCACGAAGCGCCAGCTCGCCAAGTGGGTGGAGCTGGGCTCGTCGTACGCCCGGTCGCTGCCCCCGAACCGGTAGACATGCCTCCCGGCGGACGAAGGCGTTGCCTTCCTGCCTGCTGCCTCCGTCGCCCCCCAGCGACTGGCCGACGACGGAGGCTGTGCGTGGGCATTCCGTGTGCTCAGGCCGGTCGGGCGGCGATCCGGAGGGTGCCCGCGTGCAGGGCCGGGACGCCGGCGTGGGTGGCGAGCTCGGCGCGAGCCTTGGCTTCGGCGATCGTGATGATGTGGCCGTGGGCGTCGAGGACATCGCGGGACGGGTCGGGCATTGCCGTGTGCCAGCCGGTCTCGGCCCGGCCGGGCATGACGCCGGCGATGGAGAGCGAGACTGCGTGGCAGGGAGGCCGGGGGGCCGACAGGCCGGCGTCGGGGTTGGGGTAGGCGGTCGTCCAGGCCATTTCCGAGGCGCAGGGCATGACGCCGGCCATCGAGAACACCGGGCTGCAATTCGCCGCCTTCTGGGTGATCGGGCTCTTGTTCATGTCGTTCCTGCTTCCGTTGCGGGGTTGGTTTCTGGTCTCAGTGTGAGCCAATGAGGTCGGGCGAAACAGGGTCGAAGGTCCCGCAGCGGCTCGCCGAAGGGCCCATGAATCTCCTTGCGTCGCCGAGCCCGGGTCTCGGAGTAGGGCACCATGACGACATGACCACACGCGTTTTCCTCCTCGACGATCACGAGCTCGTGCGTCGCGGGGTGCGCGATCTGGTCTCTGCCGAGGACGACATCGTCGTCGTTGGCGAAGCGGGGACCGGCGAGGAGGCGATGCAGCGGATCCCGGCCGCCCGGCCCGACGTGGCCGTCCTCGACGTCCGCCTGGGAGCCGGTCCGGGCGGCATGACCGGTGTCGAGGTCTGTAGAGACGTCCGATCGGCCCATCCCGAGATCGCCTGCGTGATGCTCACCAGCTACCCCGACGACGAGGCGCTGTTCGCGTCGATCATGGCCGGGGCGGCCGGGTACGTCCTCAAGCAGATTCGCGGCTCCGATCTGGTCGACGGGATCCGTCGGGTCGCCGCCGGTGAGAGCCTGCTCGACCCGGCTGTCACCGCTCGCGTCCTCCAGCGCCTCCGGTCCCCGGTCGCCGACCCGCTCGCCGCCCTCACCTCGCAGGAGCGGCGGATACTCGATCTGATCACCGAGGGCATGACCAACCGCCAGATCGGCGAGCAGATGTTCCTGGCCGAGAAGACGGTGAAGAACTACGTCAGTCATCTGCTGACCAAGCTCGGCATGGAGCGCCGCACGGAAGCTGCCGTTTATGCGGCAACCCTCGCCGAGCGCCGGCGGACGAGGCCGTGAGCCCGCTGCGGGGAGTCGAGGACCCCGACCGGCTGCGAGGGCTGGTGGCCGCCATCCTGGCCATCAGCTCCGATCTCTCCCTGCCCGTTGTCCTGCGCCACATCGTCGAGTCGGCCATCACCCTGATCGGCGCCCGCTACTGCGCCCTGGCAGTCCTCGACACTGCGGGCCACGGGCTCTCGGAATTCGTCCACGCCGGCATGGGCCCCGACGAGATCAGCGCTATCGGACACCTCCCTGAGGGCCACGGGATTCTCGGACTGCTCATCCTCGAGCCCAAGCCGCTGCGCCTGGCCGTGCTGGGCGCCCACCCCGACAGCTACGGGTTCCCCCCGAACCACCCGCCGATGGGCTCGTTCCTGGGCGTGCCGATCCGGGTGCGCCAACAGGTCTTCGGCAACCTCTACCTGACCGAAAAGCAGGGGGCGGCCGAGTTCTCCGCCGAGGATGAGGTGTTGGCCGTGGCCCTGGCCGGGGCGGCGGGTATCGCCATCGAAAACGCCCGCCTGTCCGCCCGGGTGGCCGAGTTGTCCCTGATCGAGGACCGGGAGCGCATCGCCGCCGACCTCCACGACACCGTCATCCAGCGTCTCTTCGCCACCGGCCTCGGGCTGCAGGGCGTCGTCCGCTCCACATCCGACCCCGCTTCGGCCAGCCGGATCCAGGTCGCCGTCGACGACATGGACGAGACGATCCGGCAGATCCGTTCGACCATCTTCGCCCTCCAGAGCCCACGCGTGGCCGGGCGCAGCCTGCGGGACGAGATCCTGGCCCTGGTCACCGACGCGGCCGCCAGCCTGGGCTTCGAGCCGGGCGTTCGCGTCAGCGACCTCGTCGACGGCAACGTCCCCGACGCGGTGGGTATCCAGCTGCTGGCCGTCCTTCGGGAAGCCCTGTCGAACGTGGTTCGCCACGCCGGCGCCTCGCAGGTGAACGTGACCGTCGACATCACCGTCGCCGACCTCGTCACCACCGTCGTCGACGACGGCGTCGGGGCTGGGCCGGGCGAACGGCCGGGCGGCAAGGGCCTGGCCAGCCTGCACCACCGGGCCGAGGCGCTGGGCGGAACCCTCGAGCTCCGAGCGGGCGCCGATGGGGCGGGCACCAGCGTGTGCTGGCGGGTACCGCTGCGGGCGACGCCCTCTAGGGAACGAGGTGGGCCATTCGCCAGCCGGTGATGATCTCGGTGGCCAGTCGGAAGGCCGGAGCCCCGATCCGTACCGGGAGCGCAGAGGCCACGCCGGTCACGTGCACGTCCCAGACGACCTGCCCCTCCGCGCGGACGGAATCGGTCTCGAAGGCCGCCACACAGCCCGTATGGCGCGTGACACCCCGTCCTCGGCGCCGGGAACGAAGACGATGCCCTCGTCCACGACGGTGAACCTCACGGGGATGATGACCAGCACGGCTCGCATGGACGCCGCCACCCGGCCATGGCCGCCGGGCCCGAGCAGCGACAGGCAGTCCGGCCGCAGGGACGGATGAGGGTGGTCGCCAGCTCGAAGGTGGCTGGCACACCGACGGCTTCGATGGCCACATCGGCCCGTAGCCCGCCGGTCAAGGCCCGGATCACCTCGAGGGGGTCCTCCCGGCCGTTGTTGACGATCACGTCGGCGCCGAACTGCTTGGCTGCGTCGAGCCGGCTGTCGTCCTTTGACTCCGTCGCCCGAGAGGCCGCCGTCTCACGAGCGTGGCTCTACAACCAGCCCGAGCTCCGCACCGAGATCGAACGGCTCCGCCAACGTCGTCGGCCCGCCGCACAGCCGGTCATCCCCGACCGCCAACGCCCCTGGAGGTGGCAGCCAGGCCTGAGACCCCGGAACCCCTCAGAGCGGAACCTGGCCCGCTTCGGGCGGGCGTCTCGCCGGCCGGCCCGGCATGATCATCGGCACCACCCTCTGGATCGTCGTGATCTCGGTCATGTCGAGCTGGGGGGCGCGCCAACGCGTCGTGCTACGTGGCAACACGCGGCGCAGCCTCCTCGCCTTTGGTGGATGGGGCGTCCTGTACGGCGCCGCCCCGCTGGTCGGGCTCCTGCGCTATCCGCAGCGGCCGGCGTTCTGGCTCCCGGCTGCCGTGATCGTCGCACTGCCTCTCGTGCTCGTCGCCTGCTGGCCGCACGAGCGGCGGCCCCAAGGCCGACCGGAGGCCTTGGTGAGCCCACACCCGTCGTGACCGGCGGAACCCACCCTCGCCACCGCCTCGATGAGGTGCTTTCCTCGCCGCTCCGCCTGTCCATCGTCTCGGCGCTGTCCGCGGTGTAGAAGGCGGAGTTCCGGGCGGTCCGTGAGGCGGTCGAGGTCTCCGACTCCCTCCTGTCGAAGCAGGTCGCCCTGCTCGAGCAGGCCGGGTACCTCGAGGTCCGCAAAGGGCGCGCCGGCAGGCGCCCGCTCACCTGGCTGGTGCTCAACGGGGCGGGGCGTCAGGCTCTGGCGGCGCATATCGCCGCCCTGGCCGCCATCACCCAGGGCCACGGCCTGGTGGCCGATTCCAGCGGAGCTCCGACCAAGGCCGGGTGACGGCGACGGTCCCCACCGTGCTCCGACCCGAGCCCAGTAGGTGGGTCGTGCTGACAGCCTGCAGGTTGCGCCCACCCGCCTGGGACGACGGGAGCGCTGGGCGGGACGGAGCCAACGAACGCGACAAGACCGGCGGCCGCGGCAGCGGCGTTGACGGCGGGCAAGTCCCACCGGATGGCCTCCACGTCGGTCCTTTCAGGTCGCGATCGCTGTGCCGGAAAGGATGAGCATCTCAGCGAAGGGAATCCACGCTGTGAGACCGTCGTACGCGCCAGACGGCGACCATGGTCAGTCCCATGCCGACGGCCACTCCCGCACCTACAAGGAGCCAACCGGGTACGTCAGGTCCGTCGGAGTCGGAAGTGTCGGTCTTGGCGGTCAACGCCAGGGAAGCCGAGTAAACGTCCTCGGCCGAACTGTCACGGATGGCGTTCCGAGTGTCCTGCCAGGCGAAGTATACGTTGTCATTGGTCGAAGAAATGCCTACGTTGAACTTGCTGGCGAACTTCCACACGCCGAACGACCGGTCGATGCCGCGATCGGTAATCCGGAGGTTGGGATCCACGGTCCGGCCATAGTCACTCGACGACGCGTAGTAAACGTCCGAGATGCCCTCCTCGGAGCCTTGACCAGTGGCCGGCACCGCCGCCCTCGGGTTGTTGCGAAAGTCGTACCAGGCGATGTCCAGGCGTCCGTTCGGAGCGATCGACAGACCCGGCTCGTAGTGGTTGACCTTGATGCGATCATCGTTGACCGTCACCCGCTCACCCCACGTCTTGCCCCCGTCAGCGGACGCCCGGAGGAAGATGTCCTGGAAACCCTCGAACCCGGTCGCCTGGTTATTGACCTCCGCAGTGGCGTACCAGACCATGTAGAGCGACGCAGAGTTGGGGTCAGCGGCCAGTAGCGGGGGTCGGCCGGGGGACTGGGCTCCCGGGTCGATGTCGATCGCCTTCGACCACGTCTTGCCATGGTCGGCGGATCGGGAGTACCGGATCGGCTTCACGGGGCCGGGCGGGGAGCCGGCGGGCGCGGGCGGGAAGGCCGACGCCTGGAACACTGCGTGGACGGTGCCATCGGCTCCGACGGCCAGCCCGGGGTAGTCACCGCCCCGTTCGTCAGTGAGGTCGACGGGCGGGCCGAACGTCCTGCCGCCGTCGACGGACGGGGCGACCATGCTCTTGCGCTTCTCCTTGGCGGTGGGCGTAAAGATCCCCTGGCGCCAGCCTACGTAGACCCGCTCCGGGGCAGAGGGGTCGATGGCCAGCATCGGCCCCTTGTTCAGGCCCAGGTCCGGGTTTCCGTCGGGTGCGTCGTAGACCTTGGTGGTGGTGGCGAAGCTCCGTCCTCCGTCCTCCGATCGGGCCAGGAACACCGGGCGCGGGGTCTCGTTGCGAGCCCGGCCGAGGAACTCGCTGGCCACGAACGCGACGTAAAGGTTCCCGTTTTTGGCGAAGGCCAATGTGGCATAGGCCCCGTACTCTCCGTAGAAGCTGCAGTCGTTGAAGGGCTTCAGCATCGGATCCCCGCCGGGTGACCATGACCGCCCTTCGTCGGTGGAGATGTGGACGACGCAACTGCGGGCGCCCCGCACGTCGCTCTCCACCGTTACCAGCTCCCCGTTGGCGGGATTACGGGCAATTTGGGGCGAGGAGTGGGCCCTCACCGGCGTCGGGTTGGCTGTGACCTGGACTGCTGCCGTCAGCACCGGCTTGGGCGCCACCTCCTGTCCGGTCGCTGGGGTAGCCAACAGGGCGACCATCGCCGCACCGGCGAGGACTGACGTCCTGCGGGCGCCGCCGCTGATCCTGGTGCCGTTCATGATTGCCTCCTGAAGGTGTTTCGGTCGGGGTGAGAGTCGTGCCTGCACGGCCTCGCTCCTGAGGGCGGCCCCTCCCCCGACCGGCCACAGTAGTCACACCATCCGGGCCGGACGCCCGCTCAGCCCGACGGCTCACCTCCGGGCAGGGCGCGGCACCGGCGCCCCGACTTCAGACACGGGTCGGACCGACCGATACCCTCAGTTGTGGCGAGAACTCGGATTCTCGTTCGGCGCAACCGATGACGGGGAATGGCCCTGCGCCGGCAGCCGCCGAGCCCCGCCTTCCTGTGCTCCGCCTGGTGGCCCTCCTGGCCCTCGGCTGCCTGGTGCCGTTGGCCCTCCTCACCTACTTCACGATCCACCTGGCCGATCGGGCGGTAGTGCGCGAGGTGAAGGCCGCGGTACGGTCCACGGCCGCGGTCAGCGCCGAGCTCCTCCAACAGCAGATGCAGGGGGTCGCCGACCTCACCGTCTCCTACGCCAGCCGGCCGCTCCTCATCAACGCCCTGGCCGACGGTGACCCCGCGCATTTCTCGAACGACACCGTCGTCGGGCAGCTGGCCCAGCTCATGGCCAGCCGGCCCGGCATCGGTGGAGTGTTCGTCACCGACACTGCGTGCCGGCTGACTCAGGTGGAGCCGCCCACCCCGGCGATCGTCGGCAAGGACTTCAGCTTCAGGGACTGGTGCGCCGGCGCACGTGCGACCAACCGGGTCTACGTGTCCACCGCCTACGAGACGGCGATCGCCGGTCACCCGCTGGTGGTGGCGGTCGTCACCCCGGTACGGGCCTCCAACGGCGGTGACGATGCCCGGTCCGTGGGCATTCTCGGGGTGGTGTACACCCTCGACGCCATCAGGGGGTTTGCCGACCAGGTGGCCCGGGTCCAGGGGGTCCATCTGACGGTCACCGACCATCACGGCACCGTGCTGGTCGGGAGCTCGAGGAGCGTCGATGCCGCGGGCCTGATGTCGGGCGCCGATGACCCCCGGGTGCGCAGCGCCCTTGCGGGGCACTCCGGCGTCACCCGCTGGACCGGTATGAACGGCGATGCCCTGTCGGCCTTCGCACCGGTCGAAGGCCTCGGATGGACGGTGACGGCCGAGGTGCCCGCTCGCGTCGCCCTGGCGGGGGTCCGCCAGCTGCGGTCCACCGTTCTGGGCGTCGCCGGACTGCTCGGCGTGGTGCTGCTCGCCGGCATCGTCCTGCTGGCCCGCGCCCTCCGACAACGCCGCCGGGCCGAACAGAGCCTTGCCGAGCGGGAGGCCAACACCCGGGCGATCCTCGACGCAGCCACCGATGCCTTCCTGTCCATGGACGCCACCGGTGCGATCAGCGGCTGGAACGCCCAGGCCGCGCAGGTCTTCGGCTGGGCCGACACCGAGGTGCTCGGACGGCGGCTCTCCGAGACGATCATCCCCCCGGCCCTGCGGGAGGCCCACGAGCAGGGGCTGGCCCACTTCCTGGCCTCCGGGGAGGGGCCCGTCCTCAATCAGCGCATCGAGATCACCGCGCTACACCGCGACGGGCACGAGGTCGCCGTGGAGCTGGCCATATGGCCCGTTCGATCGGGCGACCAGTGGTCCTTCAACGCCTTCATCCACGACATCACCGAGCGCAAGCAGAACGAGGCGGCACTGGCGTCGGCCCGGGACGAGGCTCTTGCTGCCTCGCAGACCAAGTCGGAGTTCCTGGCCACCATGAGCCACGAGATCCGCACCCCCATGAACGGGGTCATCGGGCTGACCGGGCTGCTGCTCAACACCGACTTGAGCGAGACCCAGCGCCACCACGCCGAGGGGGTACGGGCGTCGGGGGAGGCTCTGCTCGGCATCATCAACGACATCCTCGACTTCTCCAAGATCGAGGCGGGCAAGCTCGATCTGGAGACGGTGGACTTCGACCTGAACCACGCTATCGAGGAGGTGGCCTCCCTGGTGGCCGAGTCGGCCAGGGCCAAGGGCCTGGAGCTGGTGGCCTACTGCCGCCCCGAGGTGCCCACCGCCCTGCGGGGCGACGTGGGCCGGCTGCGTCAGATCCTGCTCAACTTCGCCACCAACGCGGTCAAGTTCACCGCCGCCGGCGAGGTGGTGCTGCGGGCCACCCTCGACGCCCAGATGGGCCCCGAGCCGGTCGGGCCGGCCATGGTGCGCTTCGAGGTGTCCGACACGGGCGTGGGCGTCGATCCGGCCATGGCCGAGCGGCTGTTCGAGCCCTTCTCCCAGGCCGACGCCTCCACCACCCGCCGCTATGGCGGCACCGGCCTGGGCCTGGCCATCTGCCGGCGCCTGGCCCAGGCCATGGGCGGCAGCGTCGGCGTGGACAGCGGGTACGGCCACGGCAGCACCTTCTGGCTCCGCCTGCCCCTCGAACCGGCCAGCGAGGCCCTTCCCGCCGCCCCTGTCGCCGGCCACTGGCTGAAGGGACGGCGGGTGCTGGTGGTCGACGACAACCAGACCAACCGCCTGGTGCTGGCCTCCCAGCTGCGGGCGTGGGACATTGACGTCGACCTGGCCCCCGACGCCGAGGAGGCCCTCGATCGCCTGCGCCACGTAACCGACGGCGGGATGGCGCCCTATGACATGGCCGTGCTGGACATGGCCATGCCCGGCATGGACGGCCTGGACCTGGCCCGGCTCATCACCGCCGATCCCGGGCTGGGATGTCCGCGGCTGCTGCTGTTGAGCTCGGTGTCGGTGGAGGCCGAGGTCGCCGCCGAGGCCGGCTTCATGGCCCGGCTCACCAAGCCGGTGCGGCTCTCGTCGCTCTATGACGCCCTGGTGCGGGCGGTGTCGCCCGCCCCCACCGAAGCGACGAGCGCCACGCCGGCACCGGCGGTGGCGGCCGGATCCCGGGGGACGCTGCTCATCGTCGAGGACCACGCCATCAACCAGGAGGTGGCCCGGGGCATCGTGGCCAAGCTGGGCTACAGCGCCGACGTGGCCGGCGACGGCGTCGAGGCCCTGGCCGCCCTGGAGCTGCGGTCCTACGACGCGGTGCTGATGGACTGCCACATGCCGGAGATGGACGGCTTCCAGGCCACCGCCGAGATCCGCCGCCGGGAGGCGGGGGGCGCCCGCGTGCCCGTCATCGCCATGACCGCCGGGGCCATGGTCGCCGACCGGGAGAAGTGCTTCGCCGCCGGCATGGACGACTACCTGTCCAAGCCGGTCAAGGCCCCGGAGCTGGAAGCGGTGCTGCACCGCTGGATCACCGGCACCGGGGCCCAGCCGCCCGATGCCGGCGCTGAGGCCGCCGAACCCGATCCCGGCGCCGGTCCCGACGGGGAGGGCATGCTCGACGCCGTCCAGTTCGACGGCCTGCGCCAGCTGGCGGCGGCCAGCGGCGACCCGGGGTTCCTGCGGGGCTTCGTGGACCGCTACGTCGACCAGGCCGAGTCCCAGGTGGCGGAGCTGCGCCGGGCTGCGGCCCGGGGCGACGCCACCGTGGTCGGGGAGCTGGCCCACGGCCTCAAGGGCACCTCGGCCACGATGGGCGCCAGCAGGGTGGCCTCGGCCTGCGCCACCCTGGAGCGCTCGGCGGCCCGGGGCGAGGTCACCGGGCCCGACGGGCCTGGACCGGGTGGCCAGCGAGATGGACCGGGCCACCGCCGTCCTGCGGGCTCGGGCAGCCGGGTCCTGACGCCCGCTCAGCCCGACGGCTCCTCGTCACCGGCGGCGGGGTCCGACGTCTGGAAGCCGGCACGGGTCATCGTGCCCCAGTCGGTCCGCTTCTGCAGGAACTTCTTGATCCCGCGCAGGCGCC
>JBBSIS010000060.1:0-15783 GCA_038231955.1 Acidimicrobiales bacterium
CGCCATACCCGCTGCGCTGGACCCCCTTTGAGACTCAGCGCCCGACTCGCCGCATCACTTCATATGGGCTAACCACCTAGGCAGCCCAACGAGCCGGAACGCCCCGGGGCCAGCCCGAAGCCGAATTTGCTACAGCCTGCCTTGGGTGAAGAAGCCGGTGTCGGATCGCCGGGTGGACAAGCCGTTGGGACGCGAGGCCACGCCGGGGTGCGGGCTGGCTGGTCGGCGGCTGGTGGCCATCGACGGGACGTGCCTGGACCTGGCCGACAGTGTGGCCAACGACGAGTTCTTCGGCGACCCGGGGTGATGAAGGGCGAACGCTCGGCGTTCCCCCAGGCCCGGATGGTGGCGTTGGCCGAGTGCGGGACCCACGCCATCTTCGAAGCCGTCGTCGGTGCGTACACGACGTCGGAGGCTGCCCTGTCGAGGGAGCTGTTCCCCAAGTTGGCCGAGGGAATGTTTGGGCCAGGATCTCGACGAGGCCGACGGGAAGTTCTTCATCGCCCGAGGAGTGGCCAAGGACCGGGTGATCTCCACGGTCGACCCCACCGTCCGCCACGGTCTGGAGGCTGGCGACGTCTTCGACGGCCACAAAGGTCATGTGGCGACCGACCCCCACAGCGAGATCATCACCGCCACCTTGGTGACGCCCGCCAATGCCGGCGACGCCAGCGTGGCCGAGGAGCTCATCGAGGACCTCCTTGCTGCGGCCGCCAAGAGGAAGGCCGCCGACAGCACCGGCGACGCCACCAACGACGACGACGACGACGACGACGAGGGTCCCTCCGTCGAGGTGCCGGCGGAGATGTACGACGACATCGTTGCCGACGCTGAGGCTGCTGCGGCGGCCGACGCGGCCGACGATGTCGCCGCCGGCGAGGGAGGCAAGGCCGCCGAGCCCACCGTCTACGGCGACGCCTATGGCACCGGCGCCTTCCAATCCCGCCTGGAGAGCGCCGGGATCGCATCGGGGTGCAAGACCCAGCCGCCCACTGCGCCCGGCGGGCGCTACGCCAAAGACCGTTTCGGCATCGACCTCGACGCCGGCACCGCCACATGCCCGAACGACGTGGTGGCGACGATCCGCAGGCACGCCGACGGCGGCGGGACCGCCTCCTTCGCCGGTGCGTGTTCCGCCTGCCCGCTCCGGGACGACTGCACCGGCTCCCCGAACGGACGAACGATCAGCGTCGGCCCACATGAAGCAGTCCTGGCCCGAGCACGGGCGGCCCAGGCCGACCCGGCGTGGAAGGCCGACTATCGAGCCACCCGACCCAAGGTCGAGCGCAAGCTCGGCCATCTGATGGCTCGCAAGCACGGTGGACGACGTGCTCGGGTGCGGGGAACACGGAAGATCGACGCTGACTTCAACCTGCTCGCCGCCGCGGTGAACCTGGCTCGCCTCGGTGTCCTCGGGTTGAGCTCCACCACCGCAGGCGGATGGGCCTGCGCGTGACACCCGGCGTTCCAGGCCGACATTGGCCCTCAGGAACCCCTCAGGACCACATGCCGGCGGCCAAGAACGCCAACCCGAACGCCAGCGATCGAACTTCAGCCGGCAACCAATCGCCGCAAAAATGTCCGAGGATGCCCCATGCGACCCGCTCAAGGTGGCCTGATGGAGCCCGACCACACGCGCGGGACGAACGCGCTGCAGCACGGTAGTGGCCGGTCCCGGTGCGAGCTGGCAGACCTGGCCGTCAGCCCTGCGGGCGTCGGTGGGCTTCGGGATGATTGGCGCCCTCCTGCTGATCGTCGGGCTCGCTCCGGGGCCACCCCGGTCCTCGTCGCCGCCACGACCGCCGGCAGCCTGTCTCTGATCGCCGCCCTCGCCTGGCGTTCCCAGCTGATTGAGGCTTGGCGCAATCAGAACGCCAAGCCCACCCGGCAATGGTGACCGGCGGGTCGGCTGGTCGCATCGCCATCGTGCCGGATAAGCATGTAATTACACTACGGTGATCCGGTGCCGGAGCGATCGTCATCTCGTCTCGCCCCGGGCGATGGACCTCGGGGCCCGTCCCCGGCATCGGCACTCGCCACCCGTCCGGGCCGGGTGTATGTGCTGTACACGGGCGGCACCTTCGGCACCGTGGCGAGCGTCCCGGACAACCCCGCCAGCCCTCGCCGATCAGGGACGACGGATGATCTCGAACCGCACCTGCCCGACGCATCGGCGCTGAACATCGAGTACACCCTCGCCGCCCTTTACGAGGCGGACGGCAAAGCGCTGCTGCCCCCGCTGGACTCGTCGAATGTCACGAGCGAGCACTGGAGGTGCATGGCGGCCGCCATCGGCCGCGTCTATGACGACTACGACGGCTTTGTCGTGCTCCACGGCACGGACACGATGGCGTACACCGCCAGCGCCCTGTCTTTCATGCTGGAGAACCTCTCGAAGCCGGTGGTGGTCACCGGATCCCAGTTGGCCATCTCGGATACGCGAACCGATGCCACCACCAACTTCCTGAACGCCTTGTCCCTGGCCGGCCACCGGGCCCGCGACCTGCCGTTGATCCCCGAGGTGGTGATCTGTTTCGGCGATGTGATCCTGCGCGGCAACCGCGCCCGCAAGATGAGCACGACGTCCTGGCACGGGTTCGACTCCCCGAACTGCGCCCACCTCGGGCGGATCGGCGAAAGCATCCTGATTGAGCAGGATCACCTGCGTCCTGTCCCGGTGGAGGCGGCCGGCTTCTACACCCGTCTCGACCTGGACCCCAAGGTCGTCGACATCGGGTTGTTCCCCGGCGTCCAAGCGAGACAGTTGGGTGCCCTGCTGGACGCCGAGTTCGTGAACGGAGCCATCCTTCGCACCTTCGGCGCAGGCAACGCGCCCACCGACCAGGGCCTACTCGACGTGATCGAAAACGCGGTCGACTCCGGCACAGTGGTCGTGAACGTTACCCATTGCCCGCAGGGCATCGTCGAGGAAGGGCTGTACGAGACAAGCAACGCCCTGCTGCAGCGAGGCGTGACGTCGGGATCGGACATGACCCCCGAAGCGGCCCTCACCAAGCTGATGCACCTGCTGGCCAATGAACCGACCGCCGACGTGGCCTCGCAGATGCAGGTCGACCAACGCGGGGAGCAATCGGTCAGCCTCTTCGACGTCCGGTTCGGTCCGGCCGACGCCGACGCGGGGGAGAACGGCTCGCCGGTGCGGCTCGCGGCCCGTCCCGGCGGTCGGTTCCGACCGGGCCACCTCCAGCGGGCAGTCCTGCGCCTCCACGGCGTCAAGCTCACCGGTCCCAACCCGGGAGCCCCCTACACCCTCAGCGCCTTCCTCAATCACCGCAACGCAGATCGAGGAACCCCGTCAACCGATCCGCGCTTCGCCGCCCACTTCTGGCTGGCGGCGGGCGACGAGCCCGCAGAGGTGATGGGGGACGTCACCTCGACGGCCCGCCGGGTGCTGGAGGCGGGGCGGTCGGTGGCGCTCACGCTGGTCTGCGACCGCGCCGACGGCCACCTGGCGGTCGGCGCCGCCTCGGTGTCCCTGTCCACGTAGTGAGGCTCATTGGCACACAAGGCGACCTAACGTCGCGGCGTCGACGTTTCCCCCGGACAGGATCACGCCGACGTGCCCGCCGGCGCCTCCGACCTTGCCGGCCAGCAGGGCGGCCAGCCCGGAGGCGCCACTCGGCTCGACCACTGCCTTCATCCGCTCGAAGAGGAAGAGCATGGCGGAGACGAGTTCGGCGTCGGTGACCACCACGACGTCGTCGACCACGCCCCGCATGATGGCGAAGGGGACTGCGCCAGGGCTGGTGAGCGTCTGGCCGTCGGCGATGGTGCGAGGGACCGGGCCGACAAGCCGGCGCCCGGCGCGCAGTGAACGGCCGACCACACCCGATGCTGCGGGCTCCACGCCGATCACGCGGCACCCGGGCGCCAGGGCGCGTGCCACCGTCCCATAGCCCGACAGTCCGCCCCCACCGCTGACTGGGGCGACCAGCACGTCGAGCGGACCGACCTCTTCGAACAGCTCCAGTGCGGCTGTCCCCGCACCTGCGGCGACATCCAGGTCGTCATGGGCGCTGACGTAGGTGCGGGTGCCCTCCCCGATGAGCATCGCCGAGATATCGCTCTGGTCCGTTGAATAGCGGTCGAAGAGCACCACCTCGGCTCCGTAGCCCCGCGTGGCGGCGAGCTTCGCCGGATTGGCGTCGTGCGGCATGTGCACGCGCACGGAGGCTCCGTGCAGTCGTCCGGCGAGGGCGAGGGCCTGGGCGTGGTTCCCGGACGACACGGTGCACAGCCCGCGCCGCCGTTGGGCGTCGGTCAACCCGGCGACCGCGTTGTAGGCGCCCCGGAACTTGAAGGAACCGCTGCGTTGGAGCTGCTCGGCCTTGAGCGAGGTTCGGGCGCCCGCCGCCCCGTCGAGCGTTGAGGAGGTCAGCACTGGAGTGCGGTTCGAGACGCCTTCCAGCCGGGCGGCGGCAGCGGCGACGTCGCCGAGCGACAGGGTGCGATCGCGTGCCGCCGCCGGGGTCAAGGGTCGGACCGGTAGCGCCGGCGGTGTCGCCTCGACATGGCGACGGTGACCGTCCAGCCGACCAGGAGCCCGAGCACGGCGGCGATGAACCCGACGATGAGGACGGTGAGGAGGTTGAGGGAATTCTTCTCGTTCGTTATGCCCTTGATGGGGGAGCCCAGAGCGGTCACCGTGACGGCCGGGAACCCGAACCCGATGGCGACGATCACCCCGATCCTCGTCAACCGATCGGCCAGTCGGCGGTTCTCCTCCTGGACAGCCCCGAGCTTCAGAGCCACCCGGTTCTCGGTCTGGGCGGCGAAACTCTGCACGTCGTTGACCACCCGGTCGAAGAGCGACACGGTGCGGTGGGCGTCGTGCAGCCGCTGCAGCAGCTGGTTGGCGATGCCGTGAAGGGTCACCGATTCCCACCACAGCATGTTCCGGAACTCGGTGAGGTCGTCCATGAAGAGGCGCAGGCGGTCGGCCTGGGTAGACCGCGACCCAATGGTGGCGAGGGTGTCGGCGAAGGCTTCCAGACCCTCCCGTTGCAGCAGCGCCAGGAGGACCACGTCGGTGTAAATGGAGCGCACGTAGATCTCGGCCGAGGGAAAGAAGGGGTCGGCACCGCCGTGGTCGCCGGTCAGGGACACGAAGGCCATGCCGTCACGCACGACGAGCGCCCGCCACGACGCAGAGAGACGGATGAGCCCGGACCGCGCCGCAGTGTCCTCCGGATCGGGCGGGAACTGACGGAATGAGGTGGCCGTCGCGGCCCACCAGAGCCATTGCGAGGAGGCATCCCACGACGACGGCGCCCCCTCACCGGTGAGGTTCCGCAGCGGCCCGCCGAAGGTCAGCAAGGTGATCGAGAACGCCCGTCGCCACGAAGGCGGCACGTCGAACCCCGGGCCCACCAGATCTGTGACCGCCTGCCGCGTCGCTCTGCCGCCCGCAGTCTCCGGCGCCAGGTTCACCCACCGGCCGAGGGCGTCGATGGCGGCGTCGACCGGAAGGACGAGGTGGAACACCGCCAGGTATCCGAGCTGGCCCGGACGGGAAGCGGCGCCGGTGACGCACGCGTACGAAGGCATGCGCAACAGCTCGACCGCCGTCACCTCGGCGTCCATGACCACGCCTGGGGGCAGCTCACGATGCCAGCGGCCATCGGCGTGCGGCACACAGTGATCGCCGTAGAGGGCGTCGGCCGCTCGCGGCGAGAAGTAGGTGCGTCGGGCGTCGGCGTCAGCCAGCCCGCGCCCCGGCAGCGGCAGCGCCAACGGGCCCGGCTCGTACCCGCCGCCGATCTCCGGCGGGCCGGCCACCCGCATCACGATCACGGCAGCGCGGCGGACCGGATCCGTCATCCGACAGGCCGCGGCGACAACCGGGTGGACGCAGGGGCATCGCAATCGGGGACAGCCCGGGCGTAGAAGACGCTGTCCACGCCCACCCCCCGGTCGTCGGTGACCCGGGCCACTTCCAGGAACTCCAGGTCGGCCAGGAGCGCCATGTGGCTCAGGTTACCGCTCCACGTCCGGGTGGCGACGAACGGGGAAGAGAGATCGGCGGGGATGTGCAGAACCGACTCATAGAGCGCCCGCGCCACTCCGTCCCGGCGAAAGCGACGGGCGATGGCGACCGTGCTCACATAGCTCGCGGGACTCCACTCGGCGAGCAGCGGTTCCCGGTGGCGGACGATGAACGACATCATGCCGAGGAGGGAACCGTCGCGAGTGGCGAGCAACGACGCCTGGGTCACCAGCCGCTCGAAGTAGGCGCGGGGGCCACCGGCGGCCGGGTCGGAGGGCCGGAGGCGCTTGGTGGTCGTGCTGTCGCGGCTCGAGAGGGGAGGGACGAACTCGGAGTCGACCGCCACCAGCAGGCTCCACACGGCATTCCGCTGCTCGTCGCCGAGGGTGCCCGGTCGTACCAGCTCGATGGTGGTCATGGGCGCCGAGCGGTGACGAAGAGCCGGTGGGTGTACAGGGTCGGCCGGCTGTGTCGGGCCCGGCGGAGGACCTCGGTCCGGAAGTAGTCCCGGTCGGTCTCCGGAAGGCGGTTCACGAAGGGCAGGAGGCCGGCGTTCGAGAAGTCTCGGACCAGGTTCGGGAGCTCCGATCCGTCGCTCTCCTGCGAGCGCACCAGGACATCCTTGAAGCCGATTCGTTCGAGCAACGTGCGATACTCGTCCTCAGACGGATAGTACGCGGGGTAAGTCCAGTTGGAGAAGTATTGCCCCAGCCTTAGCTCTTCGATGACGCCCGCCGCGCACTCCCACAGACCGTGATAGCAGCGGTGGCCACCCTGATGGACCGCCAGGGCGCCGCCCGGCCGGGCCAGGTCGAAGAGCCGCTGATAGGCGCGCTCGGGCGGCAGGATCCAGTGCATGGTGGTGTTCGAGAACACCACGTCGTACGACCGATCCGGGTAGTAGTCGAGCAGGTCGGCGATCTCGATGCTCACGTTGCCGACGGTCTGGGCCTCGACCCGGGCGCAGGCCAGGCGCACCATCTCCGGAGAGATGTCGATCCCGTGCACGTGACCGGCCGGTGCCCGGCCGGCGAGGTCGATAGTGAGGGAACCGGTGCCACACCCGACGTCGAGGATCTCCTCGTCCGGCTCGAGCTCGATGAGATCGAGCAGCCGGACGCCCTGGCGACGCTGGGTGTGCGACGCGTTGTCGTATGCCTCCGCCCGCTCGAAGAGCACCGGGGGCACGGCACCGGACGTGGGGACGAGCAGCGGGTTCACCGTGACCCGCTTGGCCGGCAGCATGTAGTAGTGCGAGGCCACAACAAGGGTGTCGTGACCCTCGGTCTCGGTGATTGCGAACCGTACGTCGTTGCCGTCGGAGTCCACGCCGCTGAAGATGCGCCGGCTGTACTCGTCGAAGAGGATCTCCGTGAGCTTGATCACCGCCGGGTACGAGCCGTCCGCCGCCCGGTCGAGCACCTCGCCGGCCACTCCGAGCAGCTCGCCGCACGTGCGCCGGATGACGTCGGTCGCCGCATGGGCAGCGGTACCGGGGGCGTCGTGCACGAAGGCGTTCCGCCTCTGCGTGAAGGTGTCGCAGGCCTGCAGGAGGGCATCCGAGAACGGCCTGCGCCGGCCTACGAGCGACAAGCTGAAGGCCTTCTCGACTTCGTCGGAGGCGTCGTCGATGTAGCGAAGCAGCCGAACGACATCACCGGTCGACAGCCGGTGCAAGCGCAGGTTCGTTCCCAGGTGGGTGGCGTTGAAATGAGCCACCACGTCGGCAACCGACCGGAACAGGTAGCTGGCCCAGAAGTGCAGGAGGTCGAGCAGAGCGGACTCGACCTGTTGGATGGCTGACAGTCCAGCGCCGTTAATCAGCTCGGGCCGGGCGTCGACGTTGGCGACGACGGCGGTCGCCGACGCGACCGCCGTCCTGAACGTCGACACCCCGCGGGGTGCATCGACGAGGGTGAAGCCGAGGCCACGGATGAGGAGATGAGCTCGCGCTTCGGGCGCGTCGAACAGCTGGGCGCGGTCGAGTTGGAGCGCCCTGATCTCCATCAGCAGATCCCGCGGCCCGAGGAGCACGCGCACGAGCTCGAGCGGCGACTGCGTCAGGCACATGGACATCACCGCGTCACGGAACGAGGTCTCCGCCTCGTCGAGGAAGCTTCGACGGTCGAAGCCCTGCAGCTGGTCGGATGCGATGTCGGCGAGGTCGCGAGGAGACCCGTACACCCGCATGAGCAGGTCGCTCAGGAGCTCGGTCTTGTCCTTCCGGCGGAAGCTCAACTGGTGGTCGTCGGTGACGCGAACGCCGGGAAAGGAGCGGAACTGCTTGAGGTCGGTGTCCTCGTTGAGGAGGTGATAGAGATCCTGCGGGTGGATGACCCTGCCCGTCTCACGGTGGCGCGCCAGCAGCATCTCGACGACGTACGTCAACGCCCGGAAGTCGGGTGCGTGCTGCTCGAGCCCGAACAGGTGGGTGCGCACGTGGACGTCGAAGGCGTCGGGCGCCGACCCTGCGGCCGCGAGGGCGGTGTCCAGGAAGCGGCTGAACTCGTCGTCCCGGGCAATTCGCCGGTCGAGCGGTAGGGCGATCACGGGCAGCGGGAACTGCTCCGACGGCAGGGCGGTGCGCGCCGTGAGCACCACGAAGCTCATGTCGAGGGCCTGCAACGAGTCGCGCACAAAACGGGCGACACCCTCCGGGAGAAGATCGTGGTCGACGTCGTCGTACACCAGCGCAGCATTAGGACCCGCCGCAGCCATCAAGGGGCGCAGATCGTCCAGCAGTCGCAACGAGTCGGAGCCGTCGGAACGGAGCGGGCCCTGGAGCCGGTTGACCGCCTGGCGGACGTCGACGGTGCGTTCGGGCGCGGTCTGGCCCACCCACGTGAGCAGCGCCGTCTTGCCCGAACCCGCCGGCCCGGAGAGCACGAAGAGGGTGGTGGCGTCGGCATGCTCCAGGTGGGAGAGCAGCTGCAGCCGGGTGTCATGGTGGCCAATGATCGGCGGCTCCGGCCCTAGGAGGTCGGTCAGCCGCGGGCGGTGGCGGCGGAGGGACTCCAGATCCCACGTGGACTGTCTGGCGGACATTCAGCGGCGGAGGCCGGCGACTGCGTGCCCGCGAGGCCCGTGGCTCAGCGCTCGGGACCACAGGGGAACGCACCGGCAGCAATCACCGGACCACGTTGCCGCCGACCCGCGCCTGCCCATCCGGCCAAGGGTACCGACCGTCGTCGGCTGCCGCTCGGGGAGCGCCGGCCGACACCGCCCCGACGATGGACCGCGAGGAGTCCAAGAAAACTTCTGAACGCATGACGGCGGTGCGGGCCCGGGGGGCCCGAGAGGGAAAGCCCCGCCCGAGCGGCCAACGAGGATTTGGCTACTCCCTGGACTGGATGGCGATCGATGAGACCGAGGCCGCCCTCATCCGCGAGGCCGCCGACCGAGTGCTGCGGGGCGAGTCGACCTGCGCCATCGCCACCGACTGGAACTCTCGGGCCATTCCAAGCGTCGACGGCAAGCAGTGGAGCGTGACCGTCCTCCTCACCATCTTGGGTTCGCCGCGTATTGCCGGACTGCGAGAACACCATGGAGCGGTGGTTGCCAAGGGGACGTGGCCGGTCATCATCGATCGTGCGACCCACGAGCAGCTCCGAGCCGTCCTGGCTCCCAAGCCTCGCCGTAGGGGCCCCCGGCCCCGGAAGTACGCACTCGCGGGCATCCTGTGCTGCGCCCTGTGTGGTGGTCCTCTGCGTTCACTTATTCGGGAGAACGGCATCGCCAGCTACGCCCTGTCGGAAGCTTCCCGGCCATGGGGGGCAGGTCACGGAGGGTGAGCGCCCTATCAAGAATCCTTAGAGCGCCCCCGGCAGGACTCGAACCTGCGACCCGCTGCTTAGAAGGCAGCCGCTCTATCCACTGAGCTACAGGGGCGTGAAATATGGCCTCTGACCTGCTAGTTTGTTCCCGTTCGTCCCAGATTACCGCCTGCACACCGCCCGTTCAACGGATAACATTCGAGCCGTGTCCGAGACATCCACAGCCACCACGGTAGGCGACCTCGCCGGCCTCGTCCCGTCCTGGGCCCGGTCGCTGCGGGCGACGAACCGGTCCCCGAAGACGCTCACGACCTACGTCGGCGCAGCGAACCAGCTCATCGCCTTTCTTGCCGCTCGGGGCATGCCGACCGACGCAGCCACGGTGCGGCGCGAGCACGTCGAGGCGTTCATCGAGGACGTCCTCGCTCGGTGCCGGCCGGCGACGGCGTCGAACCGGTACCGGGCGCTCGCGCGCTTCTTCATCTACCTCGTCGAAGAGGGCGAGATCACCGACTCGCCGATGGCCCGCATGAAGCCGCCGCATGTTCCCGACGTTCCCGTGCCGGTGCTTGGCGACGACCAGCTGCGCCGGTTGTTGGCGGCGTGCGAGGGGAGAGGCTTCGAGGAGCGACGGGACACGGCGATCGTCCGGCTGTTCCTGGACAGCGGCATGCGTCTGTCGGAGTTGGCGAATCTCCGCATCGAAGACCTCGATCTCGACCAGGACGTGGCCATCGTCATCGGGAGGGGACGTCGCCCGAGGGCGTGCCCCTTCGGAAGCAAGACCGGCCAGGCCATCGACCGCTACCTCCGGATGCGCTCGAAACATCACGCCGCCGCCGAGCCGTGGCTGTGGGTCGGCAAACGCGGCCGCATGAACGACTCGGGCGTCTACCAGTTGATCGTCCGGCGAGCGACCCAGGCCGGCCTCGATGTGCATCCCCACCAACTGCGGCACACGTTCGCGGCGGCATGGCTCCGCGCCGGCGGTCAGGAGGGCGACCTGATGCGCCTCGCCGGCTGGCGCAGCCGTCAGATGCTCAACCGCTACGGGGCGGCGACTGCCGACGAGCGGGCGAGGGAAGCGCATCGCCGGCTCGCGCCGGGGGACCGCCTCTAACGCTTGCGTCGGGCATTCGCCGACTTCAGCGCCAGCCCGAGGGTGCGGGCTGCTGCGCTTGATGTCGCAGCCTGGCGACTTCCTTCCGAAGGCTCTCGAGCTCGGCGTACAGCTCAGCGACAAGGACGAGGAGCGCGTCAGGGTCTCGTCTGAGTCCTCCGCGTGCCTCGCCCACTGGAGCTTCTGTAGGAGCAGGCGCCGAGCCTCATCCCGCTCCGCCACCAAGCGCTGCGCTCGGACCTTCTCCCTCGTGACCCTTCGCTCGGCCGCCTCTGCGCGACGGGGCCGGCCTTGCAGCACGCCCTTCTGCCTCCGCCCCACCGGTCAACCTTTCGGAGTGGGATGCGTCAGACAAGGTCGAAGGCGGCTCGGATCGCCTCGGCGAGCCCGACCTCCTGCCCGGGCAGCAAGTATCCGACGTGACGACCTAACGCCGCTACCGGCACGGTCAGCACGTTGGCGCAGCTGACCACACTGTCTTGGTCGAGCCCGTTGACAGGCCCGACTGCCAACTCGGTCGACAAGCCTCGAATTGTGGTGGTGATGGGTGCCACGCTCACCCGGGTCAGGTGGGGTCGGACCACCTCCCGGGTCAGGACGAGGACGGGGCGAGCCTTGTCCAACTGGGCGATGTGAATTGGACGCATCAGGCAAGGTCGTCAAGCGCGGTCCGTTCCGAAAAGTCCGCCAGGTCGTCGAAGTCGTCCCCGCACTTCGATCGCGCCAGGATCTCGGCGTCTCTCTCGGCGATCTCCCGGCGGCGCTCTCTGTCGACGGCCGCAGCGACGACAGCAGCTCGGCTCTTGGCGGCCCCGTGCTCGACGCGCTGGTCGATGAACTCCACGAGATCGTCCGCGAGGCGAACCGTAAGCTGCTTGCTCATACCGAGATGGTATCAGTTTGGGATGACCGAGAGTCCCACAGCCGCGGAGGCTCTGAGGCGGGAAATGCGCTACGTCACCAGTGCCTTCGGCGCGCGCGCTCGACCCTGCTCAACCGACGGCCGGCGTCGTCCGACCTCGGGGGTTCATCGGAGGCCTCGACGAGACGCTCAGCAGGTGACAGCCACCACCTCTACGCCGGCGCCCGGGGAGATTGCCCGCAAAATAGAGGTCGAATAGAGGTCTCACCTTCGTGCGCTTGTTCAGAAAGTGCTGGCCGAGTTCCTGCCCATGGCCGACAATCCGTGCACTCGCGGCCTTCGCAGCCAGAGTGCGGGCGATGGCGAACGGCCGACGGAGCGGTCATTCCTCCCCGTCCAGCGACAGTCTCCAAGATGGGCCGTCGCGGCGGCGCTGATCGACTGTCGCGGCCGACACTCGTCCCCGATTACAGAATCATGAAGAAGGTGTCCAGCCTATTGCGCGAGAAATGGCGCGTACGGATAATCGACGCAAGGCGCGGTCGAGTGTGGTCCACGCCTCGAGCCGTTGCTGTCTCCCGGACCCCGTGACTGCAACCTGGGTTGGCTGGAAGTTCCGAATGTTGGGCGCGCCCCCACGGTCATCACTAGTCGAGATCATCCGAGAAGGAGACCAGCACCTCAATGAGAATCCCCCGAGTTCGTCGCACCCGGCTCCTCGCCGTCCCCCTGACCCTTGCCACGTTCGCAGCCCTCCTCGGCTCAGTGTCGGCCCAAGGTCAAGTCGCCAGGGGCGCGCCGGCCGCAGCCACGGATACTGCGCCGCCGAGCCAGGGCTGCGTGGCCCTCGAACGGCAGTTGCAGCAGACGACCGAGCCCGCGGCGCGGACCCAGCTCGAGGCGGCCCTGCAGCGACTGGGCTGTCGCCCGTCCCCCGGCCAGACCACGACGACGACCCGATCATCGACCACGACGACGACCGTCGACGGTTCGGGCCAGCCGCCGAGGGCCGCCGCCGGCCTTGGGCAGCTCAGCGGGCTCCTGCCCGCCGACCACCTGACCCTTGAGAGCGCCATCCAGGTCGACCTGAGCGCCGAGACGGCCCGGTTGCCCCTCTACAAGGGGACCGCGTACAAGGGCACGGCCCAGCAGGAGACCGTCTGGTACGTCCTCCTCGACGCCTCCGACAGCGGCTTGGCCGCCGACTTGGGCGTCAACTACGCGCCGAAGTTGGCCAACATGGGCATCTCGTGCGGGGCCTGCGTGCAGACCGTCACGTTGGACTCGCCGACTCCGGCGCAGAACCACTTCGGCCCGGCCACTGTGAACTTCCAGGGTGCCCCGGACTTCGGCCCAACCAGGATCGCCGAGCCGGGACCGACCGGCTTCCCCCTGGCCAAGTTCCAGCCCGGCGCGGTGGCGGGCCCCGGTTACAGCCCGTTCATCAAGATCGCCGGCTCCAGCGTCGTCTACAACGCGCCCATCGTCGCCACCGGGGACGAGCCCTTCGACGTCACCCATCACACCAACACCGCCGACCGGGCCTTGGGTATCCACATCGCCCCGCCCTCGCCTCCCGGCCAGTTCCTCGAGTCGTGGGTCGACTTCCTCATCGTCAAAGGCTTCGACGCCGGCCAGCCCATCGTCTACCTGACCACCGACGCCGGCCAGCCCCTCACCTCCGTCTTGGAGCGGGCCACCTTCGTGCCGGCCCTGGACAGCGCGGCGTTCAACGGCGGGGACGACTTCCTCGGCTCGTCCCGCGAGCGGCTCTTCGCCTTCGCCAATGGCCAGAGCGGCCCCGACAACCCCCAGTCGCAAGGCTTCCAACACCTGGCCCTCGACAGCCACATCTCCGAGGACGCCTCGGCCGACAACAGCGCCCTGATCAACTCGCTGCGCTTCGGAGGCGACCTCCTCGAGGTGTTCGGGGACTTCCCGACCCTGTCGGACCCTCGCCACTCGAGCGCTTACAGCCCGCTGTGGGATGCCCAGCTCGGCCTGTGGACCGAGAAGGCGATCAGCCTCGGCCTGAACACCCGGCAGATCGACGAGAACGAGGTGTTCAACCTGGCTGCCAGCCGGCCCGACCTCCTCACGGGCGTCGACCCGGCCACCGGGCTGCCCCAGCCCTACGGGTCCGTCGGCATCGACATCAACTGCGCCGTCATCGGCTTCACGGCCAAGCCCCCGACCGCGAACCTGGCGGCGCCCCTCCCGAACTCGCAGTTCCCGCCGCGGTAGCGATCCTTCGCCGCCGACTAGGAGCGATCGGCTTCGGCTCGACGGAGGACCCTCCTGCCCCGTGGGGAGGGGAGGGTCCTCCCGGGCATGGTGCTGACGCCGTTCAACCAGCCGGCCATCGACGACCCCGACCTGCTGGCCAAGCAGGGGCAGAGCATCCCGTTCAAGCGGGCCGCCGCTCCCGCCGAGATCGCCCGACTCGCCGTGTTCTGACCTCGAGCGACGCCGACTATGTGACTGGGTCGACCTATGTCATGGACGGTGGCCTCATGCAGAACCTCGGCCAGGGCGCGTGAGCGAACCCGAGCCCGAACGGGCGGGTCAGGGCTCGTCGCCACGCTTCGACGTCATGGTCCTCGGCGCCGGCTCGGCCGGGACGGCCGCGTCGCGCCTGCTGGCCAAGGCGGGTCGGTCCGTTGCGGTTGTCGAGGCGGGCCGGGTGGGCGGCGAGTGCCCCTTCGTGTCCTGCGTGCCCAGCAAGGCGCTTCTGCGCCCAGCCCAGGTCCCGACCTGGACCTCCGACGAGGCCCTTTCCGCAGCCGAGCGCCCGGCGGGGCCGCCACCGCCGACTACCTGGCCATCCCCCGCGCCGTCCGCACGGTGGCGGAGGCCATCGCCACCGCCAGGTACAACAAGGACGTGGCTCGGTCGGTGAGCCGGGGGGCGCGGATCAGAAGGGCCAGCCCCGGGCCGCGAGGCGGCGGTCGAGGCCCCACCAACGCCCAGCGGGGACGAGCGTCAGCAGGACGAGCGGGACCAGCTCCAGGGGCTTCTCGAAGAACCAGCGATCATTGGCGAGGTAGACGAAGAAGAGGAACGTCGCCGGTCCCAGGGCGAGCAGCGCACCCAGGCGCGAGGCCAAGCCAGCGACGAGCAGCGCCCCGGCGGCGATCTCGATGGCGGTCAGGCCCCAGGAGAACAGGCTCCAATGCGGCAGCACGAGGTCGTTGGTGATGCGTCCGATCAGCGGGATCTGGTGGCGGGCATTGCGGTTGACCTCCACGTCGAGGATGAACCGGGCGTCGGCCCGATTGATGAGGTTCCCCAGGTAGGGCCCGATCTCCACCCGGTGTAGCCCGAACAGCTTGGCCAGGCCGTTGAGGAGGAATGTCAGACCGATGAGGATGCGTACGACGGCGAGGGAGCGCCCGAGGGTTCCCTCGCTGACCCCCCGTTCCTGCGTCGGGATGGTGGCGGTCATCGCTGGCTCCTTGTCGTGAGGCCCGACCGGGCCGAGGTGGGCTTCACGCTCAACGGATGCCGAGGCGGGCGTCGTCACCAGGCGGTCGGCCGTCGACGAGGCGGGCGAGGGCTCCAGCGGGGATGTGCAGCGGGTCGGTGGTGCGGGTGACGAGCAGGTCGGTGTCGAGGTGGCCGTCGCGCACCGTGGGGCCGAACGGGCTCCAGAACGCCCCGTCGGTGGTGATCGTCAGCTCCGGTGGCAGGTCGGCGACGCTGGCCCGCACCCCCATGTCGGCGGCCGCCGCCCGGCCCCGGCGCACCACGGGGCGCACGACGTGGTCGTCGTCGCTGACGCCGAGGTCGCGATGCAGGGCGCAGAGGCGGGACCGCTCCTCGTCGTCGACGTCGGCATCGGGGTCCAGCGTGGTGCCGATCCGCACCCGAATGCCCATGCCCACCAGGCGGGGAATGGCATCGACCACCCGGGCGTGGTTGCCGGGGGCCCGCAGCTCGTCGTTGGGCGCGGCGTCGGCCCGGTCGAGGGAGATCTGCACAGCGACGTCGGCGTCAGCCAGGGGCCGTAGCCGCTCAACGC
>JBBSIS010000061.1:0-15743 GCA_038231955.1 Acidimicrobiales bacterium
CAACGCCGTCGAACGTCTTTCCATGCACCAGCGCGTCGTCACGCCGCTCCCGAGCAGTCTTGAGAGTCACCTCTTCTGGGGCGACCTCTTCCCTGACCTCGTGAAGCACTACGAGCGTCTCGGACATGCCGACCTCCTACAACGTTGGACGGTTCCCTGCCGTTGGAGGCGCGATCCGCCGTGCCGCGCCAAGAGCGCGGTAGCGATGCCTCCAGCCCCGGCCAAAATGCGACACTCGCGAAGAGGTGTCGCATTCTGGTGTCGCATTTTGGCGCGAAGTCACATGACGCTACGAGCAGCCGCTCGTGGTGCCGCAGCCCGTGCAGACGAAACAGGCGCCGGCCCGCTGCATGACCACGCCGCACACGTAGCAGTAGGGGGCGTCGGACGCGGCCGGGCTCATGGCCAGCTGAGGTGCGGCGGCCGGCTTGGGGGCCGGGTCGGGGAACACGTCGGAGCCCATGCTGGAGGGCGTGGCGTGCTCCTCGACGCCCGGGAGCGTGGGCTGCATGCGCTCGGCGACGGTGAGAATACCGAGATCGGCCCGGTCCTCGGGCGACAGGTACTCCACCGCCAACCGGCGGAAGATGTAGTCGACGAGGGAGCTGGCGAAGCGGATCTCGGCGTCGTCGGTGATGCCGGCGGGCTCGAAGCGCATGTTGGTGTACATGTCGACGAAGGCCCGCAGGGGTACGCCGTACTGCAGGCCGTGGCTGACCGAAATGGCGAAGGCGTCCATGATCCCGGCCAGGGTCGAGCCCTGCTTGGCCACCCGCAGGAAGATCTCCCCGGGCCGGCCGTCGTCGTACTGGCCAACGGTGACGTAGCCGTGGCAGTCGGCCACCCGGAAGGAGAACGTCTTCGACGTACGCATGCGGGGCAGGCGCTGACGCTCCGGCTGCTTGACCAGGATCGGCTGGACCACCGCAGCCACGTCCTTCTTGGTGGTCGACAGCGGCTGGGCCACCTTACAGTTGTCGCGGTAGACGGCGACGGCCTTGAGCCCCATCCGCCAGGCGTCGATGTGGAGCTGCTCCATCTCCTCGACGGTGGCGTGGGTGGGCATGTTGATCGTGTTGTGGTTCACGATGCCGTTGCCCACGAACGCCGAGGTGGCCGGCACGGAGATGTCGAACACCTCCTGCACGTCGGCGTCGACCACCGACTCGACGGGGCTGAAGTGGAGGTTGTCGTCGAGGACCGTCTGCAGCCACTCGGGAAGTTCCACACCGGGCACGGCGGCGACCCGCTCGACGGTCTGTCGGGTGACCCGACTGGTCCGCACGTCGTGAAGGACGCTGACCTGGCTCCGGTGGCCTGGTGGCACGAGGGCGAGCAGCTCAAGCACGGTGATGCCGGCCACCACGTCGGCCGACGACAGACCCGCAGCGATGGCCTGCAGCTGTGCCGACCGTGCCGCCTTCTCCGGCTCGAGGAAGGGGACGAAGCCGGCCAATCGCCGAGCGTGGTCGCCGGTGGCGTAGACCTCGTCGCAGGTCGTGTCGTAGGTGGTGTTGCGCTTCGAGATCCGCCCGTGGACGATGCCGAGGTTGGTGAGCACGGCCTGGAGGTCGTCGAGCATGGCCGGCGAGTCCAGGGAGATCGCCCATTTGGGCATGCTGGTCACCGACACGTACGCATCGAGCGCCAGCCCCTGCAGGAAGGCCAGCACCATGGTGCGCGGCGACCGCAGCACGGCATCGGGGATGCGCTTGGTCGAAGCTCGACCGCCGCAGCCGAGGTGCTGCAGGAACTCCACCGCCGTCTTCGACGCCGCCACGACCCCCGGGCACTTGCCGACCTGGCGGACGATGCGGGGTTCGATCCCGAACTCGCTGCGCCAGGCGGCGACGATGCGTTCCAGCACGGCCTCGACCGAGTTGGTGATGGTGACGGTCCAGTTGGCCGTCGTGGTGTGGCCTTCGGAGGCATAGGCGCCCAGAAGGAAGGCCAACTCCTCGGTCATCTCCTGCCGGATGTCGACCGACTTCTGTGAACCGTACGGAGCCGTCGGCGCGAAGTCGTCGAACCGGGCCGGGAGCACTGACCACATCTCTGAGCCGTACTGGGTGGCGACGTACTCCCCCACTTCGATCTCGTCGAGCCGCCGCCAAACGAGGCCAGAGGAGCCGGCAACTTGGAGCCGATGGTTCGGCGTGCCGACGACCCGATGGCCCGATCGCAACACGACCTTGCGGACGGGGCGCAGCCCGCCGTAGTAGAACGCGTCGGTCTTCTCCACACCGCCCGTCGAGGCCACCGCGATGATCTCTTCGCGGAACGTGTCCGGCGCCTCGCCGCGGTGGAGGCTGCCGATCCTCACCAGGCCGTCGTTCGTCGCCAACAAGGTGTCGCCCACGACACACTTCGAGATTGCGCCGGAAATCCAGGGCTGGACGGCCGCCATCATGCGGACGTGGCCGAGGTAGTGGATGACGTTGTCGCCCATGGAACAGGCGAACACCGACAGGTGGTCGGCGGACAGGTGCGGGGCCCCGAGGATCGACTTGTGCTCGTCGATGTAGGCGATGATCTCGCTCGACTGCTGCGGCGAGTAACCCAGGCGCCGCAAGGCGCGGGGCACGGTCTGGTTGACGATCGACATCGTCCCCCCGCCGACCAGCTTCTTGGTCTTGCACAGGCCGAGGTCGGGCTCGATGCCCGTGGTGTCGCAATCCATCATCAGGCCGATGGTGTTGTGGCTGATGAACCCGTTGGCGACGTAGGTGACGTTCTCGGGCACGGAGATGTCGTAGGTGAGCTCCTCGTCGCCCAACTCGGCGGACATCACCCGGTCGTAAAAGTACGAGAGCAGGTGGCCCAGCTCAGGATCTGCGGTGCGCTCGAACAACTCGGTGGCGATGCGCCGGGATACCTGGACCCGGGACAGCTCCATGAGCAGAACCTTGCGGAGGCGGTCATTGGCCGGGGCGAGCCGGTCGACCATGGCCCGGCTGACCGGGATGTAGTCGAGGCGGCCGGCCTTGCCGGCATCACCAGTCGCGACTGCGACGGCGGCGTTCTTTCGGTCGCCCTGGAAACCGATCTCGGCCGACCAGCGACTGGCGTAGGACGCGTTGAGGACGCGCAGCACAGCGAGCGGGGCCTGTCCCCAGCCGGTGCGGATGGATTCCAGTCGGCGAGTGGTCGGGTAGCCCAGTGCCAACAGGACGCTCTGGACGTCTGAGGCGAAGGCCGGCGAGGTGCTGGAAAACGACGGCACTCCGGCGGTCACCGTGCCGTCGGCCTCGAACAGGCCCCGCAGGAAGGCCCGGTACACCTCGGGATCGTTGCTGTGGAGGATGGCCTCGGGAATGTGGGGGCTGCAACCCTTGCCGGTGTGGCTCTCATGGGGTAGCCGTTTGGCCAAGCCACAGGCTTCCCACCACAGGGTGAGGCGCACGGAGGAGAAGGCGACCTCCGTGTAGCCCTGCATCGGTGCGACCGTGGCGGAAAGGTTGAACACGACTTTGCCCAGCTGCTCCAGCCGCTCGACGACGTCGAAGTCCGCATCCGCCACGCAGAAACGCAGACCGCGAGCATGCAGCGATCCGTCGCCCATGAAGTAGCCGACCAGCTCGGCCAGCTCTGCGGTGACGGTGCGTGGAGCCTCGACGTGGTGCTCGCCCGTCCAGTACGCCTCGGGCATCGGCGGCAGCGGCACGTCCCGCGGCTCACCCACGAGTTGGTGCAGGGCGAGGGGGACGAGGTCGCCGGCACGGATGTCGGCGAAGCGCCTCCACTCCCAGTCGCCGGTGACCTCGTCGACCACCTTCACCCGGTGCTGTGTCGTGCCCTGGATGCGGTAGCCCCGGGCGGTGTCGACGCTGACGACTGGCTCCAGACCGTTGATGTAGAACCTGGTGGCGGCTTTGGGACCGTCGTCGGTGGCGACTCGCACGTCGAGGTCCTGCCACTGCTGAGCGTCGGGATCGCCCAGGGAGGCCAGGCGGACCAGTCCCCGGTCGGTGGCGACCAAGGAGCCGCCCACCAGACAGCCGGTCGGAGCCAGCACCGTCGCCTGGGAGTTGCGGACGCCCCAGTCGTCGGCCCATTCCACGGCCCGGTCCCAGGCGTCCTGGGCCGCGCTGACCAGGTCACGGGTGGCCAGGCGGTCGTCGATGCCGGCCGCCTCGTCGCGGTGCATGCGCAGTACCCGATTCATGGGCTCGCGGTTCTCGTTGTAGCCGGCGAAAGGGCCCATCCGGGCCGCGGTGCGGGCCGAGGTGGCGTAGGCGTGGCCGGTCATCAGCGACGTGATGGCCGCGGCCCAGCTACGGCCGGCGTCGGAGTCGTAGGCGATGCCCAGGGCCATGAGCATGGCCCCGAGGTTGGCGTAGCCCAGGCCGAGCTGGCGGAACCGGCGGGCGTTCTGGCCGATCTTCTCCGTGGGGTAGTCGGCGTTGCCGACGAGGATCTCCTGGGCGGTGAAGACGACCTCGACCGCGGCCTTGAAACCGTCGACGTCGAACGTGCCGTCCTCGGCCAGGAACTTCAGCAGATTGAGGCTGGCCAGGTTGCACGCCGAGTTGTCGAGGTGCATGTACTCCGAGCAGTTGCTAATAGTAAGTCCTTGCACGATGTACGAGTGGTTGCGGGGCTCGGTGAGGTTGTAGGTGATCTCGACACCGTCGTCGGTGCGCTCCACCAAGCGGACGGCCGCGCGCTTGGCCCCCAGCGGTCGGCCGGCCAGCAACGCCGCCAGCTTCGTCTGCTTGGCGGGAAGAGTGAACCCGATGCCGTCGGCGAACGTGGCGATTGAGTGATTGGCTATGCGAAGATCCCACATCGGCTTGCTGACATAGACCGCTACCGACCCATCCTTGCGGACGTGGGCGAACTTCTCATTTTCCGTCTTCTGGGTCTGGTAGATCCGGCTGATGATCCCGAACGTCGACAGGAGCCGCTGAACGCCACGCAGAAGTTCCGATGACGACGAGCCGAGGCCCACGTATCGGTTGGTGCTCCCGTCGTAGACGCATCCATCGGCATCGAACAACCCGCGTAGGAACGCCGCCAGCGCCTCAGGTGGTGCCTGCTCCACGGACCAGGGGATGACCTTCTCGGCCGCCTTCGAGTGTGTGATCCCGAGCGCCTCGATGAACCGGGCGATCACCCGGCGGCTCTGGCGGAGCTGCACCGTGCCGTTGGCCTGCACCGACGGGGTGGGCTTTCGATCACCGTTCATCCATGCCAAGAGCTCAGCGTGCGCGGGCAGAATCTCGTCCTGGTCGTCTCCTCCGCCGTAGACGGTCGAGACGACGTCGCCGGCGATGCAGCCGTCGCCCACCAGCCATCCCAGGTAGTGGGCGAGCTCCGGCGTCCATTTCTCAGGAAGCTGCAGCGAGCGGGACCAGTCGCCCTTCACGGCGTAGTCGGCCACGTCGGTCGACACGGGCAGCCGGAGATCGGCACTCACTGCCGGTGCGGGCAGATCGAGGGTCTTGACGTGGTCCTCTGACGTCAGCTCCGAGGCGGGGACGTACCCTCGGTTCACCGTGAAAATCCGGTGGTTCGGTGTGCAGCGCAAGTCCATACCGTTACTGAACCGCAGACGAACGATCTCGTTGGTCCCGGTGATCATGAACGCCTCGGGCGTGGTGATCTCGAGGCGCTCCGCCGGCGCATCCGGGCTGGTGGCGTCGTGGGTGTAGACGCCGAAGGCCTCGCCCTGACGGGCACGGTCAAACAGTTCGTCGAACCGGATCAGGCCTTTGTCGGTGTGGACCAGTTGGTCACCGGGAAAGCACGGGTTCGAGCCGTTGATGCGGCCGGTGTTGGCCGCGGTGTGCCAGCGGTTGATGGTGGTGTCGAACTGCATCCCGGGGTCGGCGCACTCCCAGGTGGCCTCGGCGATCTGGCGGAAGAGCTGGCGGGCCTTCATGGTGCGCAGGGGCTCGCCGGTCTTGACCGCCCGCAGGTGCCAGTCGGCGTCGTCGACGACGGCCTGCATGAACTCGTCGGTCACCCGGACCGAGTTGTTGGCGTTCTGGTACTGGGTGGAGTGGCTGTCCTTGCCGTCGAGGTCCATGTCGAACCCGGCGTCACGCAGGACGCGGGCCTTGCGCTCCTCGATGGCCTTGCACCAGATGAAGTCTTCGATGTCGGGGTGGTCGGCGTTGAGGATGACCATCTTGGCTGCCCTACGGGTCTTGCCTCCCGACTTAATTGTCCCGGCCGAGGCGTCGGCGCCCCGCATGAAGCTGACCGGGCCGGAGGCGGTGCCGCCGCCCTTGAGGTGCTCGGATGACGACCGAATGTTGGACAGGTTGATGCCCGAACCGGATCCCCCCTTGAAGATGGTGCCTTCCTCGACGTACCAGTTGAGGATGGACTGCATGGTGTCGTCGACGGCGAGGATGAAGCACGCCGAAGCCTGCCTGGGCTCGCCCCGCACGCCGATGTTGAACCAGACCGGGGAGTTGAAGGCGGCTTTCTGGTGGACGACGAGGTGCTTCAGCTCGGCCCGGAAAGTTTCGGCTTCGGCGTCGTCGACGAAGTAGCCGTCCTTGGTGCCCCAGGCGGTGACGGTGTCGACCACCCGGTCGATCACCTGGCGGAGCGACTGCTCACGCTCCGCTGAGCCCAGGGCGCCCCGGAAGTACTTCTGGGAGACGATGTTGGCCGCGTTCAGCGACCAGCCGGTGGGGAACTCCACCCCGAGCTGCTCGAAGGCGACGACGCCATCGCGATAGTTGGTGATGCGGGCGTCGCGGCGCTCCCAGACCACCTCGTCGTAGGGGTCGGTCCCCTCGGTGGTGAAGTGCCTGCGGATGCCGATCCCTGTCTGCTCCGGCGCCATCGCCATGTGGCATGCCTCCCTGTCGAACGAGCTGCGAACGTGAGCCCATCGCGCCGATAGTTGGGGCATGGCCACAAGATGTTGTGGTCGCATGCCGCCGAGCCACGAGATGGAGTTGTAATACAACACCGTAATTCCAACGGTGTCAACCGTTTGAAGGCGGTCCCTGCACCGTAGAGAGGGGAGCCTGTGGACCGCTAGAGGGGCAACCCTGTGGACTCAGGCGCCGCCGGGCTCGACCCGGTCAACCTTGGTCAACAGGCCGATCTCACGCTCGAAGTCGCTGGGGTCGGCGAAGCCCTTGTAGACGCTGGCGAAGCGGACATACGTCACCTCGTCGAGGGCCCGGAGGCGATCGAGGACGGCGGCGCCCACCAGGGCGCTGGTGACCTCGGACCCCTCGAGACGAAGGGCTTCCTCGACATCGGCGGCCAGGCCCTCGACTTGCTCGGGCCCCACCGGCCGGTTTTTCGCGGCCGCCCGCACACCGGCCATGATCTTCTCCCTCCGGAACGGCTGGCGGAGGCCCGACCGCTTGAGGACGACGAGACCGACCTCTTCGACCCGCTCGAAGGTGGTGAACCGCCGGCCGCACTCCAGGCACTCACGACGACGCCGGATGGCCACGCCGTCGTCGGCGAGACGCGAGTCCACCACCTTGTCGTCGAGGCTCGAGCACGCAGGGCACCGCATTCGACCGACGGTACCCGCCATCCTGGGTCGAGAGGTGGCTGCCCCTCAGACCCGGTCCGGGCTCGAGATGCGCTCGCCGACCACGAGGACGGTGCCTCCGTGGGCCGCCACCAGGCGGGCGACCACGGGCCGGGGGTCATCGTCGGGGCGGAACGTGCGGACGATGTCCCAGAACGTGTCGCCGGGCTGCACGACGTACACCGCCTGGCCGGTCACCGGGCGTCCGGGTGCGGCCGACGGGCCGCCCAACACGCCACGGACCAGCAAGGACACAACGAAGAGCACTGTCGCCACCGCCCCGGCGGCCACCGCCCTCCGCCGCCGGAACGTCGACGGGGCCACGGCGCCCGGCTGCTGGTGTGGCACCGGAGTGGACCGCACGACCACCAGGTGGCGGTCTGAGGCCGGCGGGACACGCCGGGCCGGCGAGAGCTGAGCGACCGCAACCATACGAACATCTCCTTCGGGAACGCGTGTTCGTGTACAGGTGGAGTCAACCACGAACGCTCGTTCGTGGTCAAGGGATTTTACGAACGTATGTTTGCGCCGGGCCCCTGGCCCACCTATGGTGGCCCGGTGACTTCAAACCTGACCGACCGCCAGCGCGGAATCCTCGAGTTCATCGAGTCCGAGACCGGGACGCGGGGGTACCCCCCGTCGGTCCGGGAGATCGGTGTCGCCGTAGGGCTCACCTCCACGTCCACGGTCCACGCCCACCTGGCCACCCTCCAGCGGCTGGGCTACCTCCGGCGCGATCCCACCAAGCCGCGGGCCATCGAGGTCCGCTACGACCCCGGCTCGGGAGCGGCGGGCGAGCGGCGGCCGGTCCGCCACGTGCCTCTGGTGGGCGACGTGGCCGCCGGCACCGACGTGTTGGCCCAGGAGAACGTGGAAGAGCTGGTCCCCATGCCGGCCGATTTCACCGGCGACGGCGCCCTCTTCATGGTGCGGGTCCGGGGCGACTCGATGATCGAGGCCGGCATCCTCGACGGCGACTACGTGGTCGTCCGCCACCAGAGCGACGTGCAGAAGGGGGACGTGGTCGTGGCCGGCATCCCCGGCGAGGAGGGCACGGTCAAGACCTTCACCCGGAAGGGCGCCAAGATCGTGCTGCAGCCGGCCAACTCCCGTCTGGTCCCGATGGAGTTCGACCCCGCCGACGTCCGCATCTACGGCAAGGTGGTCACCATCGTCCGCAAGCTCTGAGGCTTCAACCGCTGAGGCCCTGACGGCCTAGGCCCTGAGCCGGCGCCAGCCCACGCCGCCGACGGCACCGGCCATGCTCAGGACGAATGCGATGGCGACCGCCGGCAGGATCGCGCCGCGATGCGGCGTTCGGTCGCCGAACAACACGGGCACAGCCATCGGACCGGGCAGGAGCGGCGCAGCCAGGTCCGGCGAGCCGCCGGCGCCCATGGGGACGGGGGATCGGGCCGGGTCGGACGGGCTCGTCGCCGGGCCGGATGAGATGGTCGTCGACGGGCTCGGCGTCCGGGCCGACGGTGAGCCGGGGACCGCGGTACGGGCCCCGGTGGGCGCTGTGCTCGCGATCGTCCCCATGGGGCCCGTCGCCGCTCCCGCCGGAGCAATGGCCGAACTGGTCCCGGCGCCCACGGCGGCGGCGACGTCGAGGCGGCCCTGGCACCCGATGCCGCACGGCACCGATCGATCGAGCGTCGCCAACAGCCGGGCGACGGCCGCCGCCGGCGTCAGCCCCTGGGACAGCAGCAGGGCGACAGCCCCGGCCACGTGGGGCGCGGCCATCGACGTGCCCGCTGCCGAGGCGTAACCGCTGCCCCCCGCCACCAGTGGGAACGTCGAGAACACGTTGTTCGCCGCGCTCCCGGAGCCATTCCCTCCGGGGGCGACCAGGCCCCATTTGGCCGTGCCCACGCCGCCGGAGTACGAGGCGACCGAGCCGGACCGGGTGGTGGCCCCCACGACCACGGCGTTGAGGTCGGCGTAGTTCCCGGCGCCGATATCGCCGTAGTTCCCCGACGCCAGCACCGGGACCGCGCCCCGGCTCCAGGCGTAGTCGATCCCGTTGCGCAGCGGAGAACCCACGGCGTTGGAGACCGACACGTTCGGGTCGCCCAGGCTGAGGTTGATGACCCGGGCGCCCTGGTCGACCGCCCAGCGGATTCCGTTGTTGATGTCGCCGACCCGGCCCTCGCCGTCGCTGTTCAGCACCTTGGCCACCACCAGGCGGGCGTCGGGCGCCACCCCGGCGATGCCGACGCCGTTGTTGGTCGAGGCGGCGGCGATACCGCTGACGATGGTCCCGTGCCCGTGCACATCCTGTCCGGCGCCGCTCGTGCACGGCCGGCCGACGCAATCGGCGGTGGCCAGCACCTTGCCGGCCAGATCGGGATGACCGGCGTCCACGCCGGTATCGATGATGCCAATGGTGATACCGCTTCCCGTCGACCGCGCCCACGCCTGAGGAGCGTCGATCTGGGCCAGGGCCCACTGGCGGTCGAAGTACGTGTCGTTGCTGGCGCGGGCCGGACCGGTCAGGCCGACGAGCACGGCCACCATGGCGACGACGACGGCGAGGGCACGGGTTCCGAGCCCCGGCCGCCCGGGCGTCGACCGGCGGGTCGTCATCCCTGCTCCAGGACCGTCCGCAGGACGCCGTAGACCCGGTCGAGCTCACGGCGCGTCACGCACTCGCCGGCGCTGTGGGCCAGGCTTGGATCGCCGGGGCCGAAGTTGGTGGCGGGGACGCCGCGGGCTGCGAAACGGGCGACGTCGGTCCAGCCCAGCTTGGCATGGGCCACGTCGCCGGTGGCGGCCAGGACGCGCTCCAGTACGGGGTGCTCGAGGGCCGGCAGCGCGGCTGGAGCCATGTCGGTCACGTCGAACCCGTCGACCTCGCCCACCGCCTGGCGGACGTGGGCCTCGGCCTGGGCGGCAGTGCGGTCGGGGGCGAAACGGTGGTTGAGGGTGACGGTGGCCCGGTCGGGCACCACGTTGTTGGCCACACCCCCGTCGACCCGCACCACCTGCAGGCCCTCCCGGAAGTGGCAGCCGTCGATGATGACCTGCCGGCCGTCGTAGGCAGCGACGGCGGCGAGCACCGGCGCCAGGCGGTGGATGGCGTTGCGACCCAGCCAGGCGCGCGCCGTGTGGGCCCGCTCCCCCTTCATGGTGACCTGCACCCGCATGGTGCCCTGGCAGCCGGCCTCGATGCGGGCCGACGTGGGCTCGGCCAATAGGGCGGCGTCGCCCGCCAGCAGGTCGGGGCGCTCCCGGAACAGCCGCTCCACGCCGTTGAAGCGGGCGTCGACCTCCTCGCACTCGTAGAACACGTACGTGGTGTCCACGACCGGCTCGGCCACGCTGCGGGCCAGCTCGGCCAGCACCGCCACCCCGCCCTTCATGTCGCACGAGCCCAGCCCCCAGACGACGTCGCCCTCGACGCGGGCCGTTCCGTTGCCGTTGGCCGGGACGGTGTCGGTGTGCCCCGCCAGCACCAGCCGCTGCCCGCGACCGAGGGTGGTCCGGGCCACGAGGTTGTCGCCGACGCGGGTCAGCTCCAGCCACGGGACGTCGGCCAACACGGACTCCAGGTGATCAGTCACCGCGCCCTCGTGATGGCTCACTGAGGGGATGTCGACCAGTTCGGCCGTGAGCTTGAGGAGGTCGGGCACCTGTGTCGGTGACGGCTCAGCCGGAGACGCCGTGATGACGGAGGAGATCCTCGAGCTGGCCCTTGTCGTGGCGCTCACCCTCGATCAGGCGACGTATGACGAGCGCGCACGGCATCCCGAACTCGCCGCCAGGGTACACCCGGGGCCGGGTGGCGGACACGGCCACACACCAGGGCGGTATCTGGCCTCGGCCGAGCTCCTCGCCCGTCTCGGCGTCGATCACCGGGATCGTCCGGGACAGGATCAGCCCGGCGCCGAGCACCGACCCCCGCCCGACCTGGGCCCCTTCGGTGATCATGCAGCGGCTGCCGACCAGCACGTCGTCGCCGATGATGACGGGGGCGGCCTGGGGCGGCTCGAGCACGCCGCCGATGCCGACGCCGCCGGAGAGGTGGACGTTGGCGCCGACCTGGGCGCAGGACCCGACGGTGGCCCAGGTGTCCACCATGGTGTTGGCGCCGACCCGGGCCCCGATGTTGACGTAGCTGGGCATGAGCACGGCCCCGGCCTCGATGAACGAGCCCCAGCGGGCCGACGCCCCGGGCACCACCCGGACCCCCGCCTCGACCCACCCGCGCTTGAGCGGGATGCGGTCGGCGAACTCGAAGGGCCCCAGTTCCATGGTCTCCATGGCCGAGAGCCGGAAGAGCAGGAGGATGGCCTGCTTCAGCCAGACGTGGACGACGATGTTCCCGCCATCTGGCTCGCCGGTGCCGGGGCCGTCCGCACCGGCAGGTGGCTCGGCGACGCGGGCCTCGCCGCAGTCCAGCAGGGCGACGGCCTCCCGGACGACGGCCAGGGCGTCGTGATCGTCGGGGGTCAGCTCGCGGCGGCGGTCCCACAGCTCGGCGATCTGGGCCTGGAGGTCGGACATGGCGGCGAGGGTAGCCGGGGCTACCCTCCAACCGAGCGACGGGCGGCGGAGCGGCGGGCGGCGGCGTGCAGCGACTCCGGACCGAGGGCGCCCAGGAGCCGATCCCCCTCTGTGACCGCCACCCACCCCGAGTCCGACAGCAGCAGGGCGGCGGAGACGTCCTTCAGCGACGCCCCGCCGTCGACCCGGGCGCCGATCGGCCGCATCCGGTCCCGCACGGTCCCGTCGCCGTCGACCACCTCAGCGCGACGCAGTTCGCCGACCAGGCGCCCCTCGCCGTCCACCACCGCCGCCCACGCGCCCGGCTCGGCGTCCATGGCCCTACGGGCCTCGTCAACGGCGAGGTCGGGGCCCACAGTGACCGGCTGCTCCAGCGTGGCCAGGTCGATCGGTGTGACACCCAGGCGCTTCAGGCCCCGGTCGGCGCCCACGAAGTCGGCCACGAACGGGGTCGCCGGGCGAGCCAGCACCTCGGCCGCCGAGGCGTACTGCTCGAGGATCCCGCCTTCCCGCAGCACGGCGATGCGGTCGCCCAGGCGCACGGCCTCGTCGATGTCGTGGGTCACGAAGACGACGGTCTTGGCCACCTCGGCCTGCAGGCGCAGGAACTCCTGCTGGAGACGGTCCCGGGCGATGGGGTCGACGGCGCCGAACGGCTCGTCCATGAGCAGCACGGGCGGGTCGACGCCCAGGGCCCGGGCCACGCCCACCCGCTGGCGCTGGCCGCCGGAGAGCTGGTGTGGGTAGCGGCGGCGGTACTGCGCAGGGTCGAGGCCGACGAGGGTCAGCAGCTCGTCGACCCGGGCCCGGATCCGTCCCTTGTCCCAACCCAGGAGCTTGGGGACCGTGGCCACGTTTTCGGCCACGCTGAGGTGGGGGAACAGACCAACCTGCTGGATCACGTAGCCGATCCGCCGGCGCAGCTCGACGGGATCGGAACCGGTGACGTCGTCGTCGCCCAGGAAGATGCGCCCGCTCGTGGGCTCGATCAGGCGGTTGATCATCTTGAGGGTGGTGGTCTTTCCGCAGCCCGACGGTCCGATCAGCATGCAGATCTCGCCGGCGGCGATCTCGAGGTCGAGAGAGTCGACCGCCACCTGGCCGTTGTCCCACCGCTTGGCGAGAGCCTCCAGTCGGATCATGCCAATCCGATCATGCCAATCCGATCATGACCGGGCGGATCATGGGAGCCGGATCATGGGATCGCTAGTCTGCCCGGAGTGCCTGTCGTACCTGGAATGGCAGTTGATGACCCGTGGGTGCGGTGGGATTGGGTACGCCTCCACGGCGACGACATCGTCGCCGCCGTCCGCCAGCACGTGGAGCTCACCGCCATCGCGGTGTTGCTCGGGCTCGTCATCTCCTTCCCCCTCGGCCTGGTCGCCCGCAGGTGGCGGCGCAGCGAGGGACCGATCCTCGGCTTCACCGGGGCGCTGTTCACCATTCCCTCGTTGGCGCTCTTCGCCCTCCTCGTTCCCTTCACGGGCCTCTCCCGGCTCACCGCTGAGATCGGACTCGTCATCTACACGCTGCTGATCCTGGTGCGGAACATCGTGGCCGGCCTCGACGGCGTGCCCGAGGAGGTGCGGGAGGCGGCTCACGGCATGGGCTACCGGCCCCTCGGCCAGCTGCTCCGGGTGGAGCTCCCCCTGGCCGTGCCGGTGATCGTGGCCGGCATCCGCATCGCCACCGTGACCACCATCGGGCTGGTCACCGTCACGGGCCTGATCGGCCAAGGCGGCCTGGGCGCCTTCATCATCGAGGGCATCAACCGGGACTTCCGCACACCGGTCGTCGTCGGCTCCGTGCTCTCCGTGGCCCTGGCCGTCGTGGCCGACGTCAGCCTGGCAGGCGTCGCCCGTCTCCTCTCCCCGTGGTCGCGGTGAGCGAGCACCGAAGCGAAGCGGCGGGCCGCAGCTCTGTGACACGGGGAGCTTGCCGGGCGAGGTGGTGGCGTGGTTCACCACCGCCGAACACTGGCGGGGTGACTTCGGCGTCCCCCATCGGCTGACGGAACACCTGTTGATGTCCGCCGCCGCGGTGGCTACCGCCGTCGTCCTGGCCCTGCCGATCGGGATCTGGCTCGGGCACCGGGGCCGGGGCGGAGCGCTGGCCATCAACCTGGCCAACGTGGGGCGGGCCGTTCCGTCGCTGGCTATCCTGGCCCTGGCCCAGCAGGCCTTCGGACTGAGCGGGTGGCCGGGCTTCGGCGCTCGCCCCGCGTTCGTCGCCCTCGTCGCCTTGGGCGTGCCGCCGCTTGTCACCAACGCCTACGTCGGGATGCAGGCGGTGGACCACGACGTGGTGGAGGCGGCCCGCGGGATGGGGATGACTGGCGGTGAGCTCCTTTGGCGGGTCGAACTGCCCATCGCTCTGCCCCTCGTCATGGCCGGCGTGCGCACGGCGGCGGTGCAGGTCGTGGCCACGGCCACGCTGGCGGCGGTGACGGCCTGGGGTGGCCTCGGGCGCTACATCGTCGACGGTTTCGGCCAGCAGGACAACGCCCAGATCGTCGCCGGGGGCCTGCTTGTCGGGCTTCTGGCCCTGGTTACGGAACTCGGGCTGGGCCGCCTCCAGCGCAGGGTTGTGTCGGAGGGACTACGCCAGACGTCGTATCGGGGGCAGGATGAGCCGGCGGCCACTGCGGTCGCGTAAACGAGCCTGCGGCCCGCTGGGGTCGCGCCTTGAGGAGAAGGGGATCCCAATGCCCTCGAAGTCGATCATCCTACGGACGGCCGGGCTGCTGGTCGCGGTGGCCACCATGACCGCGGCGTGCGGCTCGGACAGCACCACGACGGCCACCGACAAGGCGGCCAAGACGGTGGTGGTCGGCTCGGCGCCGTTCTCCGAGAGCATCATCGTCGCCAACATGTACGCCGGCGCCCTTCAGAACGAGGGTTTCCGGGTCACGGTGAAGAGCGGTCTGGGCCAGCGGGAGATCTACCTGCCCGCCCTGCAGAAGGGCGGAAAGGACAACGGGATCGACCTCGTCCCCGAATACGTCGGGACGCTCCTGGAGAACGTGAACAAGAACGCCGGCGAGGCCAGCGGCGACCTCGACGCCAGCGTGGCCAAGTTGCGCGACCGGCTCGACGTCCTCGGCCTGACCGCGCTGAACCCGTCCGCGGCCCAGGACCAGAACGCCTTTGCGGTCACCAAGGCCACCGCTGACCGCCTCAAGGCCAAGAAGCTGTCCGATCTGGCCCCCGCCGCCCCGCAGTTGACCCTCGGCGCCGGTCCCGAGTGCCCGACTCGCCCGTTCTGCCAGCCTGGGCTCGAGAAGACCTACGGGCTCAAGTTCAAGGCCTTCCGCGTCCTCGACTCGGGTGGGCCGAAGACCCTGGAGGCGCTGACCTCCGGCGACATCGACGTCGGCCTCGTCTTCTCCAGCGACGGCGGTGTGGCCGCCCGTAACCTGGTCGTGCTCGAGGACGACAAGAAGCTGCAGACCGTCGACAACATCGTGCCCGCCATCCGCAAGGACGTGGTCGACGACGACATCCGCCGGGTGCTCAACAAGGTGTCGTCGGAGCTCAACACCACCGACCTCGTCCAGCTCAACAAGCGGGCGGACGTGGACAAGGCCGATCCCGAGACGCTGGCCAAGGAGTGGCTCGACCAGCACGGCTTCAAGAAGAAGTAGTGGGTCGCCGCGGGCGGGCGGCGAAGGTCGGCGCGCTGTTGGCGGCCTTGGCCGTCATGGCCGCCGGCTGCGGGGGCG